>NZ_AP024601.1:0-217500 GCF_018326425.1 Polycladomyces abyssicola
GGATACTGTGGGTAACTCTCTTTTTTTGTTGATATGAATGAGCAAACCGTTTCCCATTTGTGTGGATAAACCTGTGGAAAGTGGTGGAAGGGGGGAGAAGATGGAAACGCATTATCAACAGCTATGGGATCGTGCTTTGCAGTACATCCAGGAAAAGCTGAGCAAACCCAGTTATGAAACATGGTTGAAATCCACAGAGGCTGTGGATTACCGGGATCAGACGCTGATCATCGCCGCGCCGAACGAATTTGCCCGCGACTGGTTGGAATCCCGTTACTCCAATTTGGTGCGAGAAACTTTGCGGGAAGTAACGGGGTCGGTAATCGGCGTGCAGTTCGTCACACACTCGTCGAAAGCGAATGACGACAATGATACCGTCTCGCCGACGAACGAGCCGGGGGAAATGGACGATTCACCCAAAACGATGCTCAATCCCCGGTATACGTTTGACACGTTCGTGATCGGCTCGGGCAACCGGTTCGCACATGCGGCTTCACTTGCAGTGGCAGAAGCACCCGCCAAAGCGTACAATCCCCTGTTTATTTACGGTGGCGTCGGGTTGGGCAAAACACACCTGATGCACGCAATCGGGCATTATGTATTGAGTCATAATCCGGGCAGCAATGTGGTGTATCTGTCATCCGAGAAATTCACCAATGAATTCATCAACTCGATCCGAGACAACAAAACGGTGGATTTCCGGAACAAATACCGCAATGTAGACGTGTTGCTGATCGACGACATCCAATTTCTCGCGGGCAAGGAACAGACACAGGAAGAGTTTTTCCACACTTTCAATGCGTTGCATGAGGAAAGCAAACAGATCGTCATTTCCAGCGATCGGCCGCCCAAGGAGATTCCCACATTAGAAGATCGGCTCCGTTCCCGGTTTGAATGGGGGCTGATCACGGACATTCAGCCTCCCGATCTGGAGACGCGAATCGCCATTCTGCGCAAAAAAGCGATTGCGGACAACCTCAACATTCCCAATGAAGTGTTGATTTTCATCGCTAACCGGGTCGACACCAACATTCGGGAGCTGGAAGGGGCATTGATCCGCGTCGTCGCATACTCCGCGTTGATGAGCAAACCGATTACGGCCGAACTGGCGGAAGAAGCGCTCAAGGACTTGGTCACGCAATCCGGACCGCGGGCGATCACGATTCGGGACATACAACAAGTGGTCAGTGATTATTACCGGTTGGATCTGGAGGATCTCAAAGGGAAAAAACGGACGAAAAGCGTCGCGTTCCCCCGACAGATCGCCATGTACCTATCCAGGGAAATGACCGATTATTCTCTGCCGAAAATCGGGGAAGAGTTCGGTGGCAGGGATCATACAACGGTGATTCATGCTCATGAAAAGATCGCCAAGATCGTCGAAAGCGATCCCCATCTGCAACAGGCGATCGAAGAGTTGAAAAGCCGTATCCGTCAGCGGACGACCTAATCATTCACATGTTATTCACAGAAAAACTGTGGATGACTTTTCTTATACGAAGCAGTTCGCTGTCACCATGAAAACAGGGCTGTGGATGAATGTGGATAATCATCAGTGTTTATCCCCAGCTTGTACACACATTATCCACATCGAAATATGCCGTCACATCTGGGTTTACGACACTTATACACATTATCCACAGGCCCTACTACTAGTACTCCTGCTTTTTTATATTATCCAATAATAGAAAATAGAACAGGAACCGCGCAGAACGTCCTCTCCGTTTTTCACCGACCGCTTCTTTCAGATACGCCAACAGACCCGGTAATCCCCAACATATCCACATCGTAGAGGAGAAACCGAAAAAGGAGGATTCCCATGAAATTTCGCGTACAACGCGCGGCATTGGTGGAAGCCGTGTCCCAAGTGTCCAAAGCGGTATCGCAAAAAACAACGATCCCCATATTGACGGGGATCAAAGTCTCGGCTGAAGACACAGGTTTGACGTTGACCGGGATGAACTCCGATCTGACGATTCAAGTACGAATTCCCCACCGGGTGGATGATAAAGAACAAGTAAATGTGGAAAGAATAGGAAATATCGTCTTACCCGGACGCATTTTGGGAGACATCGTACGCAAATTGCCAGGTGATGAAGTGGAGTGGACGGTAGATCGTTTGATCACCACAATTCGTTCGGGTCAGGCCCAGTTCCAGCTGAACGGACTGGATGCCGAAGAATACCCGCGTCTGCCGCAACTGGAGGAACATCAAACTTTCAGCATGCAGGCGGATCTGTTGAAATCGATGATCCGGCAAACCGGTTTTGCCGTTTCAACACAAGAGGCTCGGGGCGTGTTGACGGGGGTGCTGTGTCAGCTGAAACAAGGACGCCTCATCTTCGTCGCGACCGACAGTCACCGACTCTCCCGCCGGGAAGCCGAAGTGGAAGCAGATCCGGAGCTGGATTTGCACAATGTCGTCATCCCCGGCAAAAGCTTGTCAGAGCTGGCCAAGATTTTGGCAGATCAGGACGGTTGGGTGGATGTAGTCGTCGCTGACAATCAAATCCTGGTCAAAGCGGACAATCTGCTGTTCTTCTCTCGACTGCTAGAAGGAAATTATCCGGATACCAACCGGGTCATTCCCCAAGGCGGCATCTCGGAGATGGTCACTTCCACCCGCGAAATGCTGGAATCAGTGGAGCGTGCCTCATTAATTAGTCGGGATGGACGCGACAATGTGATAAAATGGACTGTGAAAGCCGAAGGGCATGTGGAAGTCACTTCGGCCGCACAGGATGTCGGTGTGGCGACAGAAGAGGTTCCCGCCAAGGTGAGCGGAGAAGAACTGACCATCTCGTTTAACGCCCGATACATGATAGAGGCGCTTCGGGCGGTGGACAGCGAAGAGATCCGCATCACCTTTACGGGAACGATGACACCGTTCGTCATCCAACCGGCCGACCGTGAGGACGCCCTTCATTTGATTGTTCCGATCCGCACGCGTTAGCGCGTGTTTGAAACATTCATGAGGCAGTGACGTTTTCCCGGGCGGGTGAAGACCTGAGCCCGACCGAGTGAAGAACTGAAAAGCGCAGGGATGGGCGCGGGCAATATCCTGAAAGTGAAGCCAACTTTGCCCGCGTCCTGTACTTTCGGTTCGAAGCGGGCATGGTATGCTTCCTTGACAGGGCAAAGTTGGAATGAGTCGGGAAAACGGACGATATTCATCGAACACGCAAAAGCCAACGTTTGCGGATGAGGAAAAGAAGGAGTTGGAGTGAAGACCCCGTGCAAATCGTCAAGATCGATACCCCCTATATCACGCTTGGTCAATTGCTCAAAGTGCTGGATGTGATTCAGACCGGCGGGCAGGCCAAATGGTTTCTCGCCGAACACGTCGTGAAAGTGAACGGCGAAGAGGAGGACCGCCGCGGACGCAAAATCTATCCACAGGACATTGTGGAAATCGACGGGCTGGAGCCGGTGCGCGTGGTGGCGGACTGACGGGAGGGACCGTTTTGCGCGTACAACGTTTGGAACTTCGCCATTATCGCAACATCGACCACCTCGACTTGACGTGTCCGGGGGAACTCCACCTCTTCATCGGTCCCAATGCACAGGGGAAAACCAACATTTTGGAATCCCTTTACGTACTGGCTTTGGGCAAGTCGCACCGTGCGCGTTCCCACAAGGAATTGATCCAGTGGAATCAACCGTTTGCCCAACTGAATGCGCGCGTCATGCGCGGCGAAGGAATGCAGCGGCTGGAAATCCGCTTGACGGAGCAGGGGAAAAAGGCGAGTCGAAACGGCGTGGAGCAACGCCGGCTGTCCGAGTACATCGGCACATTGACGGCGGTGCTGTTTGCCCCGGAGGATTTGGCGTTGGTCAAGGGAAGCCCGCAGGTTCGCCGAAGGTTCCTGGACATGGAAATCGGTCAGGTCAGCCCCGCTTATGTGCATCACTTGTCGCAATACAACAAACTGATGGTCCAGCGGAACCATCTGCTCAAAGATTTGTTTCGCAACCGTGGCCAACTCCCGCTGTTGGAAGTGTTGGACCATCAACTCGCACAAGCTGCTGCCGTCGTATGGAAGAAGCGGGCCATGTTTATCGGGCGGTTGGCCGTTTGGGCAGAAGAAATCCACCGGGCCATCACCCAAGGGCAGGAACGGCTGCAACTCCGGTATTGCCCCTCCATTCCCGTCGGGCCCGAAGAGGAGGAATCCGTGCTGGCCGAACGTTTGGTCCGTCAATTGGAAAAGGTGCGTGAAAAGGAAATTGCCCGGGGCAGCACATCGATCGGACCGCACCGGGACGACCTGCAACTTGCGGTCGGCGATACGGACCTTCATACATACGGTTCCCAAGGACAACAGCGAACGGCCGCGCTTTCGCTCAAACTGGCGGAGATCGAACTGATTCGACAGGAAACCGGTCATTATCCCATTCTTCTTTTGGATGATGTCCTGTCCGAATTGGACGATAGCCGCAAAACGCACCTGTTGGAGGCGATCCGTGGAAAGGTGCAGACATTTGTCACCGCGACCGGCTTGGAAGGTATCGGCTCCGACACATTGGCACGGGCGCAAGTATACGCGGTCAAGCAGGGAACCATTTCCGAATGGAGGTGATCCGGGTGTATATTCACTTGGGTGGCAACAAGATGATTCGCTCCACCGAGGTGGTGGCCATCTTGGATGCAGGTACGCGCCGAGCCCCCCATTCGCTTACGCCGTTTTTGGAGGCGGCACAGGCCAGCGGACGCATGGAAACCATCTCGCATGAAGAGGTCAAATCCTATGTGGTGACGAAAGAGGCAATCTACCCCTCGCCGATCTCGTCGACCACACTGATGAAACGGGCACAACCGCCCCGAAACGGTTCTCATCGATCATCTTGAATTTTCCGCAAACCGACGGCAAGTTTTCACATAGGAGAGAGTAGGTGAAGTTGGTGTCAGCGCAAAAAACCAACTATGACGAAACACAGATTCAGGTACTTGAAGGATTGGAAGCCGTTCGCAAGCGTCCGGGGATGTATATCGGTTCCACCAGCAGCCGCGGGCTGCACCACCTGGTGTGGGAAGTGGTGGACAACAGCATCGACGAAGCGTTGGCCGGACGATGCGATACGATCGAAGTAACGGTGCACGAAGACAACAGTGTCACCGTGGACGACAACGGCAGTGGGATTCCGGTCGGGATCCATCCCAAGATGGGCAGGCCGGCGGTGGAAGTGGTAATGACTGTCCTGCATGCCGGCGGCAAATTCGGCGGCGACGGCTACAAGATCTCCGGCGGATTGCACGGGGTGGGTGTCTCCGTCGTTAACGCCCTGTCCGAATGGCTGGAGGTCATCGTCAAGCGGGACGGTAAAGTGCACCGGCAGCGTTATCGCCGCGGTGTGCCGGAATTCGACTTGGAAGTCATCGGAGAAACCGAGGAAACCGGAACCCGCATCACGTTCAAGCCCGATCCGGAAATCTTCACCGAGACAACCGTTTTCGATTACGACATCTTGCAAAAGCGCCTGCGGGAGCTGGCGTTTCTCAACCGCGGTGTAAAGATCACCTTGCGGGATGAGCGTGGCGAAGGCAAGGCTGAGACGTTCAAATACGACGGGGGGATCATTCAGTTTGTCGAGCATTTGAACCGCAACCGGGAAGTGTTGCATCAACCCCCGATTTACATCGAAGGCCAAAAAGAAGGCCTTGAGGTGCAAATCGCCCTACAATACAACGATTCCTACGCGTCCAACATCTATTCTTTCGCCAACAACATCCACACGCATGAGGGCGGGACGCACGAGGCCGGTTTCAAATCGGCCCTCACCCGGGTGATCAACGATTACGCCCGGCGGAACAATCTGCTTAAAGACAACGACAGCAACCTGACCGGGGACGACGTGCGCGAAGGCCTGACTGCCATCGTCAGCGTCAAGATCCCCGATCCGCAATTTGAGGGGCAAACCAAGACCAAACTGGGCAACAGCGAAGCCCGGACGGTGACGGAAACCCTGTTTGCCGAGCATTTCGGGATGTATCTGGATGAGCACCCGGCTGAAGCGAAAAAGATCATCAACAAAGCGGTGATGGCTGCCCGGGCACGGGAAGCCGCCCGGAAGGCGCGCGAGCTGACCCGGCGCAAAAACGCGTTGGAAGTGAGTTCCCTGCCGGGGAAACTGGCCGATTGCACGTCCCGGGACGCTTCCATCAGCGAGCTGTATCTGGTGGAAGGGGATTCCGCAGGCGGTACCGCCAAGCAAGGACGCGATCGTATGTTCCAGGCGATTTTGCCTTTGCGCGGGAAAATCCTCAACGTCGAAAAGGCGCGCCTTGACAAAGCCTTGTCCAACGAAGAAATCCGCACAATCATCACGGCGTTGGGCACGGGCATCGGCGAGGATTTTCAGTTGGAGAAGGCCCGGTATCACAAGATCATCATCATGACGGATGCCGACGTCGACGGTGCGCACATCCGCACCTTGCTCCTGACGTTCTTCTACCGCTACATGCGGCCGCTCATCGAGGCGGGCTACGTCTACATCGCCCAGCCGCCCCTGTATAAAATCACACAGGGCAAAACGATTCGGTATGCCTACAATGACCGGGAAAAAGAGCAAATGGTTCGTGAGATGGAAGGCAAGGGCAAAATCGAAATTCAGCGGTACAAAGGGTTGGGAGAAATGAATGCCACCCAGCTTTGGGAGACGACAATGGACCCCGAAAGCCGTACCCTGCTCAAAGTGTCGCTGGAAGATGCGATGGATGCGGATACGGTCTTTGAAACGCTGATGGGGGACAAAGTAGAGCCGCGTCGCGAATTCATCCAGGAATACGCCAAACAGGTACGCAATCTGGATGTATGATGCGGCGTGAATCGGAGGGAATAGAGATATGCCTGAGGGAACCGAGCGCATACAAGAAGTGAATATCAGCCAGGAGATGCGCAACTCGTTTTTGGACTACGCGATGAGCGTCATCGTCAGCCGGGCCCTGCCGGACGTCCGGGATGGATTGAAACCGGTGCACCGCCGGATTCTCTACACCATGTTTGACTTGGGGATGACCCCGGACAAACCGTACAAAAAATCGTCCCGCGTCGTCGGGAACGTGACCGCTCAGTTCCACCCGCACGGCGATGCGGCCGTGTACGACGCGATGGTTCGGATGGCACAGGATTTCTCCTACCGCTACATGCTGGTGGACGGTCACGGCAACTTCGGTTCCGTTGACGGGGACGCACCCGCTGCGATGCGGTACACCGAAGCCCGGATGGCGCCGATCACCTTGGAGCTGCTGCGGGACATCCACAAAGACACGATCGACTTCGGTCCCAACTATGACGGTCAACAAGAAGAACCGCTGGTGTTGCCTGCCCGTTTCCCCAACCTGCTGGTCAACGGGGCATCGGGCATCGCCGTCGGGATGGCCACCAACATCCCCCCGCACAACCTGCGGGAAGCGATTGACGGCTTGATCCTGATGATCGACAACCCCGATGTGACGATCGATGAATTGATGAAAAAGATCAAAGGACCGGATTTCCCCACCGGCGGCATCATCATGGGCAAGGACGGCATCAAGAAGGCTTACCGGACCGGCCGGGGCAGCATCCAGATCCGGGCCAAAACGAGGATCGAGGAAGCCAACAACGGCAAGATGCGCATCGTGGTCGAAGAGTTGCCGTATCAGGTGAACAAGGCAAAATTGGTGGAGAAAATCGCCGAACTGGTGCGGGACAAAAAGATCGAAGGCATCACCGACCTGCGCGATGAATCAGACCGCAACGGTATGCGTGTCGTCATCGAATTGCGCCGGGATGTCAATCCGCAAATCATCTTAAACAACTTGTTCAAACACACCGCCCTGCAAACCAGCTTCGGCGTGATCATGTTGGCCTTGGTGGACGGTCAGCCGCGGATTCTCAATCTGAAGCAACTGCTCCATCACTATCTGGAGCATCAGATTGAGGTGATCCGCCGCCGTACGGCGTACGATCTGCGCAAAGCGGAAGAGCGAGCCCACATCCTCGAAGGGCTGCGCATCGCGTTGGATCACATCGACGAAGTGATCGCTTTGATTCGCGGCTCACGCACCGCGCAGGAAGCACGCGACGGGCTGATGGAACGGTTCGGCTTGTCTGAGAAGCAGGCACAGGCGATCCTGGACATGCGCCTGCAACGATTGACCGGCTTGGAGCGGGAGAAAATCGAAGATGAGTATCAGGAACTGCAAAAATTGATCGCCCACTTGCGCGACATCTTGTCCAGCGAAGACAAAATTCGCGGGGTGGTACGCGAGGAACTGTTGGAAATCCGCGAGAAATTCGGGGATGATCGGCGGACGCGGATTCGCGCCAAAGCGGACGAAATCGATGAGGAAGACCTGATTCCGGAAGAAGAGGTGGCGATCCTGCTCACCCATCGCGGGTACATCAAACGGATGCCGCTGTCCACCTACCGTGCGCAAAAGCGTGGCGGTCGCGGCATCACTGGCATGGGCACGCGGGAGGATGACTTTGTCCAGCACCTGTTCGTCACTCATTCGCATAACCACCTCTTGTTCTTCTCCAACAAGGGGAAAGTCTATCGGCTCAAAGCGTATGAAGTGCCGGAGTTGGGGCGGACGGCCCGGGGAACGCCAATCATCAACCTGATCCAGATCGATCAGGATGAATACATCCATGCGGTCATCCCGGTCAAGGAGTTCGCCCAAGACAAATTCCTGTTCTTCGCCACCCGGCACGGTGTCGTGAAAAAGACGGCATTGCAGGAGTTTGAGAACATCCGGCGTAACGGCTTGTTCGCCATTAACTTACGTGAAGGTGACGAGCTGGTCGGCGTCCACCTGACCGACGGCAACCAGGAAGTCTTGCTGGGAACCAAGTATGGCATGTCCATCCGCTTCCCGGAACAGGAAGTCAGGGAAATGGGCCGGGCGGCCACAGGAGTGAAAGGGATCACCCTCGCCGAGGGGGATGAAGTGATTGATATGGACGTCGCCACGGATGGTTTGGATGTGATGATCGTCACTTCCAAAGGGTATGGCAAGCGGACCCCGCTGGAAGAATATCGCGTACAATCCCGTGGCGGCAAGGGGATCAAGACACTCAGTCTGAACAAACGGAAGGGATTCGTCGTCGCACACAAAGTGGTATCGCCGGAAGAGGATCTCATGATCGTCACCACCGGCGGCGTCGTGAACCGGCAGAAAATCGCGGGTATCTCCACGCAGGGACGCTATGCTCAGGGCGTCAAGCTGATTCACCTGAAAGAGGGAGAGGAAGTAGCCACCGTTGCACCGGTTCACAAGGAAGAGGAAAACGGAGAAGAGACGAGTGAATAGTCACGCTTGGGGCCTCCCATCAAAGGGAGGCCCCAAGCGCTAACAAAGTGGTTGAGGGCGTGTCTGGCCATTCTATCAGGCGGCCATGTTTAGTTATTGATATAACGCTCAAAGACAAAACCGAAATCCTTAATGCGATATTGCTTGGTGGCGTCCACCAGCCATTGGAAGGAAGCCTGGTTTAACTCTTTGAACTGATTGACCAATCCGCTTTCCGTGCTCGCCACTCGGCTCAGCGTTTGAGAAGCCAGTTCCAGGCTTTGTTTGGCGTAAGACAGTATTACTTCATTTTCGTGCGTGATTTCCGCGATTTTGATGAGTGCCTTGTACAAATCCTTCAACTCTTCCAGATGCTTTTTATGTACATCTATGGAGTAGTGCTGGGAACCGATGTGGAATTTGAGTTCCACGTCTAAGTCTACCGTACCGGCAGTTTCAAGCACGACATTGGAGATTTTGTGCGTCACGTAATCATAGCGGCGGAGCACCCGTTTTTTGCTGGTCGCACTGGTACCGTCCAGGTGGATCAACGCTTTGTTGGTAAAGCAGTACTCATCCGATTTCGACTTGATCAGAAAATAGATTTTCTCGCCGTCTTCATGCATCAAATAATCATCGGCGTCCACCTTGTCGTAATCCTTCGGATAGATCACGGACCCGATATCGCTCAATCCCAATACGTCGGCTGCCACTTTCCCAAACACGTTTTCCCAACCCTTCTTTTTGAGAATGATTGAAAAATTTTTCACTATATCCAACCATGATTATAACATGAATGGGAAAATTGTCATATACGAGAGAAAGGATTTCATACAAAGCCCCGTCCGATCAGCGGCCAACTTTTCGGACGGGGCTTCTTCGTGCGGGATTCCCACAAGTTATCCACAGAGTTATCCACAACCCGTGGAGGAATTGTGGAAACATCCGTTCCGGCACCACAGGGCATCCCATACCAACAACGGCATCTTTATTCGCACCAAAAGCAAAAATGAACGGATCAATGCTGTTTCATCCGCCGTACCTTCAAGATTCATTTCCGCCCACAAAGGTGTTTCATAGCGGCAAAGCATACTGAGTGCAAACAGGATGGCATAGTGGACCAACAGCTCGGGGAGGAGTCCGCATACGGCGTTTTCCCCGGTATAGACAAAGGTTTGATTCGTCAGGGAAGCGCGAAACCAGGGGTGTACCTCTTCTAACCGGGTCGGTTTGTCATGATCGGATTGCAGTTGAAAGGATACGCGGCCATTATTGGCGGATAAGAGGATGAATGTATGATTCCCCGCTTTCTTTGATCCGTTCAATCGTCGAATCCAGCCGTCAGGCGTCAAGTGCAATGCATCGAGTAATTTTTCCGAAACCGAGTAAAAAGGGGTTGTAACATCCTCTTCGTGACAGATGATCGGGTACAGCGTAGTGTGCCCATAAAGAAACTGGTACGTTTCCTGCAATTCCGGAATCAATCCCCATAATTCCTTCAGAAACAACACTTCGCCCTCCAGTCCCCATATCCCAAACAGGCCAAGCAGCAAAGGGAACAATCCCTCCTTTTGCACACGCACTTCTTCGTCCCGAAAGCGGAACAAGCTTTTTTTCCGTTTGCGTGTAGAGAGTCCGTGCCGCAGGACCGATGTGTTTTGGGGATAATCAGGCATCCGTGACAGTACGATCGCCTTCATCAAATGCATCATGCCATAATAGGCGGGAAGTGGTTGAATCAGCGGGTCACATGTCCGTAGGGAGTGGATGGTCTCCCGGCCAAGTGTGAGGTAATAGCGGAACGGTTGGGAACTGAGATATGCCGCCCTTTCCGCATTTTCTACTCCCTGTTCCCGGTAGCGTTCGGTCAAAAACCGCTTGGCCGCGGGTTCATTTTCCAACCGCAAAAACAGCGACCAGACGGTTTCTTCCGTCGGATGGATCACGGGGATACACCTCGAATGTCAATGTTTTATTAGTTTGTCCGGTTCGTGGAAAGCCATGCTTTGTTTAGAAAATTCGACCTTGCACTACTCCGTGAAAATCGCGGGTTTTGTCTTGACGGACCGATTAAGTGTTTGTTACACTTGCACAAACTATCATTCGGAAACTTAAACAAAAAAGGGGATCGGATGCACCCATGTGGGATGACAAATTTGCCAAGGAAGGTCTCACGTTTGACGACGTTTTGCTGATACCCAACAAGACAGACGTGTTGCCGCGCGACGTGGATGTTTCCACCAAGCTGACGGACAAGATCAGGTTGAACATCCCGTTGATCAGCGCAGGCATGGATACGGTGACGGAAGCGCCGATGGCCATCGCGTTGGCCCGGCAAGGTGGTATCGGTATCATCCACAAAAACATGAAAATCGAGGAACAGGCAGAAGAAGTGGATCGCGTCAAGCGTTCCGAGAGTGGAGTCATCACCAATCCTTTTTATCTCCATCCCGATCACAAAGTGTATGAAGCGGAAGAATTGATGTCGAAATACCGGATTTCCGGTGTGCCGATTGTGGATGAAAAGCGGAAACTGGTAGGTATCATTACCAACCGGGATTTGCGCTTTGTCCACGATTATTCCACGCCGATCAGCGAAGTGATGACCAAGGAGAATCTGGTCACGGCGCCGGTCGGCACCACGCTGAAAGAAGCGGAAGGCATCCTGCAAAAACACAAGATCGAAAAACTGCCCTTGGTGGACGAAAACGGTGTGCTGAAAGGACTTATCACCATCAAGGACATTGAAAAAGCCACATTGTTCCCCCATGCCGCCAAAGACGAGCAGGGCCGCTTGTTGGCCGGTGCGGCGGTCGGTGTATCGCAGGATACGTTTAAGCGAGCGGCGGCGCTCGTGGAAGCGGAAGTGGACGTGTTGGTGGTGGATACCGCGCATGGCCATTCCAAGGGTGTGCTGGAGACGGTGGCCAAACTTCGGGAGATGTTCCCCGATCTGGTCATCATAGCCGGCAATGTGGCAACAGCCGAGGGTACCCGTGACCTGATCGAGGCCGGTGCCAGCATCGTCAAAGTGGGGATCGGTCCCGGCTCGATCTGCACTACCCGCATCGTGGCAGGTATCGGCGTACCCCAGATCACAGCCATCTACGATTGTGCTACGGTGGCACGCGAATACGGTGTCCCGATCATCGCCGATGGAGGGATCCGTTATTCGGGCGACATCGTCAAGGCGATCGCTGCAGGCGCGCATGCGGTCATGCTGGGCAGTCTGTTCGCTGGTTGTGAGGAATCCCCGGGTGAATCGGAGATTTATCAAGGGCGCCGGTTCAAAGTGTATCGCGGCATGGGTTCACTCGGCGCGATGCAGGCAGGGAGCAAAGACCGCTACTTCCAGGAAAATGTACGCAAGCTGGTACCCGAGGGCATCGAAGGGCGCGTGCCATACAAAGGGCCGGTGGCCGACACGGTGTATCAGCTGATCGGTGGACTTCGGGCCGGCATGGGTTATTGCGGGGTGAAAAATCTGGACGAACTGCGTGAAAACACACGGTTCATCCGGATCACCAATGCATCGTTGCGTGAAAGTCATCCGCACGACATCCAGATCACCAAGGAAGCACCCAACTACCATCTGTAAGATTCGGCGGGGAATCTTCTCTGTTTCACAAAGTTTGCGGGCTATTTCCCGTCTCCGCTCCGCGCTCGACGGGAAATTCGGATCCGCTCGCAATATCAGCAGGGAAGATTCCCTGCTTTTTTCTTGCCTTTTTTCTGTCATTGATTCCGCACGATCGCGAACGTAAAATGGAGATATGCTTGTGTTCAATTTTTCCAATTGTCGCCGGAGGTGACACGTTTGCGTCACTGGTTTCGGAGTGCTCAACAGAGAAAAATCGCTGCACTCCTACTGATCTTTTGTCTGCTTCCCTCCCTTGTACCGGCACAGGCCGCTTCAAAACCACCTCAGGTTCGCGCCGCTTCCTACATCGTGATGGAGTTCCAATCCGGCCGGGTGCTGGCGGAGAAAGATGCAGATGTACCTCGTCCGCCGGCCAGCATGACCAAGATGATGGTGGAATACATCGTGATGGAAAAGGTTCGGCGTGGGGAACTTCATTGGGAGGATCAGGTGACGGTAAGCAAGCACGCCGCGGGTGTGAATGAAGCCCAAGTAAATTTGGTGCCGGGTGAGAAACGGACCATATTGGAACTGTTTACGGCCATGTCGGTCTATTCGGCCAACGACGCGACCGTTGCTTTGGCTGAAAAAATCGGCGGGAGCGAAGAAGCATTTGTGGGATTGATGAACCGCAAGGCCCGGGAGTTAGGAATGACCCATACGCATTATCACAATGCGACGGGGTTGGACAATCATTTCTATGCTGATCCGCCCAACGTACTGGGTTCTCATGTGATGTCCGCACGTGACTGTGCACTTTTGGCACGTCGGTTGTTGAAAGATTATCCGGAAGTGACCAAGATCATTTCCCAGCCGCGAATTGTTTTTCGCAAAGGAGAACCACGCCAACAACGTCTGACCAACTGGAATCTCATGTTGCCGGGACTCAGGTTTTACTACCCCGGCGTGGACGGATTGAAAACCGGCCACACCAGGAATGCGGGATATTGTTTCACCGGAACCGCCGTGAAGAATGGGATGCGGTTGATCACCGTTGTGATGGATACGCCGGCCGAAAGCACCCGATTTACGGCTACAAAGCAATTGTTGGATTACGGGTTCAGCCAATTCACCCTAAAGACGTTTCTTTCGGGCGGACAAGTGATACCGGGGTACGAGCGCGTGCCGGTAACGGACGGTGTGGTGCCCGAGATTCCGCTGGTGACGGATCACCCTGTCGTTTTTCCGGTTGAGAAAGGACAAGAGAGCCGGTACACGCTCCACGTGGATTACATAAAAAGACTGGAAGCTCCGCTTCGTGCAGGAGAGGTAGTCGGTACACTGCGAATTTTGTATGATGGGAAAGAGATGCGGAATCCAGATCCCATTCCCGTCAGAGTACTTCAGGATGTGGAAAAAGCCAGCTGGTGGGAGTTGTTTTTCCGGAAAATCGGCGAGGAAGTCAGCGGTTTGTTTTCTTGATGCTGTAATTGATGAAAGCTGATTTGTCGTTTGGTAGCCAGTCTGAGTCTGACAAACGGCCTTTCCCTGGTAGTGACTTCTCCACATGGGGAAGGGATTGATCGTCACTCCCAGGGGTTGGTCTCTTACAGTTCCACGGTTATTTGGTATAATAAATGTGCTGAGTGAGAACACGATAAACGATCAAGGATACATGCATTGAATGGAGTTTCATCGGGATGCGGGAAGGGCAGGGAGAGAAGCAATGGCTGAGAAAAACGTGATCACAGGTACGGACCGTGTCAAACGCGGCATGGCCGAAATGCAAAAAGGCGGCGTCATCATGGACGTCGTCAACGCCGAACAGGCCAAAATCGCGGAAGCCGCCGGAGCAGTGGCCGTCATGGCGCTGGAGCGCGTCCCGGCCGATATTCGGGCCGCGGGCGGTGTGGCGCGGATGGCGGACCCGACCGTTATCGAAGAAGTGATGAACGCGGTGAGCATTCCGGTCATGGCCAAAGCGCGGATCGGACACTTCGTGGAGGCACGTCTGTTGGAAGCGCTGGGCGTGGACTATATCGACGAAAGCGAAGTGCTCACGCCGGCGGATGACGTGTACCATATCGATAAAACGCAATTTACCGTGCCATTCGTCTGCGGAGCGCGGGATTTGGGTGAAGCGCTGCGCCGGATCGGTGAAGGTGCATCGATGATCCGGACCAAAGGGGAACCCGGCACCGGCAATATCGTCGAGGCCGTCCGCCATATGCGGATGATGCAGAGCCAGATCCGCAAGGTGCAATCGATGTCCCGCGACGAACTGATGGCGGAAGCCAAACAGCTGGGAGCACCGTATGAGCTGTTGCTGCAAGTGCACGAAACCGGCCGCCTTCCGGTTGTCAACTTCGCCGCAGGCGGTGTGGCGACACCGGCAGACGCTGCATTGATGATGCACCTGGGTGCTGACGGCGTCTTTGTCGGATCGGGGATTTTCAAATCGGAGAATCCGGAAAAATATGCCCGTGCGATCGTCGAAGCAACGGCGCATTATGAAGATTTTGAGCTGATCGCCCATCTGTCCAAAGGTTTGGGCGGCGCGATGACGGGAATCGAAATTTCCCGCCTCGCCAAAGAAGACCGCATGCAGGAACGCGGCTGGTAATGGGAGGAATGGCACGATGAAAATCGGGGTGCTCGCTTTGCAGGGAGCCGTTCGGGAGCATTTGCGCTTGTTGGAAATGGCCGGCGCCGACGCGGTACCGGTGAAACGGGCCGAGCAGCTGGCTGATCTGGACGGTTTGGTCATTCCGGGCGGGGAATCCACCACCATCAGCAAGCTGATGCATAAATACGACCTCGTGGAGCCGGTCAAACGGATGGCCGAAGCAGGGAAACCGATGTTTGGTACCTGCGCCGGTTTAATCCTGCTGGCCAAACGCATCGAAGGGACGGACACCCACCATTTGGGTTTGATGGACATCGCCGTCGAGCGGAATGCATTCGGTCGTCAGCGTGAAAGTTTTGAAGCCGATCTGAACATTCGCGGCGTGGCCGATAACTTCCGTGCGGTGTTTATTCGGGCACCGTACATCACGCAAGTGGATGACGGTGTGGAAGCACTGTCCGAGATCGACGGAAAAATCGTGGCGGCCCGTCAAGGTCATCTGCTGGGTGCCGCATTCCATCCTGAGCTGACTGATGACGTACGGGTGCATGCCTACTTTGTGGACATGGTGAAGGAATCCCTGCAAGTCCCGACGGTTTAAATGCGGAGTGTTGGATGATAATAGGATTGAAAGTGGCAGTGAATCATGACCACGAGCATAACTGGTACCTGCCGGATGTCCCCGGCAAATCCATCTGACATATGCCAAATGCGCTGATGAGAACGAGTACCTTCATCCTGTCGGTTACAGAGAGGCGGTGGGTGGTGCGAACCGTCGCGTCAGATGAAGGGAATCCCTCTCGGAGCAGGGCGTGAAAGCGCGGACCCGTTAACGGTTCCGTGCCCGAAACGCTTCCGTCAGGCGGAACGTTACTCCGTCGGAGAGCGGGCCGAAACGGTGGGAAACCATCCTTTTCGGTCAACAAGGGTGGCAACGCGGAACCTTCCGTCCCTTCGGTGGCGGGAGGTTTTTTATTTTTGAATTGGGAGGTTGATCGTGCATGCTGGACATGAAACTGTTGCGCAATCGGTTTGATGAAGTGAAAGCCAGGCTGCAACATCGAGGAGAAGATATCAGCGGGCTTGATTCCTTTCAGCAACTGGACGAAAAGCGAAGGGAACTCCTGCGACAAACCGAGCAGTTGAAAAACCAGCGCAACACGGTTTCCCGGGAAATCGCCCAAAAGAAAAAAGCGGGAGAAGATGCCACCGCCGAGATTGAGAACATGAGGCGGGTAGGAGACGAAATCAAACGGTTGGATGAGGAACTGCGCCAAGTTGAAGCGGAATTGGAGGAAATCCTGTTAACCATCCCCAACCTGCCACACGAAAGTGTGCCGGTGGGGAACAGCGAGGAAGACAATGTTCCCGTACGCCAATGGGGAGAAGTACCTCAGTTTGATTTTGAACCGAAACCGCATTGGGAAATTGCACAAGCATTGGACATCCTGGATTTTGAGCGTGCGGGCAAAGTGGTCGGTTCCCGTTTCGTATTTTACAAAGGGGCGGGTGCCCGGCTGGAACGAGCCCTGATCAACTTCATGCTCGATTTGCACACCGAACAACACGGATACGTGGAGATGTTACCGCCTTATATTGTGAACAGGGACAGCATGACCGGTACAGGTCAATTACCCAAATTTGAAGAAGACGCGTTCGGCGTTCGGGATACGGATTACTTCCTCATCCCCACGGCCGAGGTGCCGGTTACCAACTTCCACGCAGGGGAAATTCTGTCGGAAGAGGAGTTGCCGATCCGTTATGCGGCGTTCAGTGCCTGTTTCCGTTCGGAGGCCGGTTCCGCCGGACGGGATACCCGCGGGTTGATTCGCCTGCATCAGTTCAACAAAGTGGAGCTGGTGAAATTCGTCCGTCCAGAGGACTCCTATCAGGAGCTGGAGAAATTGGTGGCTGATGCGGAAAAAGTCCTGCAACTGCTGGAGCTTCCCTACCGCGTATTAAACATGTGCACGGCTGATTTGGGATTCACCGCCGCAAAAAAATACGATCTGGAAGTCTGGTTGCCCAGCTCGGGAACTTACAGAGAGATTTCTTCGTGCAGCAACTTTGAGGATTTCCAGGCTCGTCGAGCCAACATCCGCTTCCGCCGCAACCCGAAAAGCAAGCCGGAATTCGTCCACACCCTGAACGGTTCGGGATTGGCGATCGGTCGGACGGTGGCGGCCATTTTGGAAAATCATCAGCAGGCCGACGGCAGCGTGCGGATTCCGAAAGCGCTCCAACCCTATATGGGTGGAATGGAATTCATACGTCCGGCCGGACAGTGAAGCGCACAGGTGGATCGCCATAATGGGGGACCGTTTTCTCAGTGGTATTCCCTGGACATACCTCAACGGGAAAACAGGTCCCGCCCCTTTCTAACAACCTCCTGAGATGGTAAACAAACCCGGTAGTATTCCCCTTAACCCTTGACAATTTGGCGCATTTGAGTATAATGACATCATGTCTCCGTCTATTATGGAGAGGTGGTCGAGTGGTTTAAGGCAGCGGTCTTGAAAACCGCCGAGGGCTTACGCCCTCCGTGGGTTCGAATCCCACCCTCTCCGCCAAACACGAGGAAGCCGTTCTGCATGGGCAGGACGGCTCCTTTTTATGGTTGAATCAAGAAGGCTTGCCCCATGAGACAATCGAAAAAGACAGTGCATTGGGTGATCCGTTCCTTCGGTGTTTTCCCTGGATAGGATTAATTGAACGTTTTCGATCGGATACGGAGCCGTCTCGATGACGGCTCCTTTTTCTTCAGGTTCATTTCGGCTTAAACGTGTGACAATCGGTTTCCTCGGAATTTTTTGCTTGTTCCCCACGATGACTGACGACATAGATCCGATCGGCCTTGCATTTGTTACCTTCGCCCCAGTAAGTGCAATTGTTGACTTCGCACAGTACATCTCGCGCCATGCTTTGTCACTCCTTTGCTTGGACGTTAATGTTTATTTTTCACGATCCGGCCGCGAATATGACGGTGAATTCAGGGAGCATTGCCGAATCTCGGTGTCAGGGCGCACCCAGATCCCTTTCTCCACATAGGATGTTGGTGGGGCAATCGCCCAGAACCCAACAGTGGATCATTGGCATGGAGGGATGGGAAACCCATGTGCGGTATCACGGGATGGATTGACTGGAAACGGGATTTGCGAAACCAGGGTGCGATTTTGGAGACAATGAACCAAACCCATTGTCGCCGCGGACCGGATGCAGAGGGAAAATGGCTGTCTCAACACGCGGCATTGGGTCATCGGCGTCTGGCCGTGATCGACCTGGAAGGGGGGGCCCAGCCGATGGTCCGTCGGACCGAGGAACGAACATACGTCATTGTCTACAATGGCGAATTGTACAATATGGACGAACTGCGGCGGGAGTTGGAACAATGCGGCCACCGTATGGAATCGCGATCCGACACCGAGTTGGTATTGCGGGCGTACATGCAATGGGGACCGGCATGCATGAGCCGATTGCGGGGAATTTTTGCTTACGCCATTTGGGATGAAGCGGAGAAACGACTTTTTCTGGCACGAGATCGTATCGGGGTAAAACCGTTGTTTTATGCGGTACGTGATGGGGCGTTTCTGTTCGGTTCCGAGCTGAAATCCTTGTTGGCACATCCCGATGTGGAACCAGTGATTGACGCCGAGGGGTTGGCAGAAGTGCTGGTGATGTCGCCGGCGCGAACACCTGGCCACGGTGTGTTCCGGGGAGTGGAGGAATTGCGCGCCGGATGGTGGATGATCGTGGATCGGGACGGGATCCGCAAACAACCGTACTGGACATTGGAAAGCCGGGAACACACCGATGATCTGCCAACCACGATCGAACGGGTACGGTCGTTGTTCCAGGATACTGTTCGCCGGCAGTTAGTATCAGACGTGCCGGTTGGAACGATGCTGTCCGGCGGTCTGGACTCCAGTGCCATCTCCGCTTGGGCGTCCCGGGTGATGGAAGAGGAAGGACGCGGCCCCGTGGATACTTTTTCCGTCGACTACGTAGGGAATGACCGGCATTTCACGCCGAACGAGTTTCAGCCCAATTCCGATGCACCTTGGGTCAAACGGATGAGTGAATATTTGCAGTCTCGTCATCACGTCATCGAAGTGGATTTACCGGAATTGGTCTCAGCGCTGGCGGATGCCCTTCGGGCACGGGATCTGCCGGGGATGACGGATGTGGACGCTTCCCTGCTCCTGTTTTGCAAGGAAATCAAACAATCAGCCACGATGGTACTTTCGGGCGAATGTGCCGACGAAGTGTTTGGGGGCTATCCATGGTTTCACCGACGGGAAATGTTGGAAGCAGACACGTTTCCTTGGGCGCGTATGACGGATCAGCGGGTTCGCTTTCTCTCTCCGGATGTGACGCGGATGACGCGGCCTGACGAGTATGTACAGGAGCGGTATCGGGAAGCGATTGCCGAGGTGCCCGCTTTGGAGAGAGAGGAGGATTCCAATGCGCGGATGCGGGAGATGTTTTACCTCAACCTCACGCGTTGGATGCCGACCCTGTTGGACCGTAAAGACCGCATGAGTATGGCGGTCGGATTGGAAGTGCGGGTGCCGTTTTGCGATCATCCGCTGGTTGAATACATGTGGAATGTTCCATGGGAATGGAAGGCGTTGGAGGGGAGGGAAAAGGGATTACTCAGACGGGCGTTGACCGGCATCCTGCCTGATGATGTATTGTGGCGCAAAAAAAGTCCCTATCCGAAAACACACGATCCGGGTTATTTAACCGCTGTGAGGAATCAGGTCCTGCAATTGCTGGACGATCCACAATCCCCGTTGCGTGATCTTTTGGATATAGAAGCGGTTCGATCGTTTGCACGTGCCGATCTTTCCAAAGTACATCTCCCTTGGTTCGGCCAACTGATGAACGTACCGCAATTGTTTGCCCATTGGTGGCAACTGGATATGTGGATGCGCGAATACGGCGTGACGATCCAGGCATGATCAGACACACTTTCACTTTGGCATCGAGTGATTCTTTCTCCTTCCGCTCATCAATTGCAGTGCTCCAAGGTCACACTCGTTGGAAAAAGGTATCTCAAGAAGGAGCAAACATGAGTTGACGCGATTGAACTTTCCTCAAATGAGAGGAAAGCTTTCCTTTCTGCTGTTTTACATGAGGACAAAAAATTCTTGACCGTTTTTGTCGAAACCCTTTCACTATGCGAACATATGTTCTATAATAGGTGTACAAATTACCCTCGTGAAGGGGGATGGCCATGGAACGTTGGATTCAACTAATGGCCGCCATCATTGCGTTGTTCCGTTTGGTGTTGGAATTAAGGGAACTATGGGGGCGTCGGCAAAAACGGTCCAACCGAAAAAAGAAAAAGTAACTCCTTTCCACACATACACTGGTTGCAGGAAAATTTCCAATGTGGTAGAATAAGGCTCGACCTTATGCGCCCGTAGCTCAGCAGGATAGAGCAGCGGTTTCCTAAACCGCGTGTCGGAGGTTCGAGTCCTCTCGGGCGCGCCAATTCGTTAAAGCCGCGTTAATACAAGGATCGAATGGGCGGCTGGGCGGCGAAATATTGCAAGCTTAAAGAGTTATTTTTATCTTTTGGAGAAATGGGACGGTTTAACGCCGTCCCTTCTTTTTTGTGCTTGTTTAAGACGATAAAATAAATAACGTAGAAATATTCAATCATATACAGGGGGTTTTCTATGCCGAATGATAAAGAGATCCGCGTCGTGGTGGGAGCCGGTAGTTTCATCAACAATCCTGGGTGGATCCACACTCAGGAAGAGGAGCTCAATCTCCTGAAGCGGGAAGATTGGATCCGACGTTTTCATTCAGGAAGCCTCACCGCCATCTTGGCCGAACATGTGTGGGAGCATCTCACTTATGAAGAGGGAGTACGGGCGGCACGCATTTGCTTCGAGTTTTTGAAGCCGGGTGGTTATATTCGTTGTGCCGTACCGGACGGTTTTTTCCCAGATCCCGAATATCAGCGAATTGTACAAGTGGGAGGACCGGGACCGAAAGATCACCCCGCCGCCAGCCACAAGATCGTCTACAATTACCGCACTTTAACACAGATGTTTGAAGAGGCCGGTTTTGAGACGAAGCTACTGGAATACTGCGACGAAAACGGACAGTTTCATTACCGCCACTGGGATCCAGGGGATGGGAAAATATACCGTTCGCTACGTTTTGACTACCGCAACAGGGACGGCAATCTAAGATTCGTATCGATCATTGTGGATGCGATCAAGCAGCAGTAATAAAACGGAAGCAAAGAGGAATTAGACGAGAAGAATAATAGTAGCAATATCTAAGCCGGGGGCGCCTTTTTTGAGAAGCGACAAGAGACAGCTTTTAACCGTCCCTAACTTTTCGTTATGGTCTTTTAACGACAGACAGCCCCGATGCAAGTTCGGGGCTGTTTTTGCGTTCTAGGCCCTTACCGCCTCCCGTTGCAATAACCGGTCAAAATACGGGGTGAAGGTCGATTCTCCGGAGTAGGATACAAACAAATAGTCACGGGCCCTCGTCATTCCTATGTACAGCAAGGAAGCTTCTTGGGCCGGCTTGACTTCTTGATGGTGAAATGGCATGCTGTCTACGCCCACCACGAAAGCTGCCTTGAAGTCCAGCCCCTTACTGCTGTGTATCGTGCAGATCTTGACAGCTGCTTCATCTTTGTTGAAATTCATTTTGGTGTCTTGGCTTTCTGATATCCAGTAATACGGAATTCCCCTTTGTTTCAGGTATTGCTGAAGGAGCCGTACAATTGGGTATGATCGATTGTTGTAGCGATATAAAACGGCGATTTCCTCATAAGGTACCCGTTTTTCGTAATGCAACCGTTCAATCTGTTCTGCCACCCATGCCAATTCTTCCGACATGGACGAGGCTTTGTGGATGACGGGTGGATTGCCGGGGCGTTGAGAGCTTTCAGGAGGGATCACCTCCATATCGTCCTCCTGATCGTGGTCATCCAACCCATGGGTTTGATAAAAGTCCCATGCCATCTGGATAATCGGTGCGGTGTTGCGGTAGTTGGTCTTTAATACACGGGAACGTCCCCGGAAGCTCAAACCAATATCTTGTGCAAAGTTTCGCCGGCGGGAATAGACGGTCTGGGCACCATCCTCAACGATCAAAAGGGACATCGTTTCCGGATTGAGCAGTTTCACCAAAAGTTTCAACCATTCACTGGAAAAATCCTGACCCTCATCGATTAACACCGCATCATATTGTGGAAAATGCCCTTCCCCTTTTTCCAGGCGTGTGAGAACGTCAGGGATTTGATCCTCGTGAATCCCGAGCTCCTCCTTCAGCCACCGGTGAAAATGACGGACCGTAATTCGACCATGGGTCGGGGGCGGGTTTACCGTTGACATTTCGCTGGATTCGCCGATATTTTCCCGCAATTTGTGCTGGATCATCTGATCAATATAGCGAGCCAAAGCGATATTGTAACACAAAACGAGAATGCGCCAATCCGGGTGGGACTCAGCCAAAATCTTGGCCCGGCTGGCCAGAATCAGTGTTTTTCCACTTCCCGCCACGCCGCGAATCAACCGATGTTTGTCACCAATTTGTTTGGCCAGGTTCTCCTGCTGGATATCCATCACTTTTACATCATCCAGTTCCACCAGTGCATACTGGGAACCAGGTAACGGGCGGACAGGTTTATATTCCGCACTGATCCGCACTTCAGGGAACAGATGATAACGGATGGTCCGGATGTCCCTTTGACTGAGTGGAACATGTCGGAACGGCGCAACGAACATGTTTTTGATTTTATCCAACAGATTGGCAGGGGAGAAAGATTCGCTCTGTGGGTCGATGTCATCCCGTGTCAGGCACAGTTTGGGATTCAATACATCCGTGAGGGCATGCCGATCCAGATCCAGTTGGGTGAGACGGGTCATCACAACACCGTAACCGTAAGGAAATTTCAGACGATACTTGTATTTCCCCTCGAGTTGAATCAAACTTTTATCCCGTTCCAACAGTTTGGCGATCCGAAAAGCATAATCTCGCGCTTGTTTCAGCGGACTTTTTTGTACGGTCAAACCATCAGCTGTCTGGATGAACCATTGGTCCGGATTCAGCCGGTGCAATGCATTTTTGGTGTAATCTTTGACTTCCAGCACGACCAGCCCCAAATCCGGCCCAATCACGACAAAGTCCGGGCGCATGCCTTGAATGTCCGGTTCATAATAGACAATATAATCGTCGGGTAAAAAGTGGCGCAACACTTGGAACAACAGTCGTTCACCTGCGGTGGCGTTTGAAGGGAGCTTCTCAGGTACACTTTGGGCCATAAGATGTTCTCTCCTTCACTAGTATCAGAAGGTTATAAATAAAAAATCAATCCATATTGTATCATTTTTATTTGACAGTTCAATCGAACAGATGCTCTCCATCCATGAAATCAGACGCTTCCTAACAAGGCGTGTCTCGTAAGGAGGAAATGTTTTCCGGGTGAGCGACTTGACCTAAGCCCTTGCTGAGCGAAGATCCGGAAAGCGCAGGGATTGAATCGCGGGCAATACCCGCTAATCGAAGCGTACTTTGCCCGCGACTAGTGCAGAACCTTTATTCCTGATATAAAATAGGACATATCCGTAATATGTGGAGGTTTATCCAAGTATGCGTCATGAAACGATCGATCTGATCTTCGATGCAGCTGTCGAAGTTTTTGCTGAATATGGTTTTGAACGGGCCAAAGTGGATGATATCGCCATGAAGGCGGGCATCGCCAAAGGGACGATTTACTATCATTTCAAAAGCAAGGAAGAGCTTTTTGTCGCTTTGATGAACGAAGGTTTAGAAAAAATGCTGGATCACGCACGCACAGAGATGGAACAGGCCGAACCTCCCCGGGAACAGCTTCGCCGCATGTTGGCGGCTCAGGTGCGTTTTTTGATCGGACACGGGACGTTCACCAAGCTCCTATTGACGGAAGTGTGGGGGTCCAAGGAACGGCAACAGGCGTTTCGAAGTCGCATCCGTCAATACATTGATCTCATCGAACAGGTATTGCGCAGGGGAACGGAGCAGGGAATATTTCACTTGACCCATCCAAATGAAACGGCCGCTTCCATTTTTGGTGCTGTCGGTGTAGCGGTTTTGCACACGATTTATCGTTGTCAGGATCAATCGGAACAAATGGAGGCGGAAATCCCCAAAATCATCGACACATTGGAACATCTGTTGTTTAACGGGATCACCGCTTGAGTTTGACGGTGTTTTTCAGGTTGCAAATTTGGATAGATAGAGTATAATGTCATTTGTACTGACCAGTCAGTATATAGTGTGATGGGGAGGATGAGCCGATTGCGAAGAAAAGCATGGAGATGGCCCCAAACGTACGGTCTGATGAACATGTGGGAAAAACCGGGCTTGCGGTTGGGGCTGTTGGGAATCATCTTGGTCCCTGTTGTTTACAGTTTTATTTATCTGTGGGCATTTTATGATCCTTATGCACAGGTGGACCGCCTCCCTGTCGCCGTGGTGAATGAGGATCAGGGAGCGGTGGCGGATGGGAAGGCAGTCCGTGCCGGTGATGATCTGGTCAAGGAGTTGAAAAAGGAAAAGAAATTGGATTGGGATTTTGTTTCGCGCAAAGAAATGGAGAAAGGATTTCGGGAAGACCGCTATTATTTCGGTGTTGTCATTCCACGGGATTTTTCCCGCAGGGCGGTAAGTGTGAACAGTGCCGCTCCGTTGAAAGGGGAATTAGAGTTTTATGTGGATGAAGGGAAAAATTTCATTTCCTCCCAAATCGGCCGTAAGGCTTTTTTGGCCATGGAAGGAGAAATCCAGCGACAGTTGACTGAGATGTACGCTCGGGGTATGTTGGATAAAATGAAGCGCTCCACCCAAGATTTGTCCAAAGCTGCTGATGGAGCCGGAACATTGGCCGACTCCACCAGTCAGGCAGCATCTGCCGGGCGCAAGATCCATTCGGGTGTCAAACGGTTGGAACAGGGAGCCCAGCGATTGAAACAAGGCGGTGACCAGCTGGACAACGGTGCCCAAGCATTGGCACAGGGCGCTGCCCAAGCTGGCGATGGAGCAGGTCAATTAGCTGCCGGAGCAGAACGGCTGAATAGCGGAATTCATCAATTATCTCAGGGGATTCAGCGGGGAGCAAAGGGAGCCGCCCAACTGAACGAGGGCGCGCGGCAAGTGAAGGATGGTTTGCAGGAAGCCTCTCGTAAAGTGAACGACCGGTTGTTGCCGGGCTCCGCACAAGTAGCCGAGGGAAGTGAAAAAGTGGCTGAAGGGGCGGAACAGGCCCAAGTGACCTACCAACAACTGCTCAAACGCTATCCCTGGCTTAAAGCGGACCCCGACGGCATCAAACTGGCGGTCATTTTGACGGGAATGCGTGACGGTGGACAACGGCTGTCCGATGGAGCTGATCAACTGCATCAGGGAGTGACGCAATTAAACGACGGATTGAACCGTTTGACTGACGGACAGGATCGGGTGGTTCAGGGAACCGAACAACTGCGCGACGGGATCGTTCAACAACAAGCGGGTGCGGCGCAATTGGTATCCGGATCGTCGCAACTTGCCGGCAAATTGCGTGAACTTCAGCAAGGAATGGCTAACCTGACGTCCGGCATCAGTCAATGGCGAGACGGACTCAGTCAATGGATTGCCGGTCAGAAACAACTATCGGGTGCGCTGGCCCAATTGGATGATGGTACCGATCGCTTGAGTGACGGATTGACCCGTATCACTGATGGTCAAATCCAATTGGCTCATGGATTGGTTGAGGGTACGGATCAAGCTCGCAATCAGCTGCGGGGAGCGGATGCCAAAGCCAAGATGATGGCTGATCCGGTCGATATAAAGGAAGACCGATTGAACCCGGTGCCCAACTATGCGACTGCTTTAACTCCGTATTTCCTGTCGCTTTCCTTGTGGGTGGGCGGCTTGATTCTGTTTACGATTCTGGATCTTTATCGGTCCCCGTGGGAGAAACAACAACGCATCTCCTGGGTTGCGGGGGGACTGATCGGTGTATTGCAAGCGGTCGTGGCCACAACGGCGCTTACGAGGGGATTGGGCATTTCCCCGCAACATCCTGTGGGAGTTTACGCGTTTGCGATCCTTATGTCGTTTGCGTTTATCGCGTTGAATCAAATGTTGGTACTGTTGTTGAACAACGTGGGCCGTTTCCTGTCCATTTTGCTGTTGATGCTGCAATTGACTTCCAGTGGAGGCACCTATCCCGTTGAATTGTTGCCGGCCTTTTTCCGTCACATTCATCCCTACTTGCCGATGACCTATTCTGTGGATGGATTGCGTGCCGCCGTTACTACCGGGGATGTTAGTGTGTTGGAACGTGACGCCTGGATTTTGGTCGGGTTTATGGCAGTTGCTTTGCTGATCGTGGAATTGTACCGCGTATGGCAGGGATTCCGCCTGCGACGGACAAAACGAGGGGAAGCTGGTGTGACGGTTTAGGTAAATTCTGTATTGATTAGGATAGAAAAACCTGTTTCTCGTGAAACAAAAACTGGCCGAGAGCTTTCCAGTTCATTATTTCCTATTGAGCCCTAGACGGCTTGATACAGAACGGAGCCGGGAAATCGGAGATCTCAGGCTTTCTCGACAATCACGCGGTCCTTTGGAACCGCATTTTTTTTTTGCGCATCCTGTTCATAAATCGTAATTTTTACGTTTTACAAATGGTGGTGAGTGACATATAATCATCCATGACTAGGATTATTACAAAGACGGTAAAGGTGGGTATCCAAAGTGAAAAAGATCGGTTTCGGTTTGTTGGCCGTTCTGCTTTGCAGTTTGACGGCGTTGGCGGGATGTGCCAAGCCGGAGGCGGCCGATCGTGCGAACGGCAAGATCGCAGTATATACCAGCATTTATCCGCTCGCTTATTTTGCGGAACAAATCGGGGGAAAGCGGGTCGACGTCCATGCATTGGTTCCGCCTGGGACGGAACCGCATGAATTCGAGTTGTCGACTCGGGATATGGCTCGGTTGAGCCAAGCGGATGTGTTCATTTACAATGGTGCGGGATTGGAAGCATGGTCCGAGCAGGCGAAACAGACGCTTGATCCGAGTCGGACGGTGCAGGTGAACGCGACCAAAGGAGTTCCGTTGCTGGATGCCAAGGCGGAACATGAGGAGCATGGGGAACATGAGCACGGGCACGGCGGTGTGGATCCGCATGTTTGGCTCGATCCGCAGCGTGCCATGATCCAGGCACGCAACATCCGGGACGGATTGATTCAAGCCGATCCGCGTCACAAAGCGGAGTATGAAGCCAATTACGTGAAGTTGCAACAACGTTTGAATGAGCTGGACCGGGCATTTGCCGATCTGGCGAAACGCACTCCCGTCAAGACATTTCTGGTTTCCCATGCAGCCTTCGGATATTTGGCGGATCGCTACGGGTTGAAACAAATCGCCATCGCCGGTCTGTCTCCGACTGATGAGCCCAGTGCCAAGGAATTGCAAGCGTTGATTGAAACGGCCAAACGGGAAAAGGTACGTGTGATCTTTTTTGAAACACTGGTTAATCCCAAAACGGCGGAAACGCTGAAAAGGGAAATCGGGGCGAAGGCTTTGACGCTCAATCCGCTGGAAGGCTTGACGCCGGAGGAGATCAAACGCGGGGAGAACTACTTCACGATTATGGAGAAAAACCGGAAGAACCTGGCCCAAGCGTGGGGGATCCAACCATGACGGAAATGATTCGGATGGAACGGGTTCATTTTTCGTATCAAAATGAAAAAGTGTTGGACAATGTGAGTCTCACACTGCACCAGGGGGAATTTCTGGCCTTGGTCGGACCAAACGGCTCCGGAAAATCAACGCTGATCAAATTGGCACTCGGTTGGCTCAAACCGCAAGCGGGCGACATTCAACTGATGGGACAGGATATCAGACGGTTTCGTGATCGCGACAAGATCGGGTATGTATCCCAGAAAGCCAATAGCTTCAATTTAGGGTTTCCGGCGACCGTTTTCGAAGTGGTGGCCGCCGGATTATACGGGAAAATGGGTTTGTTCCGGTGGATGGGAAGAAAGGAAAAACAAAAAGTGTATGAAGCGATCGAGCAGGTGGGATTGAGCGATTGGGCTCACCGCAACATCGGTCGCCTTTCCGGGGGACAACAACAACGTGCATTTATTGCACGCGCGTTGGTGAGTGATCCTGACCTGCTGATATTGGATGAGCCGACCGTTGGGGTCGATGCCGAATCAGTAGACCGATTTTACCGGTTGCTGACACATTTGCACCGGGAAAAGGGATTGACGTTGCTGTTGGTCACGCACGACATCGGTGCGGTCACCACCTATGTGGATCGAATTGCCTGTTTGAACAAACGGATTTTCTTCCATGGCGACCCGGAGGAATTTACCCGGAAGCAAAAAGAGATTCTCACAGCCGCTTACGGCCACGAAGTGCAGATGATTGACCATCAGCACGAGGCAAAAGATGAGATGTCCCTGTTCGTCAGTACATGAGAATGGTGCGGGAGGGGGAAGCGCGTATTAGGGCGTGTCTGATATAAGTGGTAAAATCAAAGGAGAACGCCCTGGTAGTGCGTAAATGATGGAAGTGATGTGGCAATATGAGTTTATGCGGCATGCATTGCTGGCCGGGGTGATTGTAGGGCTGATCTCACCATTGGTCGGCGTGTTTTTGGTAGTCCGCCGGTTGTCGTTGATTGCTGATGCATTGTCGCACGTGACACTGTCGGGGGTTGCTGCCGGCTTGCTTTTGCAGAGGGAAATCTCTTGGCTTCAATCATTCAACCCGCTCTATATGGGGACCGCTTTTTCTGTGGCGGGTGCATTGTTCGTCGAGCAGTTGCGTCGTTTGTATCGTTCGTACCAGGAGTTGGCGATTCCCATTATTCTTTCCGGCGGGATCGGGCTCGGCGTGGTACTGATCAGTGCCGGAGAAGGGTTTAATGTGAATGTGATGGGATATTTGTTCGGTTCGATCATCGCCGTAAACGATAACGATGTGAAGTGGGTCGTGGTCGTCGGGATCATCGTTGCATTGACGATCGCGCTTTTGTATAAGGAACTGTTTGCTCTCTCGTTTGATGAGGAGAGCGCGTATCTTTCCGGTATCCCCCGTCGCGGAATCAACTTGGTTTTTATCCTGTTGGTCGCACTGGTGATCACGGCATCGGTTCGTGTCGTGGGCATCTTGCTGGTCTCTGCGCTGATGACCTTACCTGTGGCTGCTAGCTTGCAATTGGCGCAAAGTTTTCGGCAAACGGTTATGCTCTCCGTACTATTTGCGGAAACATCCGTGATCAGTGGATTGATCTGTTCTTTTTACTTCGATTTGGCCCCTGGTGGCACGATCGTGCTGATCGCCGTTGGTTGGCTGTTGCTGACGATCCTGTTGAAACGGCTCCAACAGATCAGCCGGTACCGTTGGATGAAACGGGAACAAGAGGCTGAATGAACCTTTTTCCAACAATGGGAATGGGAGCGGATCGGGATGGATTATCGACATGCACTGGAGAAATTGAAGGCAAACGGGTATAAATTCACAGGAAAACGGGAAATGATGGTGCAGCTGTTCGCAGAAGAGAATCGCTATCTGTCCGCTAAAGAAGTGTTGGACCACATGCAGAAAACTTACCCGGGCTTAAGTTTCGACACGGTGTACCGCAACCTTTCTCTGTTCGAGGATCTGGGTATTTTGGAAGGGACGGATTGGGATGGCGAGCGGCGGTATCGCTTCCGTTGCGAAGGCGATACCCACCATCACCATTTGATCTGTACCGAATGCGGTCGGACACGGAAATTGGAGATTTGTCCCATGAACGCTATTTTGGGTCAACCCGAGGATTTCCACATCACCGGTCATCGTTTTGAAATTTACGGACGTTGTGTTGACTGTGACCAAAATTAAAGCAACAGGAGCAGAAACCTCATGAATGTGGAGCATGAAAAATGGATGCAAGTTGCCATCGAGGAAGCAGAGAAAGCCCGGAAGATCGGGGAGGTACCGATCGGGGCGGTGATCGTTAGAAACGGAGAAATTATCGGCCGCGGACATAATTTGCGTGAGACAGCCAAAGATCCTACGCTGCATGCGGAGATGATCGCCATTCGTCAAGCAGCGGAACGACTGGGCGGATGGCGGTTGATCGGTTGTTCCTTGTATGTGACACTGGAACCATGTCCCATGTGTGCAGGTGCGATTGTACAATCCAGAATCGGCAAGGTAGTATACGGTGCCGCCGATCCCAAGGCCGGGTGTGCGGGTACATTGATGAATCTGCTGGAAGATGAGCGGTTCAATCATCAGGCCGAAGTCATTTCCGGTGTCATGGCCGAGCAGTGCGGTTCGTTGTTAACTCATTTTTTCCGTGAGCTGAGAGAACGGCGTAAAAGGTAAAGGAGAGCCTCTGGATGGATTTCCCCTTGACTTCTCGGCAGTTTACCCTTAAGATTATGTAATGTCCAGTACATCAATCCGACCCGTGGAGAGGTGTCCGAGTGGTTGAAGGAGGCGGTCTCGAAAACCGTTGTACCGGTATTCCCGGTACCGTGGGTTCGAATCCCACCCTCTCCGCCAGATCCAAGATGTGAGAGAGTCACCCCGTATTGGGGTGGCTTTTTTGCACTCTCAAGTAGCAAATCCTTCCCCTCATTGTAAAAGAGGACAAAATGTGTTACCATATAAGAACCGCGCTAGACGGGGAACTTGCGGTGCCCTGTAACCCGCAATCCGCATTAGCGGGGTCGAATTCCCGTCCTGAGGCCTTCTCCGTGTGGGGCCAGGTCTGGGTAATCGATGTTGAGGATTGGGTCCTGCGCAACGAGAACTTCCGAACCGTGTCAGGTCCTGACGGAAGCAGCACTAAGGAAGACCTCTCGTGTGCCGCAGGGGTGCCTGATCTGAGTCGGTTGCCCAGGAGCCGCCCGGGCGGAAAGGTCGAAGGCGGGTGCGCGGTATACATAAGCGGGAAAGCATGGTATCCCTGTGGGATGCCATGCTTTCTTTTTATGTGTGGCAAACACACGTCAAAAAAATTCCATTATTAGAAGGAAGATGCACTCAGAACGAGAATTAAACTGTAGGATGAAACGGTTGCGGATGGAAACGGAGAATACCGCTTCTCGGGATTGGATAGACGGCGATTTCTGCGGCAAAGGGGGGAGGTGGCATGGGGTGCCCATCGGGTTTCATCTCGATATGGAGTTGAGGCAGTTAGTCGCCTGGTTGGAGAAGATGCCCCAAGCTGTCATGGTTGTGGATGACCGCGGATACGTCGTCGCGGTAAATCCGATGTTTTTGCATTCCATCCTGCGTGACAGGGAAGAAGTGGAGGGAAAACCTTTCGCCCAATTTGTCGCCATTCCCAATGAAGCGGTTGAATTCATTCACCATGCCAACGATACCTGTGTTTGGTATCGACAGATACACGGTAGTGTTATCGCAAAAGATGGAAGTTATTTTCCCACGGATGTGCAAATGGTCCGTGGTTGGGACGGGCAACGTCGATATCATCTCCTGTTTTTCAACCGAATCATCCGGCAGGTCGAGCCACAATTGCTGCAACGCTTTGCCGATCATTTGATCTCCGATATCCATCTGGGAATCGTGCTGGTGGACGAACACGGGATTTTGATGGAGATCAACAGGGCAGCATGCGATTTGTTCGGCGTTCAAAGGGACAAACTGATTCATCAGCCGCTCGATAAGTTGATGGCCCATGTATTGCCCGCACAAGAGCAGCATGTGCTGGAAAATGCATTGACCGGCATCACGACCCGAAATGTTGCGACGACATGGAAGATTGGCGACAAACAGGTACATCTTCTGGTTGACGCTCATACTTTGAGGGACGAGGCAGGTCATATCTTGGGAGCGTACATGGTACTGAAAGATATGACCAGCTTGCGTTTGTTGGAGGAACAAATCAAACGCAACGACCGTTTGGCGACAATCGGTCAAATTGCCGCAGGTACTGCTCACGAAATTCGAAATCCGCTGACTTCGATCAAAGGCTTTTTGCAAGTGATCAAGTATGCCCTCAAGGAAAAAGGGCATGTTAAAGAACAGGGATATACGGAGATCATGCTCCGTGAAATCAACCGGATCAACAGTTTGGTCAGCGAATTTTTGCTCCTCAGCAAACCGCGCAACATCAAACTCCGCCCGCTTCAAGTCACTGATATTTGGAACGAAATGCTACCCATTGTTGAAAATGAAGCTATTTTACATAATATGGAAGTTAATTTTGTGACGGAACGCTCCGTTTTCCCCCTGATTGTAGCGGATAGTGAGCTATTAAAACAGGTGTTTCTCAATCTGTGCAAAAACGCGATTGAAGCCATGGGGGAAGGCGGGATGCTGACCGTGCGGATCAGGTTGGAGGAAGCGGAACAAAAACTGGCTATCGATGTCCAGGATACCGGCCCTGGTATCCCCTCCTATGCGCTGGACAAGATCTTTGACCCGTTTTTTACGACCAAAGAAAACGGAACCGGTCTCGGGTTGCCTGTTTGTCAAAAAATCATTCATGAAATCGGAGGCATGATTCGCGTCTCCTCCAAAGAATGGGGAACCGTTTTTACGGTATTGATGCCGTATATCGATTAGGATGTCTGGTAAATACTGTTCAATTGCTTTTCCGGTTTGCTCCCCCTGCGACCCTCCCTACCGAATGTTTGCCGCTCGTGCGGCTTTTTCCTTTTGGAAAAAAAGGGCCAACTGTAGTATGATGGAGTCGATAAATGATAGAGGGACCTCCCCGTACGAATACTGGAGTGATGGTTTTGTCGTATCGGGCATTGTACCGTGTTTGGCGGCCGCAAACCTTTCAGGATCTTGTCGGCCAAGAACACATCACTCGAACATTGCAGAATGCATTGGCAGAAGGATCTTTTTCGCATGCCTATCTGTTCAGCGGTCCGAGAGGAACCGGCAAGACCAGTGCTGCCAAAATCATGGCCAAGGCAGTCAACTGTGAAAAAGGTCCGGCACCGGAGCCGTGTAATGATTGTCAAACATGCCGCCGCATCACCGAAGGCTCTTTAATGGATGTAGTGGAAATTGACGCGGCATCCAATCGTGGCGTCGATGAAATTCGGGATTTGCGGGATAAAGTGAAGTACGCCCCGACCGAAGTGCGTTACAAAGTCTATATCATCGACGAAGTGCACATGCTGACGACAGAAGCGTTCAATGCTTTGCTGAAAACGCTGGAAGAGCCACCGGGGCATGTGATTTTTATCCTGGCCACGACCGAGCCGCATAAACTGCCACCGACCATTGTTTCCCGTTGTCAACGGTTCGCGTTTCGTCGGATCGCGTTGCCGGAGATCGTCAATCGTCTTCGATATATCTGCGAAGCGCAATCCGTGGAAGCAGATGAGAATGCGTTGCATCAGATTGCACTGGCGGCAGACGGAGGAATGCGGGATGCATTGAGCTTATTGGATCAGGTACTGGCATTCGGAGGCCGGCAAGTGGATGAGGAAACGGTATTGGCAGTGACCGGTTCTGTCTCCCGTAACGAACTGGCGGGGATTTTGCGTGCTTTGGCCAACGCCGATGCCGGTGCAGCGCTGGAACGGGCAGATCGACTGATTATGGGTGGTTTGGAGCCGGAACGTCTGTTGCACGACCTGATCCATGCCTGTCGGGATTTGTTGCTGATGAAGACTGCTCCTCAATTGCCAGAAGTGAAGGATCGGATTCATGATCAACTGTGGACGGAATTGGCGGAAAAATGGTCCGTCGGTCAATTGTCTGCGGTGATGGACGGCTTGATCGCTTATCAGCAACAAATGAAATGGACACCGCATCCGAGGATTGTCTTGGAGCTGGCTATTGTGAACGCATCGCAGTCAAACTCTGCGTTAAACGAGAAGGAGGCGGTCCCCTCTGATACGGTTCGTCGTCTCGAGGAACGAATCCGTCAGTTAGAGGAGCGACTTCAGGCCATTCAGGGACAAATTGTCACTCAATCACCCCAAACCGCGGGATTTCGTCGCCACGATCCTCCCCAAAAAGCGTCGACACGTTCTGCCGGGGCGTCCGTTCAACAAGATCAGTGGAAGAGTTTGTTGCAACAATCCGACACAGAAACGTTCCGGCGTGTCAAGCAGTGGTGGCCGGATATTCTGTATAAAGTAAAAGAGCGGAAAATCACGGTTCATGCATGGTTGGTGGATGGGGACCCCGTGATGGCTTCAAAAGACGCTGTTGTCGTAGCGTTCAAAAACAAAATTCACCGGGAAACCACGGAAAAAGAGACAAACAAATCGTTGATTGAACAGGTGATGCAGGATGTGCTGGGCAGCTCGTTCCGGTTGATCACGGTGATGCGTCAGGATTGGGATGCACTTTCCGACTCGATGACCGAAATGTCTGCCGCGGCGGAAGAGGGAAAGGATGCGGGTGCCTCCCCATCTGACGATGTCATGCAAAAAGCGGTCGAGTTGTTCGGTGAGGATTTGGTGGAAGTGGTCGATTAAAATAGAAGGGATAACTGCAGGCCATTGGGCCGATAGGAGGAATGGACAATGATGCGGAACATGAACCAAATGATGAAACAAGTGAAAAAAATGCAGGAACAGATGCAAAAAGCGCAGGAAGAACTGGGTAAAAAAGAAGTGGAAGGCACGGCAGGGGGCGGTGTCGTCAAAGTAGTGATGAACGGGCACAAGCAGGTGGTTTCCGTGGAAATCGCTCCGGAAGTGGTAGACCCGGACGATGTGGAAATGCTGCAGGATCTCATCACGGCCGCTTTCCAAGATGCCCTGAAGAAAACGGATGAACTGATCGCCCAGGATCTCGGTAAATTTACTGGCGGACTCAATTTGCCCGGTTTGTTCTAATGGCATGGTTGCATCCATAAAATAAAGGCATCAGGAGTGCGTGGAAGTGTACGTACCTGAACCCATCTCCAAGTTGATCGAAGGTTTTATGAGGCTGCCGGGCATTGGACCGAAGACGGCCCAACGCCTGGCCTTTTTTGTATTGAAAATGGAAGAGGAAGATGTACTGGATCTGGCCAAGGCACTCGTTCGTGCCAAACGTGATCTGCGCTTTTGCGCCGTTTGCAATAACATCAGCGACCGGGAAGTATGTTCCATTTGCAGTGACAAGCATCGTGACCGTTCGACGATTTGTGTCGTGCAGGACCCCCGTGACGTGATGGCGATGGAACGGACACGGGAGTACAACGGGCTGTACCATGTTTTGCATGGAGCCATATCACCCATGGAAGGGATCGGTCCGGATGAGTTGAAGATCCCGGAACTGTTAAAGCGGTTGGAAGATGAAACAGTACAGGAGTTGATCTTGGCCACCAACCCCAATATTGAAGGGGAAGCAACCGCGATGTATTTGGCCAAATTGGTCAAGCCGTTCGGGCTGCGCGTGACCCGGATTGCTCATGGATTGCCCGTAGGCGGGGATTTGGAATATGCGGACGAAGTGACATTGACGAAGGCGCTGGAAGGTCGCCGGGAGCTATAAAGCATTTGTGTGAAGGAGCGTTTCCATGCAGACACCGATGATTTCCACTCCTCCCCCCATCGGGCCTCGTTCGCAAAAGCCTTCGGCCAAGGTGCAGTTGATATCCGCCTGGATGCTGTTTCTCAGCTTTCTCACGATGATACCGATGGAATATGCTTCTTTGGACTGGGAAAAAACATCGGCGGGAACATGGCGAATCGTCGAAGGAGATCACTTGAGCCTGTCGCTGGCATTGGCCTATGGTCTATGGGCATTGTGGACAGTGGTGGGAACCGGTGTTTTTCTGATTGCTGGCATCGTCAATCGGTTCGCCTACGAACGTTCACATGCAGATATCACCTGGCGGGATCTGATCTACTTTTTGGCTTGGGTACAATGCTTGTCGCTCCTGCTTTCCCTTCCCTTTGAATTGTTTCCGGGAGTAGGAGGTAGTGTGAGTTTATTGTACCCGTATTTGCCGCATCTCATCATTTTGGGTCTGGGATTGATCTTGTATCGCCATCGCTTGCATCTGTTGGGATTTCGCCGTCCGAATTCCTACGGATGGATGGTGATTGTCATCAGTTTGCTGTATGTGGTCGTCTTTTTCCAATGGATCGATCAATGGGTGACTCATCCCGTCGCTCGCTATTTCTCGTTGGAACTGGATTCGTGGCGGGAGGAAAGTATCTCCCAAGGCATTCGCCAGGCTGGAACATCCGGATGGGGTGCATTGGCCGGACAGATCGTGATGTTGGGTATGATCGGACCCATTGCCGAAGAGATGTTGTTTCGGGGGGTTTTGCAGGAGGTATTGCGGCGTCGCCTCGGTGTATGGGTGAGTGTTTTGTTATCGTCCGTGTTGTTTGCGCTGTTTCATGTGGATGTCGCTTTGCTGGCGCCGTTATTGGTGTTGGGTCTCATTCTCGGATCTCTGAAGGCTGTCTTCCGAAGCCTGTGGGCGCCCATTTTGTTTCACATGATCAACAACACTTCATCGGTGATCATGGAATTGTTACATCGATAAAAGTGGCGGTGTCCGATTACATCAAACCAGGATCGTGTGTCGCCCCGCCCATCGTTCTATTCCCAAGTCCTCCTTCATATGCTTGTACCAAGGGGAGGGATGAACATGGGAATCAAATGGTGGATAATGGCGGGTGCTGGCGGCATGATCCTTTTTATGTTGCTCAGCCGGTCCGCTTGGCGACCGCTCAAGTGGATCTGGTACGGGGTGTTGTATACGGCGGTAGGGGCGGTTGTGTTGTTTCTGTTCAACCTGGTGGGTGAATGGATGCATTTCCGCATTCCCATCAATCCGATGACTGCCTTTATCACCGGTGTGCTCGGTTTACCTGGATTGTTGTATTTGGTGATCGTTAAGGGCTTTTTATTGGGTGGATAAAGATGGGATCATGATCATCAAAAAAAGTGTTGACGAAACATGTCGACCGTGATATATTAATTGCTGTCGCCGATACGGACAGGATGTCCGGAAGGCAAACAAAAAAACCTCGAAAAAAAGTGTTGACAAGATCGAGTGAAAGTGATAAGATTGATCTTGTCGCCGCGCGAGAGCGCGGGAGGATGAAAGCGAGATTGCGAGAAGCGATCGAGCGGCGTTCCTTGAAAACTGAAGAGTGGAGGAAGGACTCGTCAGTTCTTCTTGAGTGATATTTTTAGGAGAGTTTGATCCTGGCTCAGGATGAACGCTGGCGGCGTGCCTAATACATGCAAGTCGAGCGGGTGAAGCTGACAGATCCCTTCGGGGTGACGTTGGTGGATCCAGCGGCGAACGGGTGAGTAACACGTGGGCAACCTGCCCGCAAGACCGGGATAACTCCGGGAAACCGGAGCTAATACCGGATAGGACCTTAGCCCGCATGGGCTGGGGTGGAAAGGCGGCTTCGGCTGTCACTTGCGGATGGGCCCGCGGCGCATTAGCTAGTTGGTGAGGTAACGGCTCACCAAGGCGACGATGCGTAGCCGACCTGAGAGGGTGACCGGCCACACTGGGACTGAGACACGGCCCAGACTCCTACGGGAGGCAGCAGTAGGGAATTTTCCGCAATGGGCGAAAGCCTGACGGAGCAACGCCGCGTGAGCGAAGACGGCCTTCGGGTTGTAAAGCTCTGTTCTCCGGGAAGAACGGCGGAAGGGCGAATAGCTCTTTCGAGTGACGGTACCGGAGGAGAAAGCCCCGGCTAACTACGTGCCAGCAGCCGCGGTAATACGTAGGGGGCGAGCGTTATCCGGAATTACTGGGCGTAAAGCGCGCGCAGGCGGCCTGTTAAGTCGGGTGTGAAAGACCACGGCTCAACCGTGGGGGTGCATCCGAAACTGGCAGGCTTGAGTGCAGGAGAGGGGAGCGGAATTCCCGGTGTAGCGGTGGAATGCGTAGAGATCGGGAGGAACACCAGTGGCGAAGGCGGCTCTCTGGCCTGTAACTGACGCTGAGGCGCGAAAGCGTGGGGAGCAAACAGGATTAGATACCCTGGTAGTCCACGCCGTAAACGATGAGTGCTAGGTGTTGGGGGCGTCATGCCCTCTGTGCCGAAGGTAACCCAATAAGCACTCCGCCTGGGGAGTACGGCCGCAAGGCTGAAACTCAAAGGAATTGACGGGGGCCCGCACAAGCGGTGGAGCATGTGGTTTAATTCGAAGCAACGCGAAGAACCTTACCAGGGCTTGACATCCCGCTGACCGGTGCAGAGATGCACCTTCCCTTCGGGGCAGCGGTGACAGGTGGTGCATGGTTGTCGTCAGCTCGTGTCGTGAGATGTTGGGTTCAGTCCCGCAACGAGCGCAACCCCTATCGCTAGTTGCCAGCACTTCGGGTGGGCACTCTAGCGAGACAGCCGGTGAAAGCCGGAGGAAGGTGGGGATGACGTCAAATCATCATGCCCCTTATGTCCTGGGCTACACACGTGCTACAATGGCCAGTACAAAGGGCAGCGAACCCGCGAGGGGGAGCCAATCCCAAAAAGCTGGTCTCAGTTCGGATCGCAGGCTGCAACTCGCCTGCGTGAAGCCGGAATCGCTAGTAATCGCGGATCAGCATGCCGCGGTGAATACGTTCCCGGGCCTTGTACACACCGCCCGTCACACCACGAGAGTCTGCAACACCCGAAGTCGGTGAGGTAACCCGTAAGGGAGCCAGCCGCCGAAGGTGGGGCAGATGATTGGGGTGAAGTCGTAACAAGGTATCCCTACCGGAAGGTGGGGATGGATCACCTCCTTTCTACGGAGCTTTTAAGCGAAACGACTAAACGGTGTTTGTGCTGGCGAGTCTGGAATCCACTCCTCAGTTTTGAGGGAATGCCCCTCATGTTGCACCTTGAAAATTGGATACGGGAGAGTCAAGCATTCACAGGTAGCGAGTCCTGAGGAGAAGCTAGTAAGGGCGCACGGTGGATGCCTTGGCGCCAGGAGCCGATGAAGGGCGGGGCGAACACCGATATGCCTCGGGGAGCTGTAAGCGAGCGTTGATCCGAGGATTCCCGAATGGGGCAACCCACCAGTCCGACGAGGGCTGGTACCGCCACCTGAACACATAGGGTGGACGGGGGCACACCGGGGGAACTGAAACATCTTAGTACCCCGAGGAGAAGAAAGCAACAGCGATTCCCTGAGTAGCGGCGAGCGAAAGGGGAACAGCCCAAACCGTCGGGTTTTGCCCGGCGGGGTTGTGGGGCGTCTCGCATGGAGTGATAAAAGGCGAGGGTAGACGAAGTGACCTGGAACGGTCCGCCATAGGAGGTAACAGCCCTGTAGTCGAAACCTTCGCCTCTCCGAGACGGACCCCGAGTACCGCGGGACACGTGAAATCCCGTGGGAAGCAGGGAGGACCACCTCCCAAGGCTAAATACTCCCTGGCGACCGATAGCGAACCAGTACCGTGAGGGAAAGGTGAAAAGCACCCCGGGAGGGGAGTGAAAGAGAACCTGAAACCGTGTGCCTACAAGCAGTCGGAGCGTCCTTGGGGCGTGACGGCGTGCCTTTTGTAGAATGAACCGGCGAGTGACGGTCACGTGCGAGGTTAAGGCGAGAAGCCGGAGCCGTAGCGAAAGCGAGTCTGAACAGGGCGAATGAGTACGTGGTCGTCGACCCGAAACCGGGTGATCTACCCATGTCCAGGGTGAAGTTGAGGTAACACTCAATGGAGGCCCGAACCCACTGGTGTTGAAAAACCAGGGGATGAGGTGTGGGTAGGGGTGAAATGCCAATCGAACTCGGAGATAGCTGGTTCTCCCCGAAATAGCTTTAGGGCTAGCCTCGGAGGATGAGTGACGGAGGTAGAGCACTGATTGGGCTAGGGGCCCTTCCCGGGTTACCGAACTCAGTCAAACTCCGAATGCCGTTTACTTTACTCCGGGAGTCAGACTACGAGTGCTAAGATCCGTGGTCAAGAGGGAAACAGCCCAGACCACCAGCTAAGGTCCCCAAGTGTCCGTTAAGTGGAAAAGGATGTGGGGTTGCCGAGACAACCAGGATGTTGGCTTAGAAGCAGCCATCATTTAAAGAGTGCGTAATAGCTCACTGGTCAAGTGACCCTGCGCCGAAAATGTAACGGGGCTAAACGGACCACCGAAGCTGTGGGTGTATCGGAAGATACGCGGTAGGGGAGCGTTCCCAGGGCGTCGAAGCTGTGCCGGAAGGCATGGTGGAGCGCTGGGAAGTGAGAATGCCGGTGTGAGTAACGAAAAGAGGGGTGAGAATCCCCTCCGCCGTAAGCCTAAGGTTTCCTGAGGAAGGCTCGTCCGCTCAGGGTAAGTCGGGACCTAAGCCGAGGCCGAAAGGCGTAGGCGATGGACAACAGGTTGATATTCCTGTACCACCTCCACTCCGTTTGAGCGAAGGGGGGACGCAGGAGGGTAGGGGATCGCGCGATTGGAAGTGCGCGTCCAAGCGGTAAGGCTGATCGGATAGGCAAATCCGTCCGGTCATAAGGCTGAGCCGTGATGGCGAGGGAAATTGAAGTACCGAAGTCCCTGATCCCACACTGCCAAGAAAAGCCTCTAGCGAGGAGTGAGGTGCCCGTACCGCAAACCGACACAGGTAGGCGAGGAGAGAATCCTCAGGCGCGCGGGATAACTCTCGTTAAGGAACTCGGCAAAATGACCCCGTAACTTCGGGAGAAGGGGTGCCTCGGTAGGGTTAACAGCCCGAGGAGGTCGCAGTGAAGAGGCCCAAGCGACTGTTTAGCAAAAACACAGGTCTCTGCTAAGCCGTAAGGCGAAGTATAGGGGCTGACGCCTGCCCGGTGCTGGAAGGTTAAGGGGAAGGGTTAGCCGAAAGGCGAAGCTCTGAACCGAAGCCCCAGTAAACGGCGGCCGTAACTATAACGGTCCTAAGGTAGCGAAATTCCTTGTCGGGTAAGTTCCGACCCGCACGAAAGGCGTAACGACTTGGGCGCTGTCTCAACGAGAGACCCGGTGAAATCGTAGTACCTGTGAAGATGCAGGTTACCCGCGGCAAGACGGAAAGACCCCGTGGAGCTTTACTGCAGCCTGATATTGAATCTAGGTACAGCTTGTACAGGATAGGTGGGAGCCTGAGAAGCCGGAGCGCCAGCTTCGGTGGAGGCGCCGGTGGGATACCACTCTGGCTGTACCGGGGTTCTAACTCGCAGCCGTGATCCGGCTGGAGGACCGTGTCAGGTGGGCAGTTTGACTGGGGCGGTCGCCTCCTAAAAGGTAACGGAGGCGCCCAAAGGTTCCCTCAGCGCGGTTGGAAATCGCGCCTAAGAGTGTAAAGGCAGAAGGGAGCTTGACTGCGAGACCTACAAGTCGAGCAGGGACGAAAGTCGGGCTTAGTGATCCGGTGGTTCCGAGTGGAAGGGCCATCGCTCAACGGATAAAAGCTACCCCGGGGATAACAGGCTAATCTCCCCCAAGAGTCCACATCGACGGGGAGGTTTGGCACCTCGATGTCGGCTCATCGCATCCTGGGGCTGAAGTCGGTCCCAAGGGTTGGGCTGTTCGCCCATTAAAGCGGTACGCGAGCTGGGTTCAGAACGTCGTGAGACAGTTCGGTCCCTATCTGCCGCGGGCGTAGGAAATCTGAGAGGAGCTGTCCTTAGTACGAGAGGACCGGGATGGACGCACCGCTGGTGTACCAGTTGTGTCGCCAGATGCATCGCTGGGTAGCCAAGTGCGGACGGGATAAGCGCTGAAAGCATCTAAGCGCGAAGCCCCCCTCAAGATGAGATTTCCCATCCCCTCGTGGGAGTAAGACCCCTTGTAGATGACGAGGTAGATCGGTCCGAGGTGTAAGCGCAGTAATGCGTTGAGCTGACGGATACGAATCGGTCGAGGGCTTCCCCTCACTCGCAGAGTGAATGCAGACAATCCCGTAACCAATTTTGAAGGTGTAACCAAACACCATATCCTGTCTGGTGGTGATAGCGGAGGGGAACCACCCGTTCCCATTCCGAACACGGAAGTTAAGCCCTCCAGCGCCGATGGTACTTGGGGCGGGAGCCCCTGGGAGAGTAGGACGCTGCCAGGCAGGTCGAAACAAAGCAGCTCACCACATGGTGGGCTGCTTTTTTGTTTGATTGAATTGTGCGCTTAACAGAGAGTGACATGGAATGGGTTTCAGCATAAAATAAAATAGAAGCGAAGTGTGGTTGTGTCTTGCAAAGAGAAGGTATGATCCACCAGCGCCCTGGTGATAATGGGTAAAACGACAAAGACGAAAAGGTGGGTCGGCAGATTGCAGGAACGTGTGATGCCCTTTCGTTGTATCGTGTGTGATCAGCGTCATTGGGACGGGATTACGGTAATGGAAGAATTCATTTGCGGGCGTTGTGAGCGTGAGATGATCCGCACACCCGTCGAACACGAAAAGTATCCGTTTTTCGTCGTTCAGATGCGGAAAATTTGGCTGAAAGAGCAGGCATAAGACAACATAAAACAAATGGAAACGGGGACCTCTTCGTGTCCCTGTTTCTTTGTGTATGAGGGAGGGGAGAATTTGCTCGACCATTTTCGGGCGCCACTGTATGAAGCGCTCTGCTCTCATTGTTCACATTCCCGTGGGAATTATCATGTCCCGGGTCACAAACAAGGTCGTGCATTTGATGAGGAGGGCCTCCGGCATTTTCGTTCCATTTTGGAGATCGACCTGACAGAGGTGGGGGCCTTGGATGATCTGCACGACGCCCAAGGTGTGATTGCTGAGGCACAGTCGTTGGCGGCTGACGCTTTCGGTGCGGATCGGACGTTTTTTTTGGTAGGGGGCACCACAGCGGGTATTTTGGCGACGATTCTGAGCATCTGCCGACATGGAGATATGCTTGCTGTTCAGCGTCATTCGCATCAATCCGTGTTTCACGCCTGTCGTTTGGCAGGTGTTCAACCAGTGTATCTCGGCTCCTGTCTCGATCCGGTCACCGGATTGGACTGTGGAATCGATGTTGGGCAGTTAGAAGAAGTGCTTCACCGTTTCCCAGGGATCAAAGGGGTGGTGATCACCAGCCCTTCTTATTTTGGCGTAGTACAACCCGTAAAAACCATCGCGGCGATCTGCCATCAATACGGTGTGCCGTTGGTGGTGGACGAAGCCCACGGAGCGCATTTGCCTTTTTCTGATCAACTGCCATTGTCGGCCATGCAGGCTGGTGCCGATGTGGCGGTGCAGTCAACTCACAAAATGTTACCGGCGATGACCATGTCGTCGATGTTGCATGTGAAAGGTGACGCCATTGATCCGGAGGATCTCGTCTCATGGCTGCGTGTCATCCAATCCAGCAGTCCGTCCTATCCATTGATGGCTTCGCTGGATCTGGCCAGGCGCTACATGATGACCCGTGGCAGGGAGGAACTTTCACGTGTCATCGGGGCTGCTCTTCGCCTGCGGGGGCGGGTGTCCAAGCTGGCTCATCTGGAACCGTTGTCCGCTAAGAGTCAAGATCCGCTGAAGCTGGCGATTCAGGCCAAAAAACGGATATCGGGCTATCGAATGTTGGAGTGGTTGGAGCAGCACGGGATCTATGCAGAACTTGCTGATCATCAATCCGTCCTGTTCGTCTTTTCCATAGGGACGAGGGAAAGTGATTGGGCGTTGCTGTGGGAGACCTTGCGGCGACTGGACCGGGAAATTCCCGATATGGCCGAAGAGAGTCCTTGGTCCGTCCCGGATTTGCGTGCGTGGACGCTGGCCGATCGACCGCTTCATGAGTTGATGGCGGCCAAGAAAACCAATGTGCCGCTCCGCTCTGCAGCCGGGAGGATATCCGGTGCAATGGTGGTGCCGTATCCTCCGGGAATCCCGTTGTTGTTGCCCGGTGAGCCCGTAACAGAAGAAAAGGTGTCGTATATGGAACGAGTGGTGGAACGGGGTGGAAAAATTCGGGGGCTTTCCGGACGTTTCCCCTTTTCGCTATCCGTGTTACAGTGAACGTAGTCATAGGTAATCAAACTGAAAAGATGATGGAGGAACGGATGTTGAACGGTTGGTTGATTACGTTTGAAGGACCGGAAGGCGGCGGAAAATCGACACAGGTTCAACGTTTGGCCGCTTATTTGCGATCAATGAACTTGCCCTGCACACTGTTGCGAGAACCGGGAGGAACCCCGATCGGCGATCGGATTCGCCAGATTTTGCTGGACCCTACCTTGAGGGAAATGACGCAACGAACGGAAATCCTGCTGTATGCTGCCTCGCGGGCACAATTGGTGGAGGAGCGCATTTTGCCCGCGCTTAAACGGGGTGATGTGGTGCTGTGCGATCGATTTGTCGACTCCAGTTTGGTGTATCAAGGATATGCACCGGAATGGGATCTGGACGAAGTGAAGGCGATCAACCGCATTGCGACGGGTGGACTTCGACCCCACCGGACATATCTGCTGGATTTGCCTGTGGATGAAAGCGAAAGGCGCTTGAAAAAAAGAGGAAAGCTTGCGGATCGGATCGAACAAAAAGGGCAAGGATACCATGAGCGAGTACGGGAAGGCTTTCTCCGGCTGGCGGCGGCCGACCCTCAACGATATGTGGTGGTGGATGCCACCGATTCGGAGGATCGGGTGTTTGAGCGGATCCGGGCTGATCTTGCGGCATTTTTGGGTATTGAAGAGAAGGAGGTTGACCGGTGAAGCTGATTATTGCCGTCGTGCAGGACAAAGACAGCCATCGTCTTGCCCAGGCGCTCATCGAAGAAGAATTACGGGTGACCAAATTGGCAAGTACCGGTGGGTTTTTAAAATCCGGCAACACGACGTTTCTCATCGGTGTGGATGATGAACACGTGAACCGGGTGCTCAATATCATCCAACATAATTGCCAATCCCGAAAACGCCTGATGTTACCGATGGGCGACAGTGCCGATGCGTACCCGTCGCCGCCGGTTGAGGTACAGGTGGGGGGCGCTACGGTATTCGTCCTGCCGGTGGAACGGTTTGAACAATACTGACGGAGGGATGACGTATGGCGTTTGGGGATGTTGTCGGACAGGAGCATGTGGCTCGCTTTCTGCAAAACGGATTGCGCACCGACCGTTTGGCGCATGCCTATGCCTTCGTCGGACCGTCCGGCACAGGACGCAAACAGATGGCGCTGGAGCTGGCCAAGGCACTTCATTGTGAGCGGTTGTCCGGCGACGCTTGCGGTGAATGCCGAAATTGCCGCCGGATCGATCACGGTAATCATCCCGATGTAACGATGATTACGCCTGATGGCCAATCGATCAAAATCGAACAGGTTCGCCAGTTGCAACGGGCGTTTCAATACAGTGCAGAAAAAGGGGCGACACGCGTAGCCATACTGGAGCAGGCGGACAAACTGACGGTGCAGGCGGCCAACAGTTTGTTGAAGTTTTTGGAGGAACCCTCTCTGCGTATGGTCGTTGTTCTGATTGCGGAAAATGTACATGCACTGTTGCCGACGATACGCTCACGTTGCCAGTTGCTCCGATTCACTCCTCTCTCTCCCCATGTCATCGCACAATCTTTGGAGCAAGAAGGAATTTCCCCAACACTGGCCCGCATCGCCGGTCATTTGAGCCAAGGTTTGGGACAGGCACGAAAGTTGGCTTCCGGGGATGGATTTGCCCAGCTTTGTGAGCGGGTGATAAAATGGAGTGAGGAACTGTTATCGACAAGGTCGGCAGCGCTTGTTACCCTGCAAACAGAGTGGATGGATCGGGAAGCGTCAAAAGAAACGCTGGAAACGATGCTTGACCTGATGCTGCTCTGGTTGCGGGATTTACTCCGTGTCAAGTTGGGGAGCGCAGGCGAGCCGGTCTTTGTCGAATGGAGTGCCGTCAGGGAGCGTCAAGCCGCTCAATGGACCATTTCTCACCTGATACATGCGATGGAGTCCATTCTTCATGCCCGACGGCAGTTGGCTGGGCCCATGCAACCCCAAGCGGTGTTGGATCAAATGGTCCTGGTCATGCAGGAGGGATCTGTCCATGTTGGCAGTCGTAGGAGTCCGCTTCAGGCAAGCGGGTAAGATATACTACTTTGATCCCGGCGACCATCCGATCCGCCGCGGTGACCACGTCATCGTGGAAACCGTTCGCGGGATCGAATACGGCAAGGTGGTCGTCGGAAAACGGTTTGTGTCGGAAGATGAAGTGGTATTGCCGTTGAAAAAGGTGATTCGCATCGCCGACGATCGGGATGCTGAAGTGATGAAGGCCAATCGTGAATCGGCCAAGGAAGCGATGGTCATTTGTGCGGAGAAAATCCGCCAGCACGGGTTGGGAATGAAGTTGGTGGATGCGGAATACACCTTTGACCGCAACAAGATCATTTTTTATTTTACGGCCGACGGACGTGTTGATTTTCGTGAGTTGGTTCGCGATTTGGCCGCTGTTTTTCGCACGCGGATCGAATTGCGTCAAATCGGGGTCCGTGACGAAGCCAAAATGTTGGGTGGAATCGGACCTTGCGGCCGTATTTTGTGTTGTTCTTCCTTTCTCGGTGATTTTGAACCCGTTTCAATCAAAATGGCCAAGGATCAGAATCTGTCACTCAATCCGGCGAAGATATCCGGGTTGTGTGGCAGGTTGATGTGTTGTCTCAAGTTCGAAAATGAACATTATGAAATGGCCAAACGCAATATGCCCGACATCGGGGCGCGGGTAAAAACCCCCGAAGGCGAAGGAAAAGTAGTCGTTCTCAACATGCTGGAACGCAAAGTCCAAGTGGAATTGACAGAATCCGGCCGCAAAGTGGAACATCCTGCGGAGGAAGTCACCGTTGTCAGATGAGAAACAGACGCCATTACGATCATCGTCATGACAGAATCTTCGGTGTAGCGGTATTGAAACCACCGGCGGATGGTTATGCCACAGAGATCGGGTGATTGAGGTGGGGGGCGTGGACAAACAGGCGATTTTTACCCAAGTGTCCCAAATCGAAGAACGCATCGGCGATCTTTATACCGAATTGGGAGGCCTCAAGGAACAGATTGTCCAGCTGATCGAAGAAAATACGCGTCTGGTGATGGAAAACCAGAACTTACGCGAACAATTGAAGAAGTTGAGCCGGACGGAAGAAGGAAAACATGTGCGAAAACGTTCCGAGGAAGCGGGAGGAGAGGGGTATGACAACCTAACCCGCCTCTACAACGAAGGGTTTCACATCTGCAATGTGCATTACGGTAGTTTGCGCTCAGATGGAGATTGTTTGTTCTGTCTGTCCTTTTTGAACAAATGAGTGACCGTTATTCGCAAAGTCAGGTTGTTGACAAGGTGCCCGATTTTCCACGAGCAGGTTTTGCGTTGGACATCAGGATGTCTTGACAGGGGGAGGATACGGAACCTTCAGGTAAGGGACGGCTTTCCGCGGGACTTTTGTGAGAAGTCTCGTCGGAACAGCCGGTGTTTTTTTTGTGAGGGAGGTTGCGCAAATGAGCGCGAAACCGTATGTGGTATATGTGTTGGAATGTGCGGACGGCACATTTTACACGGGGATCACCACCGATTTGAATCGTCGCCTTCGTCAGCATGAATCGGGTGAAGGAGCCAAGTATACCCGCGGCAGGGGACCGTTTATCGTCAGATGGGTGGAAACGGGGCCGGATCGGTCATGGGCGCTCAAGCGGGAGAGGGAGATCAAACGGATGAGCCGTAGGCAAAAAGAACGGCTCATGTATGGAATGGAGGTGTGAGTAAGTTGCAGGTGCAAAAGAGTTTTGATCACACGGGCGGTATATTGTACATCGTGGGCACACCGATCGGCAACTTGGACGATTGGACTCCGAGAGCCAAAAACGCATTTGAAACAGCCGATGTCATCGCCGCCGAAGACACACGCCACACGCAAAAACTGCTGAACCGATTCGGCATTCGAAAACCGCTCATCAGTTACCATGAACATAATCGTCACACTCGGGAAAAGGAATTGATCGATCGTCTGAAACAAGGAGAAACAGTCGCTCTCGTGAGCGATGCCGGTATGCCCGGAATCTCCGATCCGGGGGAGGAATTGATCCGGTCAGCGATTGCGTGCGACATCCCCGTCATTCCCGTTCCGGGTCCCAATGCGGCAGTAACGGCTCTCGTCGCATCTGGCCTGCCCCCCCAACCGTTCCTCTTTTTGGGTTTTTTACCCCGGAACACCCGTGAACGGGAAGAGGTTTGTCGTCGATGGAGAAGGGTGGAGGCCACGTTGGTCTGTTACGAAGCCCCGCACCGGCTGAAGGCCATGTTGCAAACGGTACTGGAAGTGATGGGTGACAGGCGTGTGGCTTTGGCACGTGAACTGACGAAACGACATGAGGAGTGGTTACGCGGTACGGTGAGCGAGTGTCTTCAATGGCTGGAGGATCACCCACCACGCGGGGAGTATACGGTTGTCATCGCCGGTTGGGAAGGGGAGACGCCTTCCATGGACGATTCGGAGGAAACCGCTTGGTGGCAGTCATTGACTGTCATAGAGCATGTGAAACATTATCTCGCACAAGGGGAAACCAAAAAAGTGGCGATCCAGCGAACAGCACAAGATCGTGGTTTACCCAAACGGGAAGTGTACAATCTGTATCACCGAGAGCAGGATTAAAAGAGATGACCACATCATCAAGGAATGATGGAGGAAAGCCAGGATGGTGCAAATCCTCGTGGTCGAAGAGAGGAATCCGCGCAGAGGTCGGCGGAGGCGAGAAAGACATCCAGGAAGGGCTCATCAGTTTGGGTACCTCCATCGTCGTGGCGATCGGTTTGGTGTTCATCAGCTTGACCTTGACATACAGGGGACTCCTCACCCCGATGATCATCTGTCTTCGCTCTTGTTCGTTCCGATCGGCTCGTTGGCGGGCTTGCTTCTCACCGGTCACTCGCTCTCCATAGCATCATGATCGGCCTCTTAACGGTGCCTGGGTAAGGCATTCCGCTTGATTGAGCAACAGCCGGCGTTCTTCCTCGAATGCCCTTCACCTTTCTTAGCATCGCCATCGGATCATCTGGGAACTGGATCGATCCGGTGGCTTTTTTTGGCGGGCTTTCGCTGGAGAAGCCTCATTAAGCCTTTTTCTTTTTAAGAAATCCATATGGTTGTGACATATCTTGATTCGGAGGAGAAACAGGAAAAATATTTGAAAAAAGAGAAATATCGAAAGGAAGGAAAGCATGTTATCGCGAGGGGGAAAGATTTGACTCGCATTACACATCAGTGCCTATTTGACGAACAAGCGTCATAAGCTGGTACCAGCAACCTCTTGGAGGTGGTAAAGGTGAATATCTTGGGAAAACTGCAGCAGGTGGGAAAAGCGTTCATGCTGCCGATTGCGGTGATGCCGGCGGCAGCTATCCTCTTCAGGCTGGGCGCGTTGTTGAGTGATCCGAATCTCGTTGCCAAGGGGAGTATCTGGTTTCAAGTCGGGGAAGTGTTAAGCAAAGGGGCGGGCGCCATTTTCGACAACCTTCCCCTCTTGTTCGCTGTCGGTGTAACCGTGGGCATGACCGGCGGAGCCGGTGCGGCTGCACTGGCGGCAGTGGTAGGTTATATGGTACTCAAAGCAGTTGTCGGTGTGCACGACACGGAAGACACCAAGTTGGACACGGGAGTGCTGGGCGGCATTATCACCGGTTTGGTCACTGCTTATCTGTATCGCAAATACCACGATATACGTTTGCCTGACTGGTTGCAGTTTTTCGGAGGAAAACGGTTTGTCCCCATTGTGACGTCTGTGGTGATGATCGGAATCGGCGTCGTGTTTTTGTTTGTGTGGCCTGAAGTGCAAAAGGGAATCCAAGCAGCAGGAGATTGGTTGATCGGGGTTGGTTCGATCGGATTATTCGTCTACGGTCTGCTTAACCGGTTGTTGATCCCCTTTGGATTGCACCACATCCTGAACACGTTGGTGTGGTATACTGTCGGAACGTTTACAAAAGGTGGACACACCTATACGGGAGACCTGACGCGCTTTTTCGCAGGTGACCCGACAGCGGGGTCGTTTATGGCCGGTTTTTATCCTATTATGATGTTTGCTTTGCCAGCTGCCGCCTTGGCTATGATCCACGCCGCCAAGCCGTCAAAGAGGGCCGCGGTACGCGGCGTGTTGTTGAGTGTGGCGTTGACCGCCTTTTTGACCGGAATTACGGAGCCGATCGAGTATATGTTCATGTTTTTGGCCCCGGTATTATACGGAATTCACGCTTTATTGACCGGGACTTCGATGGCCCTCTTGTATTTGTTGGATATCCGGCACGGCTTCGGTTTCTCAGCCGGGTTTATCGACTACGTCATCAACTATCCGTTGGCACATAACGCCTTTTGGATCATTCCCATCGGATTGGTTTATGCCGCTTTGTATTATGTGATTTTCCGGTTTGCCATCGAAAAATGGGATCTGCCCACGCCCGGCAGGTTGGAAGAGGGGGAAGACGGGGAATCGCCGGTTGCCATTGGCAAAAATGATGAGGATGAGGAGGCACTCGCCGTGTTGCGAGCGCTCGGCGGCAAGGAGAATATCGAGCAGCTGGATGCCTGTATCACGCGGTTGCGGTTGACCGTCAAAGATGAGGGAAAACTGGATACCGAGGCGCTGAAACGGTTGGGTGCGTCCGGTGTGGTCAGGTTAGGTAAGGGGAACTATCAAGCCGTGTTTGGCACACGATCCGAACTGTTGAAGGATCGGATTCTGAAATGGATGGAACGCGAGGATGAAGGATGACCCAGGTGAAACGGATTTTAGACGCCACACAGGAAGAGTTGACCCGTTACTCCGGTCGTCAGCTGCTGGAGTCCATCCGGGCAGCGGAGGGAAGAACGGTCGTGGCTGAAACGGTGGTAACCGTACCACCATTGGTTGATGGTTGCAGCAACCCCGAATTGGCGGCTGCCTTCGGTGCCGATCTGTTGCTGTTGAACTTGTATGATGTGGAGAGGCCTATGGTGACAGGATTCCCCTCCCGTACCCCGATACCGGATCTGCCTGAGCCATTGAAGGGATGGGAACATCACCTGGGCTGGGGAGTAACGGCGGAACAAGTGAAACGGGTAACCGGCAGGCCGGTGGGAATCAATTTGGAACCTGCCACCAGGCATACAGTATCGCCGGGAAGATTGGCCACGGCGGACAATGCGGTCAAAGCCCGCGAACAAGGAGTCGATTTCGTCACGGTGACCGGGAATCCTGAAACCGGGGTGACAATGGAGGCGATCATCGACGTCTTGCGTACGATACGTGCGGCTGTAGGAGAAGACCTCATTCTCATGGCCGGCAAAATGCACGGGGCGGGTACGGGTACGGACCATTGGCTGTCTGAAGAACAAATCGCCCGCATTGCCGAAGTTGGATGTGATGTCTTGTTGCTGCCGCATGCCGGTACGGTTCCGGGAGTGAACTATCGGCAGCTGATCCGCTGGATTGATGCTGCACACGAAGTGGGAATGCTGGTGATGCTTACCGTCGGCACATCGCAGGAAGGGGCAGCACCTTCACTGTTGGAGACGCTGGCGGTTACGGGCAAAGAATGTGGAGCGGACTTGTACCATATCGGCGATGCTGGCTTTTCGGGCATGGCACCGCCGGAAAACATTATGGCCTACTCCATCGCGCTCAGGGGAAAACGTCATACGTATCGGCGAATGGCGAAGCGGTGAAGAATAAGCCCCCGTATCAAACGGGGGCGCTTTTCATGATGAGTGCAACTAATACCTAGGCCATTGGTAGTAGGAATAAACATAAGGTTGTAAAGAATATTCAGTTTATACGTTGTGCAGAAAATATATCCACTTAAAAGTCAATAAGTGAATCCATCCGATTCACGCTGAAAAACGATCCATTTTTTAAAGAATGGATTGACTTTAACGAGCGCGAAAAGCCATGGAAGGAAAAATTTTTCCGGTCCCTTTTCATTTTTTCTATGTATCCGGAACCGACCTTATTCAGGGTGTTTAGGCCAAATTATTCAGCAGTAACACCTTCTCTCTCTTTTTGCAACAGTTGGTACATTTCTTCGATGCATTTCTTACTGACCACTTTGTTTCTGTAACGAACGGTGTTGTCCACTTCACCAGTAAAGATGCAGGCCGGTTCATATTTTTTGAGTACGATGCGCTCTCCGTCCACGTAAATTTCCAAAGCGTCTTTTTCGCCGATTCCCAGGGTTCGACGAAGTTCGATCGGAATCACCACACGTCCCAGCTCGTCCACCTTGCGTACGATACCCGTAGATTTGAGCATGTCCAATTCTCCTCTCTCTTTGGTCTTTGGTCTTGGTCTTTTCTGTAACGCCAAATTTCGACAGGAACGGCGTCAACTTCATCATACCAGCGATTCCCATAACAGTCAACAAGACAATTTGGTAGTTTTACAAAAAAATTAATATGTTAGGGAGAGGGATTTATTCGCTATGATCACAGACATCCTTGCAAGTTATTAAAACGGCAGATTAGTAGATGAAGGAGTTGCGGTTTTCCGGTAGACTGAAAATACAGGCTGGGGAACGCAAAGGAGGAACGGACATGCTCCCCGTATCGGACGTGTTGAAACGTAAACTGCAGGAAACCAACCGGGAACTGCGCAAGGCCTATCCGAGTGAAGCGTTTGAGTACACAGCCATTCGACGCCGTTTGCAAAACGTGGGGGATTTTGTCTCCGTCTCCAGGCTGGAAGATACGGAATTCGTCCGGTGGTTGGGGGATCGTACACTGGTGGGTGTGGACGGTTCCGTCAACTCCACGCCGGGCAGTCATCCCCGGACATTGTCGGTGTTTCAGGCATTGGCCAAGGGAACCAAAGGAGAGGAATACTGGGCGGGGGACGTCTATACACCGCTCTTGACGAACGGTGAAGACGAAGCGGATGCTGCGCGGGAAGCGCGCCACCGGGGAGCACTTCTGTCTAGGCTGGAGATGCAGGCTGCGATATATGCCGTGGAGAACTGGCAGCCCAGGGTCGTGATGATGGACGGTTCTCTGCTTCATTTTTTGATCGATGACGCAGAAGAATGGACCCGGTTGGCTCGACTTGCGGAATCTGCGGACGTGTTGTTGGTGGGGGTTTCAGAAGAAATTGGCACCAAGAGTTTGGCACGTGAGGTGTTCCCCGATTATCCCGCATGGACGGATCGTGAGGTGTTTTATGGGACGCTGAAACCCGGAGAGGCATTTGAATGGGCGGGTTGGAGTCCTGCGGGCAGCGGGTTGTGGAAAGTGATCCTCCGTTCGTCCCGGAGTCCGCAACCGATCGGGATCGACGGGCTGTTGTCGCAAGCAGCGCACAAATGGGATCTGGTTCGGCTGGTCCGTACGTTGACCCCGGAGCAGGGGAGGGGAATCCCGTTGTGGCTCGATATCGTCGATGCCGAGGTGCGGGTGACGGACCGGTTGGTGGAGGCGATGGTGGAGGAGTATATCGATCCTGATTTGCGCCATCGATTGTTTTTGCCCAAACGCAGCGAACGCGTGTTGTGACGGATCATCTCCAGGAGGGGAGGAATGGCCATGCAAGTGGTCGGCGTAACGACACAGCAGGAAGTGTACGTGGTATCGAGGGAACGTAAATTTCGCATCAACGAGATTCTGGTGATCGAAGATCCGGCGCTGAACTACCCGCGCGGGGAAGTGGTGGAAACCCTTTCTTACAACCGTCTGATACCGATGGGTCTCGATCGTTCGCTGGTAGACACACAGGTCATCCGTTCGTTGGAACAGATCGGTTATGATATCGGTTCGGATGAGTTGAACCTGGCCAAATTACGTCTGTTTTCTGAGGCACCTCATCCGGTTCGGACCGGTTGTCCCGTACGGGAACCCCGGTTTGACGAGGTGCGCGGCTTGTTGGTGAAGACAACGCCGACAGAAGGGATGGTCTTGGGGGAGATCCGCGGAACGGAAGCGTTGGCGGATACGTTGGATGAGGATCTGAGGGATCAGGTACACATCGTTGAAGATGGGGTCATGCGACCGCAGGCGGGCGTCCCTTTTTTATTCGACATCCGTGCGATGCAGCAGTATCCGCATATCGGGATTTTCGGCGGGTCGGGTTCCGGGAAATCGTTCGGTTTGCGGGTGATGCTGGAAGAGCTGATGAAACTGGGAATTCCCACTGTGGTGTTCGATCCGCACTTTGAGATGGATTTCAGTGAGACGGTGCCGGAGTTGGCAAAATATGCTCCGGATTTCACTAATCGCTGGGTGGCCGTACAGATCGGACAGCATGTGGGGATTGATTTTTCCTCATTGTCCACCCGGGATTTGCAGGGATTGCTCGGTGCCGCCGGCGGAAGTGTGACGGAATCGATGGTGAATGTGGTGCAGATGTTGCACAAGAAAAAGGATTCGTTCCGCACGTTCAGCGACCGGTTGAACAATGTGGCTCAGGCTTTGGAAGAAGGCAAACAGGGGCTGGAGCGTCGGTTGCACGGCGGAGACATCGATCCGGTAGAGGCGGAGAAGCTCAAGGATTTGCTGACATTGTATCAACAATACAACAGCTTGCCGCTCGCGTCGCTCAAAGGGGTTCAATGGCGGCTTAACCGGCTGGAAAAGGCGGGATTGTTCCAGCAGGACATCCGGCCGATCGAGCGGGCGTTGGAACAGGGAAGGTTGGTGGTGGTACAGGGTTCGGCCTGGTTGTTGCAGGTGTTTGCCACCTATGTGATCGGCGCGTTGTACCGTAAAAGGCGGGAGTACAAAGATGCCCGGATGAACGGGGAGAACGGTCGGTTTTTTCCGCCGTTTCTCATCGTAACGGACGAAGCACACAATTTCGCCCCCAAAGGGGTGGACTCACCGGCCAAGGCGATTTTAAAGGAGATCGCCCAGGAAGGTCGGAAATACGGCGTTTTCCTCGTGTTTGCCACCCAACGTCCCACCCTCTTGGATGAGACGATCACGGCTCAGTTGAACACCAAGTTTGTCTTCCGTACCGTGCGTGGCACCGACATCGCCACGTTGCGGGAAGAGACCGACTTGACACCGGAGGAGGGGAAGCGGTTGCCGTACTTGCGCTCCGGCGATACGTTCGTTTCCTCCGCTGTATTCGGCCGTACCGTGTTCATGCGGGTGCGGGCGGCCTATACCCGGAGTCCGCATGTCACCAATCCGTTTGAAGAATTGCAGTCGATCCGACAGGAACAGGACGAAAATGTGCTGAACGTGTTGCTGTCACGGTTACCGCTGTTTGACACCGACCTGCTGGATGCGGTCACACATGTGAACCGGGAATGCGGCCTGACATGGGACGTGCCACGGTTGAAGCAAGAGCTGGACCGGTTGGCGGCTGAAGGGCGTATTGCGAAAAAGGAGTCCCCGTTCGTCACGCGCTATGATGCTGTGCGTTAAAAAGAGACGCCGGCCGGGATTGATCAGAGCGACCTTTGAGCGCAGCGATTCAGGAGCGAGAGGGATAATGGCACGCCTGAAATCGCGATGGCACAACCCTTTGTCAACAGTCTCACAGACCGAAAATCACGGTCTGTGTTTTTTTCTCCGTTTTTCGTACAAGCTTTTCCAGCTCGGTTGACCTTCGTTTTTACCCGTCATATAATAAAACCGACGATGAAATTGATAACTGTTATCATTATCATAGATGACCGCACGGAAACAGGCAGAGGGGAGTGGACACATTGGCCGGGTCTCTGGACGTACAGGCGTTCTTGATTACTTTTCGCGAAGTATTGGAAGCGTTGTTGATTGTGGGATTGATCACTTCCTACCTGAAACGGGTCGGAGCGAGCCACTTCAACAAATGGGTGTGGACGGGAGCAGGAGCCGCCGTGGTGGCCAGTTTTTTCGTTGCACTCTTATTCCAAGTGGTACTGACCGGTTTTCAAGTGATGGGAAGCGAAATCTATCTGAAGATTACCATTATGCTGATCTCGTCCGTCCTGTTAACACAAATGGTGTTGTGGATGGCGGACCAGAGCAAAGGGATCAAGGGACGCCTGGAGAGCAAGCTGAGTGATATCCTTACCACCGGTAGCGTGATCGGCATGATCATTCACGCGTTTTTGGTGGTCGTGCGCGAAGGCGTGGAAACCGTCTTTTTCTTCGCCGGCATCTCGGGCGGCCAGATTGATAAAGCCATTACGAGCTGGGGAGCGCTGTTTGGCGTGGCGGTCGCCGGTGTGGTTTCCTACCTGTTTTTCCGTGGGGCGATGCGGTTTTCTCTGCAGACATTTTTCCGTGTGACGGGTGCGATGATCGTATTGATCGCTGCCGGACTTTTGGTGCAGGCGATCGGCATGATGCAGGATATCGGTCTGATGAAAAGTGCGATGCCGCACGTTTACAATCTCGATTGGTTGATGCCGGAACATCCGGTGGATGAGGCTCATTATGTCCGGGAGCACGGCACGCATCCGTTGATCAGCGGCAATGTCGGGATTTTCTTCAAAACACTGCTCGGTTACAGCCACAGCCCGTCGATCGAGCAAATTCTTGCCTATCTCGGTTATTTTGCCGTCGTATTCAGCTGGGTTCGGTTCAAACGCCGTGTCGTTGCACCGTCAGCCACAATTCGTACCGAACAGACGGTTGCCGTTCGCAAAAATGGGGATGTGAGCCATGCTTCCGATTCAACTGAAGCGTCCCGGCAATATGGACAGTCTGCGGCTGTCGTGAGAAGGGCAAACTGGGGTTAGGCATACCTGGTAATTCCATAAGGGGCGGCATCATTTTCCCAGGCGCTAGTGGAGCGAGCCGGGTAAGTGATGCGCGTGATATTGATCACACACGTCTTGGGTGGTTCTGCAGCCGAGATAGGCGGGAGAGCTACCCAGGACAATCCGATAGATCGGACACTCCTTGGGGAGGAAAGACAATGCGAAAGTGGTTGGTTATGTTAATGGCTCTGCTCGTGATTTGGGGAATGCAAACCTCCACGGCATGGGCCTATTCGTACGGAAAACCGGATGAGGATCCAGTAGCGGACGCGTATCAAAAAGCATACGTCGCCTTGAACAAGAAACCGGCTGATTTTGCGACTGCTGAACGGGAGTTCAAGCAAGTGCGCGCTGAAATGGCCGAGCACGCGGAGATCGGACCGCAACTGACAAAGGCGATTGAACAAAACTTGCAAGTAAAAAAAGCCGATCAGGCATTGTTTTATTGGCGGCAGGCGTTGGTTCGCAATATCCAGCGCCGGTTGGACAACCTGTCGCAGGATTTCAACGACTACTCCAAAGCCAAGGTGTTGCTGGCCAAAGCGTACGGGACGTTTAAAGTGCTGAACACCTTGCATCTGAAACAGGACAATCCGTCATTGTCCACCAAACTGGACGGGGAATTCCAAAAGGCGCTGAATGCGCTCGGCAATCCGGGATTGTTCGGCGTGGGCAAAAAGCCGGCCGATCGGAAACAATTTGAGGCGTCCAAAAAAATCATTCTCTCTGAATTGGAAAAGCAGTATATCCCCACCGGTGAAAAAGTGGCCAGCGGCGGAAAGGGGCATATCGGAAAAGGTCCCTCTGAGGAAACGCTGGAGGATGGGGAAGAATCTCCGCTTGAAAAATGGGGGCCGTTAACGGCAATCGTCATCGTGGTCGTGGGGGCTGTTGCACTGTTTACATGGTTGGGACGCCGGAAACGGCATTCATGAGGTCGTGGATAAAGGCTGCGGGGCTGGTGTTGGCCGCCATGCTGGTACGTCTGTCTTGGACAACCGCATGGCCGGAAAGCTGGGATGCCGTTGATTTTGCACTGGCTCTGCGGCGTTATGATCTCTTTGCGATGCAGCCCCATTTTCCGGGATACCCGTTTTTTATCTTGGCGGGGCATTTTTTTCTGCCCCTCATTGAGAATGAATATCTTTCCTTATCTTGGGTCAGTGCCGTTTCAGGCGGGATCGGTGTCGGTCTTTTCTACGGGGTGGCACGCCGTTTTTTACCGGAGAAGTGGGCGTTTTGGGGGGGCGTTTGGCTGGCTGTTCACCCGATGACGTGGCTGGCATCGGAACAGCCGATGTCGGACGCGATGGGATTGGCGACGGCTTTATTGCTCTGGTGGACGGTCAGTTTCAGCTTGCGTTGGCCGGACGGAGACCAACGGCATGGATGGGTGTTGGTTTCCGGGGCAGTTGTGGTGGCGGTGCTGTTGGGGGTTCGACTTTCCTATTGGCCCCTTGCTGCCGTATTACTTTACCCGGCAATCCGTTTGCTTGTTGTCAAGGGTAAGTGGCAGCTTAGCGCCGAACGGGTGCGTTACCTCATTTTGGCCGCTGGTTTGGGGATTGGCTTGACCGGTGCCTGGATACTGGCAGTCAGCAACAGTGAAGGAAGCGTGATGCGGTTTTTTCGGCTGGGTGCCGCCTTTACCGAAGGTCATTTCACGCAATGGGGAGATACCGCTTTCACCGGGGCGCCGTCATGGGCTGATCGGATGGTTGAGTTTTTCCGAAGGCAAATTTGGGTCGCAGCCATGGGCGGCTGGTATCCGACGGCGCCCACCTGGCAATGGGTAACCGGGCTGGCCGTGGCGACGGCACTGTTGGCTGCCGTAACCTTCGAGCGGCGATGGGGTGATCATCGCGTCCGGTTGGTAGCCTTGTGGATGTTCCCTTATGGATTGTGGTTGTTTTTCGGGCAAAATGTGGAGAAATGGCGTCATATACTGCCCCTGATCCCGGCCATGATTCTGGCGGCGATGTGGGGAATCCGCCGGCTGGCCGAGCGCAGGAGATTGGCCGCATACGGATTGCTGGCGTTGATACTCACCTTGCACACAGTCCAAGGTGCATCTCTTGTCCGTATTCATCACGAGGACAAGCCGGCGGTAGTAGAGATGGCTGATTACGTCAAAAACCATTATGATCCGGATCGTGTGGTATTGATCACGTGGGAAGAGGAACGGGTGTTGTATGCACGCGATTCGCGGTATGAGACAATCCTTTTGCACAGTTGGCCGGTCTTTACGGGGGCATTGACACCTTATCGTCACGGGGAAAAACACGTGCTGATCACCGGAGCGGTCGTGGACGGATTTGGTCCCCGCAAAGAGTTGCTTCGCCCATACCTGCGGGAAGTGGCCCGTTTTGAGAGTCACCCGCTGATCGATCCGGTTTATCATACCATTCGACTGTATGAAATTGACGTGAAAAGATTTTTCAAGGAAACGGTTGACGGGGTGCAAGGAGGAAGAGCATCATGATCAAAAAAATAGCGCTGGTGACGGTGGCGGCGTTGTTGCTGACCGCTTGTCAAATGAACCAGGATCAAGCGAAAAATCAACCGGACAAGCAGCATCCGGGAACGAAAACGGAATCCCCTGCTTACAAAGAGATCGATGCGGCTAAAGAAGTGAATGCCTATCATGAAATCGAGGAGCTGCTGGAAAAAGAACAGCCCCAATGGCCTCAAGTGCGCCAAGTGTACGAAGGGAAGCTGCGTTCGATCGTCCAGGGCCGCTCTCCTGAAGCGGATCAGCTGATCGACGCGTATCTGAACGCGGGTCAATCGGGGCAGGCTAAAGTCAAGGAAGTGGAGGAAGTCGTCCTTAAAACCCTACAACGCAGTGCCTATGAAGGCATCAAAACGATTTTGAAAGAAAAAATCCCTGCGCAGATGGCACATCACGATCAGGCCACCCAACTGCTGGAACAAGCGAAAGCCCTGTATGAGGGAGTGCTCAAGGAGACAGCGGAAAAGCGGGATGGCAACATGGGTACCATCACCGCGAGCGAGATCGATACGGCGTTCGCGGAAGCGAAAAAAGCGTTGCATGCCGGTGACAAGCTGGGCTATGCTTTGCAAAAGCAGGCGATCGATAAGACCTTGATCCGTGTGTTCTATCTGTCCACGCTGCACGATGCGGAAGAAGTCGTCACAGCGATCAAGGAAGAACCGGAGGAAGTAAAGGCGGAACAATTGGAGGGGTTTGCCTTTTTCCAAGCGATCAAAAAATCCTTGTCTGAAAAGGCCCCGGAACAGGTGAAACAGATCGAAGCACAATTGGCACCCAATGCCGATCCGAAAAAAGTAGACCCCCAAGCGATCCGTCAGGCGTTTGTAAAAGCATTCTCGGCCAAAGCACAAGGCTATATGGACAAAGTGTTGGGTGAAAGCTGGAATGATCGCCATGAGGCGGCAGAGGATGCGTTTGAAGGAAACCTGTTCATAAAAGCGATCGAGCTGGATCTGGAAAAAGCGCTCGGCCAAGCGGAAAAAGAGAAAGTGATGCAGGCCGCAACCCAATTTTTTGCCGCTGCGAAGTCCGGAGACAAGGCCCAGGCGGAACGGCAAGCCGGTCTGATCCGTGCAGCATTGAAAAAAGCAGAAACCTATCATGGATGAGAAACGAAACGGAGCGGAGGCGAAGCGGCTTCCGCCCTTTTTGATGGATCGGGGTGTCAAAAATGAAGGTATTGGTGACGGGCGGTGCCGGTTTTATCGGTGCCGCGTTATGTGCCCGGCTGTTATCCCAAGATGAAACGGAAGCGATTTGCGCGGTGGACAATCTGGACGCGTACTACGATCCGGCCATCAAACGCAAACGGTTGGAGGGACTGATGACTGATCCGCGTTTTTCCTGGGTACGCGCCGACATTCGGGATCGGGAAGCGATGCAGGACGTCATGAAACGTCAGGCATGGGATGCTGTCGTTCATTTGGCGGCGATCCCCGGTGTCCGCCCGTCATTGGAGAACCCGGCCCTTTATGCCGATGTGGACGTGACGGGGACGGTCACCGTTCTGCAGGAGGCGGCTCGAGTCAACGTTCGACGGTTTGTTTTTGCCTCCTCTTCTTCCGTGTACGGAGAGCAACCGTTTCGTCCTTTGAAAGAAGAAGACATACGCGAAACACCCGAATCCCCTTATGCAGCTGCCAAATGGGCCGGCGAAGCGTTTGCCCGCACCTTTCAGCGGCTGTACGGGATGGCCGTGACCTCGCTCCGCTTTTTTACCGTCTACGGTCCGTCCCAACGGCCCGACATGGCGATTCACCGATTTGCCACATTGCTGGCTGCGGGAGAACCCTTGCCGGTGTATCAGCCGGACTCGTGCCGGGATTACACGTACATCGACGATGTGGTGGACGGGGTGATCCGGTCGCTTACATCCCCGTCAGAGGAAACATACCGGGTGTACAATATCGGCTCGGGCCGCCCGATCCGGTTGATGGAGATGGTGGAAACGCTGGGACGTACGATGGGCGTAGTGCCAAAAATTCGCATGTTGGGCGCGCAGACCGGGGACGTCTCCCATACATGGGCGGATATTTCCCGGGCAAAACGGGAGTTGGGGTATGAGCCGTCCGTTTCGTTTGAGGAGGGAATCCGCCGTTTCGTCGACTGGTTCCGAAAGGAGGAACGCGTGTGAAAAAAGCATCCCGCATCGAAAAGATCGCGGCCCGCTGCTGGAATGTGTTAAATGAGGGGAAGCCGTTCACCCCCGTGTTTGTCGTCGGGGTATTTGTATTGTATCAAGCGCTGTGGGGGACTTTCGACGCAGGGGCGATCGGATGGGCGCTCTTGTTGGCGGTGCCGTTGTTCGCTGTGATATACCGGTACGATTTCCCCCTTCATCTGCGCTGGTATCTTTGGCCTCCGGCCGTTATGTATATCGGCTGGCTGGGCGGATTTTCCCTTGAATTGCAGTTGTGGGCAATGGGTTGGTACTTTTTCTTTACCGTGATCTTTTGGGGAACCATTTACTATCATCTGCGTATCGGAATCCCGCTGGACAATTACAAGCGGTTCTGGCGTCTGGTGTTGAAAAACAGCGATTCCACCAGCGGAAACGCACAGGAGCAAATCCCGAAAATCGTGTTGCTGTTGGCGTACCTGCACTCCGCTGCGCAATCGGTACCCGGGGATTGGCAGGCTGCGTTTGGACCGTTGGGATTCACCGCTGGGTTTGCGCTTTACGCATACGGGGTGCATCGTGCATTTTTCGACTGGCGTCCCGAAGAACCGGAGCAATTCACATCTACCCCGCTTCCGAAGCATCCGCCGGCTCGCCGCGTCATTCTCGTGGTGATTGACGGTTGCCGCAAGGACCGGTTGGAAGAGGCGGATACGCCGTTTTTGGACTGGCTGAAGCGGACGGGTACGGAGTACACGCGCATGGAGACCATTTATCCCGCACGGACGGTAGTCTGTTTTTCCACGATGTTTACCGGGGCGTATCCGCGTGATCACGGCATCACGAGCAACATGGTGTGGAAATTGGGCGTCCGATGCGAGAGTGTTTTTGACAAACTGCGGGAAGCGGGAAAAACGGGACGCTTGTTGGGGATCGCTCATCTGGTGGACGCTTTCGGTGATGATGTGGATACGGTAACCGCGGTGATGAAGAACGATGAAGCTGACGCGCACATCATGGCCAGAGCTCGTCAGATCATGGAGGAAAAACAGCCCGATCTTTTGGCCGTACAGCTGATCGCCACTGACCAGACGGGGCACAGCCGTGGTCCGCTGTATGAGGAGTACCGGGAAAAAATTGAAGAAGCCGACCGGCATATTCAGTCGTTTTACCAGTGGTTGAAAGAGAAAGGCTATCTGGAAGACGCCCTGTTTATCGTGTGCGCTGATCACGGACAATCCGACGGAATCGGCGGTCATGCCCATCTGGATGAGGGGGAACGTTTTGTGCCGTTCATCCTGCACGGACCGATGGTTCGTGAAGGACACCGTGTTGATGCACTCCGCAACCTGACTTCGGTCACGCCGACCATCTGCTATGCGTTGGGGGCTCCCTATCCTGACCGGTCGCGTGGGCCCGTTTTGATGGAAGCGTGGAAACCGGAAGCATGTGTGTCCGCATCGGCAACGGGCGATGGTTCTTGAACCAGATCGGTTCTAAGGTTTGTCTGGTCATAACGTAGGAAGTATGGATCAGTCACACCCGATGGCATCATAAATGAAACAGGACGAAAGGAGGGATATGACGGTGCTCTTGTATGTAGTGATCCCGGCGTGGAATGAGGAAGAATCAGTGGGAACCGTGATACGGAAAGTACCCCGCCATTTTCGCCCGGATGTGGAGGTAAAGGTGCTGCTTGTTGACGACGGTTCGACGGACGGAACGGTGGAAGCTGCCAAGGGAGCGGGAGCGGACGAAGTTCTCTCGTTTCCGCAAAATCGGGGATTGGGTGCTGCTGTCCGCGAAGGATTGAAGGAAGCGTGGCGTCGGGGTGCCGACGTGGCGGTAATGATCGACGCCGACGACGAATATCCCGCCGACGAGATCCCGCAAGTGGTGGCACCGATTCTGAACGGGGATGCCGATTATGTGATGGGTTCACGGTTCAAGGGAACGATCCGCGGGATGCGTATGCACCGGCGCTTGGGGAATTATGTATTTACCCTGTTGCAGTCGCTGTTGCTTGGTCGATGGATTTACGACGGACAGTCCGGGTTCCGGGCGTTCAGCCGGGATGTGTTGAGAGATATGGAGATCATCCATGACTACAACTATGCTCAAGTGATGACCCTTAACATTGTGCGGCAAGGTTACCGGATGATGGAAGTTCCGATCACTTACAAGGTACGGGAAACGGGGGAATCCTTCATCAAGGGTTGGACATATCTGAGACGGGTGATTCCGGCGATTTGGCGGGAGATGCGCCGCCCCGTCAAGCAAAGGAAAGAAGGGGAACTGGGACGGGATCGGGTGTGACGGAGTTTGTATACCCTCCGTTTCGTCAACAATGCGGATAAGCCCTCCCATACATTGAATCACCGATGGGCGGTTGATATAATAGAAAATGACATGGTTTTTGCAACAGATGAACACCCCCAACTTCCATGATGGGGAGGAGTAACCGACTGTCGTCTATCACCAGAGAGCCGGGATGGGTGAAAGCCGGCATAGGCGCTGAGGTGAACATGTCCCCGGAGAAGCCGCAACGAAACCCTTCTGGGTGAGTAGGGGCGGCCGTGGCCGGCGTTAACGGCGCAGTGTAACACTGATCGAGGGCACGTGCCGCGAGGGCGTGCTGAAAATGGGTGGTACCGCGTGAGAACAACCTCTCGCCCCATGCTGAAGGGTGAGGGGTTTTGCTTTTTTGAGAACAACCAGGGTATGTCCGATTTGCCAGACACGCCCGAGGGTGAAAGGAGAGAGAATCACCATGAGCGAGAAGCGTTCCTTCTACATTACGACACCGATTTATTATCCCAACGACAAGCTGCACATCGGGCATGCGTACACCACTGTGGCGGGGGACGCGATGGCCCGTTACAAGCGGCTTCGCGGCTATGATGTCATGTACCTGACCGGAACGGACGAGCATGGTCAGAAAATCCAGCGCCGTGCCAAGGAAGCCGGGAAATCGCCGCAGGAATTCGTCGATGAGATCGTGGCCGGGATCAAGGAGCTGTGGGAGAAACTGGACATCTCTTATGATGATTTTATCCGGACCACGCAGGAACGCCACAAGAAGGTCGTGCAGAAGATCTTCCAGCGTCTGCTGGATCAAGGGGACATTTACCTGGGTGAGTACGAGGGTTGGTACTGCACCCCTTGTGAATCGTTCTGGACCGAGCGCCAGCTCAAAGACGGCAAATGTCCGGACTGTGGTCGACCGGTAGACAAGGTGCGGGAGAAAAGCTACTTCTTCCGGATGAGCAAATATGTGGACCGTCTGCTTCAATACTACGAGGAAAATCCGGAGTTTATCCAGCCGGAATCCCGCAAGAATGAGATGATCCAGAACTTCATCAAACCGGGACTGGAAGATCTGTGCGTCTCCCGGACGACATTTGATTGGGGGATTCCGGTACCGGGTGATCCGAAGCACGTCATGTACGTTTGGCTGGACGCGCTGACCAACTATATCACAGCCATCGGGTATCTGTCCGACGATCCGGAGAAACAAAAGCAGTTTGAAAAGCATTGGCCCGCCGACGTACACATTGTGGGCAAGGACATCGTCCGTTTCCACACGATTTATTGGCCGATCATTCTGATGGCGCTCGATCTCCCGTTGCCCAAAAAGGTGGTCGCCCACGGTTTCTTCACCGTCAAAAACGAGAAAATGTCCAAATCCAAGGGCAATGTGGTGGACCCGATTCCGCTGATCGAACGGTACAGTCTGGATGCGCTCCGCTATTACCTGTTGCGTGAGGTCCCATTCGGGTCGGATGGCGTGTTTACGCCGGAAGGGTTCGTGGAGCGGATCAACGCTGATTTGGCCAACGATCTGGGCAACTTGCTCCACCGGACGCTGACCATGGTAGAGAAATACTTTGACGGTATCGTACCAGTATATGTGGAAAATGCCACCGAACATGACGCGGCTCTGGTTCGGTTGGCCGAAGAAACCGTCAACCGAGTGGAGAAGGCGATGGAAAGCATGCAGTTTTCCATCGCACTGACGGCCATTTGGGATCTGGTGCGCGCGGGCAACAAGTACATCGAGAACACTCAACCCTGGGAATTGGCCAAAGATCCTGCCAAAAAGGACACGTTGGGCTCGGTGCTGTATCATCTGCTGGAGGTATTACGCATTGTCAGCGTACTGGTGCAACCGTTCATGACGCAAGTTCCGCGAAAAATGTGGGAGCACTTGGGCATTTCCGCGGGGGATCAGACGGAGTGGGAAAGCGCCCACCGGTTCGGAACCCTGCCGCAAGGCCTCAGGGTGAAAAAAGGAAAGCCGTTGTTCCCGCGCTTGGATGTGAAACAGGAAGTGGAGGCAATCAATGCGATGATCGGGGGTACAAAAATGAGCGGCGAAGCCGAAACCAAGAAAAAAGAGAAAGACGAAGCGTCGGTTAAAGAGAACAATCTCATCAGTATCGACGATTTCGCCAAAGTGGATCTGCGTGTGGCGGAAATCGTGGCAGCCGAGCGGATTGAAGGAGCGGACCGCCTGCTGAAATTGCGGTTGGATTTGGGAAATGAACAACGTCAGGTGGTCGCCGGGATCGCACAATACTATCAGCCGGAGGAACTCACCGGGCAAAAAGTAATCATGGTAGCCAACCTGAAACCGGCCAAATTGCGGGGTGTCCTCTCCGAAGGCATGGTACTCGCTGCCAAGGACGGGGACCGGTTGGTTCTGTCCACGGTATCGGGTGACATCCCCAACGGTACACGGGTGAAGTAACTTCAGGATGGGGTGATTGGCCCTGGACTTTTTCGGGTGACCTGTTTCCCGGTTAAGCGACTGTTGGGACGTGAACGGGAGCGAGTGAGGAAAAAGCAGTCACCCGGAAGCGAATCGGTTACCGGTGGACTCTGAGAGTATATGAAGAGCCGAGACCGGGTGGCGATCGGTTCAGTGGGAGAGATTGGTTCGCCACTTGAACCATATACCATGATGTAGCAAACCCACTACGCAGTCGTGTCTGGTCATTTGATCGTGTTTCGCAAAAAGGGTCCATTGGCTGGCACTTTCCTCTAAGCGGAGCGTACTTTTCTGCATCGTGTGCTTCCGGTTGCTTCCTTACGGGAAGAAAGTGAAATAAGCTCCGGGAAAGCGATGCGGACGAATTTGGTCAGATACGCTCTAGTGGGATGAGCACCACTCATTCATCCGATTGTATAACCTGTCGCGTAATGTCCCCCTTTCAACCTACGATGGAAATACCCACGGGCCCTCCCGATGGGCGCCGTGGGCTTTTAGACGTCATTTACTGTAAATATGGGTGGAAAATTGGAAGGACATCCAGTATTGTAATTACAGAGAGGGGGATAAGGGTTCAAGATGAGTAGAGAAGCGCGCAACGCCGGTGACTGGTGGAAGGCCGCCGTGACTGCTTTGTTGCTGGCGATCGTGATCCGGTTGTTTTTCTTTCAGCCTTACGAGGTACAAGGAATGTCCATGTATCCCACATTTCATGGCCGGGAACTGTTGATCGTCAACAAGTGGATTTACAGTATCACCAAGCCGTCATACGGAGATATCGTGATTTTTCATACAGAAGAAAAAAGGGATTTCATCAAACGAGTCATCGGCTTGCCGGGAGACGTCATCGCGATCCGCAACGGACATGTATACCGGAATGGACGACAACTCAAGGAACCCTATATCGTCGAACCGACCGATTCGGATCTGGAGCCGACGACTGTGCCCCCCGGTCACCTCTTTGTAATGGGGGACAACCGCAATCAAAGCAAGGACAGCCGGGAGCTCGGAGCGATCGACATGAATGACGTCGTTGGTCGTGCGGAGGTCATTGTCTTTCCCTTCCGACGCTTCGCTTTGCTGTCCGTTCATTGAAACCCCGAAAAAACAGCCAAGGATCGGATCAGGAGGCATATTATCATGTTGTTTGACAGCCATGCCCACTTGAATGACGCTCAATTTGATAATGACAGGGAAGAAGTGATTCGTCGCGCACGGGAAGAATACGGTGTCTCCCGCGTGGTGAATATCGGCTACAACCGTGAGACGATTCGCACCGCGTTGGCGTTGGCCGAGCGGTATGATTTCATCTATGCCGCCATCGGATGGCACCCCCATGATGCAAAGGAGATGACCGACGACGATCTGACCTGGATCGAATCACTGACAGAGCATCCCAAAGTGGTGGCGCTCGGCGAGATGGGCTTGGACTATTACTGGGATAATTCGCCCCGCGATATTCAGCAGGAGGTATTTCGCCGACAAATCCGGCTGGCGCGGAAGGTTGGATTGCCGATCATTATTCATGATCGGGATGCTCATGAAGACGTCCTTCATATTTTGCGCGAAGAAAAAGCGGAGGAAGTCGGCGGCGTCATGCATTGTTTCAGTGGTGATTGGGCATTTGCGCAGCACTGTCTGGACCTGAATTTTTACATCGGTCTGGGCGGACCGGTCACGTTTAAGAATGCCAAGCTGCCCAAGGAAATAGCCCAAAAAGTGCCCATCGACCGTTTGTTGATCGAAACGGACTGCCCGTATTTGGCTCCCCATCCCCATAGGGGAAAACGGAACGAAACGGGCTATGTGCGGTTGGTGGCGCAGACCATCGCGGAGCTGAGGGGCATGACGCTGGAGGCATTGGCGGAACAAACGACTGCCAATGCATGCCGGTTGTTCGGTATTGAAGCATAAGAGATAAGTCGGACGGTCCACACTAAGAAAACCACAAAGGGGTCTCTGATGCTATGATGTGTCTGGACAGTATTCGCCAGACACGCCCCAGTATCCCGCGGACCATCAGGCTGTTATAGGAAAGAAGGTTACGTTGGGTGTTTACAGGCAAGTTGAAAGAGATCATCGTAGTGGAAGGCAAAAACGACACCGCGGCCGTGCGACGCGCCGTTTCGGCGGACACGCTGGAAACGGGCGGCGATGCAGTGGATGAAACAGTGTTGGCGGCGATTAAACAGGCCCAAGCAAGGCGCGGTGTGATCATCATGACCGACCCGGATGGTGCGGGCGAACGCATCCGCCGAATCATCTCGCAAAGGGTGGAGGGTTGCAAGCACGCATTCCTGACACGGGAGGAAGCCACCGGCAAAGACGGCATCGGAGTGGAGCACGCCTCCCCGGAAGCGATCCGGCGAGCACTGTCCGAGGTTCGAAGCGGAACGGAATCTGAAGGTAACGATGAGGTGACGTGGGGAGAATACCTGGACGCGGGATTGGCAGGAGGGGTCCGCGCGCGTCGCCTCAGGGAATCGATGGGTCGACATTTGGGGATTGGCTATGCCAATGCCCGGCAATTTTTCCGCCGCATCCAAATGTTTCGCATCACCCGATCGGAGTTTCGGGAAGCGTTGATCCAAGCGGAGAAGGAGGAACAAGGTGGAACGACAACCCATCACCACCCAAACCCGTAAATTATTGTCACGGCATCAAATCGCATTAAAAAAGAGCTTGGGGCAAAACTTTTTAACAGATGCCCATGTTATTGGGAAAATCATTCGTTCGGCGGAACTGGACAGAGAAACCGGCGTCATCGAAATCGGGCCGGGGATCGGTGCGTTGACCGAGCAGCTGGCCGAATACGCCGGCGGAGTGGTGGCTGTGGAACTGGATGACCGATTGGTACCGATTCTTCGTGAACAATTTCAAGGGCAAAGCCGGGTGTCCATCATTCACGGTGACGCCATGAAGGTGGATTTTCGCCGGTTAATCGGGGAGCATTTAAACGGGTTAACCAAATACGCCGTGGTGGCCAATTTGCCATATTATATTACATCCCCGATTCTGATGCGTTTATTGGAAGAGCGTTTGCCGCTCACCCACATTGTGGTCATGATCCAGAAAGAAGTGGCCGAGCGGTTACGTGCCAAACCGGGAACCAAGGATTACGGTTCTCTGACGGTCGCGGTTCAATACTTCGCGGAAGTCTCCTGGGTGGCAACCGTGCCGAGGCATGTGTTTGTGCCGCGTCCCAATGTCGATTCCGCCGTTGTTCGTCTTTCCGTTCGACCGAAACCCGCCGTGCACGTACGTGACGAAAGGCTGTTTTTCCGTGTGGTACGGGCGGCGTTCAATCAACGGAGAAAGACACTGTCCAATGCCCTTTCGACGTTGTTGTTGAATGGGAAAAACAAGGAAACACTCAATCGATGGTTGGAGGAAGTGGGGATTGACCCGCGTCGCAGGGGGGAAACCTTGAGTTTGGAGGAATTCGCTCGTTTGGCGGATGGTCTGGCTGATCATTTGGGAACCAAGCCGAATGGATCAGGTTGTTGACAAATATCGTGAAGGCTTTCGCGTACTTTGTCAGCAGTTTCATTGACCCGGGCGCAAGCTCGGCAGTACATGGAGGAAAGGCCATTGAATTTCTACCATCCTCGAAAAGGGCGGTTTACCATCGAAGAAGTTATTGCCGATATGCGCCAATACATGGAAGCGGATCGCTCTGCCCGATACAAAGTTGTCATCGGAACCGATTCACAGACCAACCAACAGGAAACCTTGTTTGTCACGGCCATCATCGTCCAACGTGTCGGCAAGGGAGCCTTGTTTTACTATGCACGCAAGCGCTCCCACCCGATATTTGATTTGCGGTATCGGATCTACAAGGAGACGGAGTACAGTTTGGACTGCATGGAGCAGCTGAAACAACACGGTTTGTTGGAAGTGTCGACTGACATCCCGGTGGAGATCCACTTGGATGTGGGGAAACATGGGGAGACGCGGACGCTGATTCAGGAGGTCGTGGGCTGGGTGACGTCCGTCGGTTACACAGCGAAGATCAAACCGGATGCGTTTGCGGCCAGTGCGGTGGCGGACCGATTTACCAAATAATCCATTGGGTATAAATGGTTTTTTTCCAGTTTTGAAAAAAAGTTTCGCAAAAGGCGTTGACAAAATCTTTGTCCCACTGCTATAATCGTGTGTTCGTTTGACAAATGAGGCCTCACTTGCTATAATAAAGTCAAGTGAGGTGGTCGTCTCGTGGGCAAAAACGCGCTGACTGAAATCAAACAAACGCTGGATGGTTACATCGGACACCGGATTCGCCTCAAAGCGAACAGTGGCCGCCGCAAAACCATCGAGCGTACCGGCGTGTTGGAGGAAACGTATCCCTCCGTTTTTATTGTGAAGTTGGACGAAGACCAACACGCTTTCAAACGCGTTTCGTACAGTTACGCGGACATCTTGACAGAGTCGGTGGAGCTGACCGTCTATGAAGACGATCAGCAAGTACGTGTCAAATACGTTAAAAACTAATAGAACACGGTGACGTGTTCTATTTTATTTTTTCCTCGCAAAAAATCAAGACCAAATGCAGATACTAAGCGAAGTCCGCGGCCAATGATCAAAGGGGGTATCTGCATGGCACGCAGAGGTAACGTCATGTCGGAGGCCTTGAAGGTCGAAATCGCGAAGGAACTGGGCTTTTATGACGTGGTCCAGAAGGAAGGTTGGGGCGGGATCAAAGCTCGTGACGCAGGTAACATGGTGAAACGGGCGATTGAGATCGCGGAAGCGAGCTTGACCAAAAAATAGCCGCGGATCGGGTTGGGGTATCCCCCCAACCTTTTTCATCTCATATGGGATTTTCCCGCACTGGTACCTACATTTTCTCGAAACGTGATACAATAAGAACACTTGCGGAGAATGCGGGCGTGAGCGAGTGACACTATCGGGACGGCGGATCCAAAGTGGCGGCAAGAGGGGAGGCAGGGTAGATGGAAGTGTCGGAAAAGGCACCGGCGAAAATCAATTTGACTTTGGACGCCTTACATAAGCGTGAAGATGGATATCATGAATTGGAAATGGTCATGACCACGATCGATCTGTCCGATCGGATTGAGTTGGCGGACATCGATGGTGATGACATCGTGCTGGAGAATACCTCCGGCCTCATTCCGCAGGACGAACGCAATTTGGCTTATCGGGCGGCCGATTTGCTCCGTCAACGAATGGGCATCACCCGCGGCGTCAAAATCACGATTCACAAACGGATTCCTGTAGCCGCAGGACTAGCAGGCGGCAGTAGCGATGCGGCCGCCACATTACGCGGTCTCAACCGGTTGTGGCAGTTGGGATTATCGCTGGAGGAACTGGCCGAGCTGGGAGCGGAGATCGGATCGGATGTCCCGTTTTGTGTTTGGTCCGGAACGGCGTTGGCCAAAGGCCGGGGGGAAATCCTGACGCCTGTGGCACCGCCGCCACCTTGCTGGGTCGTGTTGGCCAAGCCCCAGCATGGCGTTTCTACGGCCGAAGTGTTTCAAGCTCTGCGTGTGGATCGAATTGAGCGTAGGCCGAATACAGAGGCGATGATTCAGGCACTGGAGCAGGGAGATTATCGCGGCATCTGCCGGCATTTGGGCAATGTGTTGGAAGAAGTGACGATGCAGATGTATCCTGAAGTAAAGCGACTCAAAGAGAAGATGCAGCAATTCGGTGCCGACGGTGTGTTGATGTCGGGAAGCGGTCCCACCGTGTTCGGACTGGTTGACCGCGAATCACGGGCGCGTCGCATTGTCAACGGTTTGCGGGGATTTTGCCGTCAAGTATATGCTGTCCGTATGTTGGGATCAAACCAACCTCTATTACTTGATAAAAGCCGAACAATATGATATATTCCATAAGGATACATTCGGTTTTCATGGGGGTTAGGGAATGAACAAATGGAAGCGGAGCGCACGCATCGTCGACATGACGCGTCAGCTCATCCAGCATCCGCATCGTCTCATCCCGCTCAGTACGTTTGCTGAGCGGTACGATACAGCGAAATCGTCCATCAGCGAGGATCTGACCATCATCCATGAGGTGATGAGCACCACAGGTCAAGGCGGTTTGGAGACATTGGCCGGTGCGGCCGGCGGTGTCCGTTATATCCCGGGTATGGACAGGAAAACAGCAGAGGAAGTGATGCGGTCACTCTGCCGCGAGTTGTCCAATCCTGACCGCATCTTACCCGGTGGCTTTTTGTACATGTCCGATCTGTTGGGACAACCGGCACTACTGCGCGAAATCGGTCAGATTTGGGCATCCGTGTTTGCCAAGGAACAGGTGAATGCCGTTGTCACGGTGGAAACGAAGGGGATTCCCCTGGCGTTGGCGGCCGCCGCGCATCTGGGTGTACCGGTGGCGATCGTGCGTCAGGGCAACCGGGTGACGGAAGGCTCGGTGGTAACTGTCAATACGGTGTCCGGCTCCAGCAGGCGAATTCGTACTCTTTCTTTGTCGCGCCGCTCGTTGAAGGAAGGATCACGCGTGTTGATCATCGATGATTTCATGAAAGCGGGTGGCACCATTCGCGGAATGATCGATTTGCTTTCCGAGTTTCAGGCGGAAGTGGTCGGTGCCGGTGTACTGGTGGAATCGGCTGCCCAAGAACGTCTGGTGGAGAATGTGGTGTCGCTGGCCAAAATCAAGTCGATTGACGAAAAACAACGGACGGTGGATGTCCAGTTGGGCAACCTGTTTGAGAAAGGATGGGAGGTCGGATGAAGCGAATCCAAACTTCTGCGGCTCCGCAAGCGATTGGGCCGTATTCGCAAGCGATTCAAGCTGGGAACATGGTGTACACGTCGGGTCAGATTCCGCTGACACCGGAAGGAAAACTGGTCGAAGGTGGCATTGTTGAGCAAACGCATCAGGTGATGAAGAACTTGCAGGCCGTACTGCAAGCCGCCGGAACCGATCTGAACAAAGTGGTAAAGACGACGATCTTTTTGGCTGATATGGAAGATTTTCAACAAGTGAATGAAGTCTATGCGCAGTATTTCAAGGAGCCACACCCGGCCCGTTCATGCGTACAAGCAGCGCGTCTTCCCAAAGATGTACGAGTGGAAATTGAAGCCGTAGCAATTGTCGATTGAATTCAACAAAAAAATCCATTTTCTTGGTGTGAAATTGAAGGATTTTCATCACCCATGAAGAATAGGTGAGTGGACATCTATATGGAAATGGGTGGTGAATCAGATTGGAAATTACAAACGTTCGTCTGCGCCGTGTCAACCGTGAAGGACGCATGCGCGCGATCGCTTCCATTACGATTGACGGTGAATTTGTCGTCCATGACATCCGCGTTATTGACGGAAACAACGGCATGTTTGTGGCGATGCCCAGCAAGCGTACGCCGGACGGCGAGTTCCGCGACATTGCCCACCCCATTTCACCTTCGACACGGGAAAAAATCGAAGCCGCCGTACTCGCGGAATATGAACGCGCCGGCGAGTTGGAAATGAAAGCGGACGTTTATCCTTTGGACGCTTGAATCAAAGTCTGCGGTCATCGTTATATATTGGAAGATGCCCGTCCGTGTCATTGTCGGATGAGGCAGTGGCAGCCTTTGATAGAGGTATCGCAGGCAGACATGAAGTGGAAACGGTTTCTTGCTGACGAAATTAACCCTGGCCGAACAAATTCGATCCCGCACCATGCGGGATACTTTTTTTATCGTCATCGTCGGATTGGCAAACTCTTCACCCTGCAGCCTTGTTGCATTCCCGTTTGCTTTGGGATATAGTCAGAATGGAGTTTTGTAGGAAAAACGGGGGTGCGACCCACATGAGTGATCTTTTTGCCATCGTACTGGCCGCTGGACAGGGAACGCGGATGAAGTCGCGCAAGCACAAGGTATTACACCCGGTATGCGGCAAAGCGATTATTGATCATATTTTGGACCAACTGGAGCGTCTGGGAACATCTCAAACCATCGTGGTGGTCGGGCATCACGCCGAATCAGTGCAAGCCCATGTCGGTGATCGCGCCACCTTCGTATTGCAGGAAGAGCAATTGGGGACGGCGCATGCAGTCCGTCAGGCGGAAGGGATTTTGGCGGACAAGGAAGGCACGACGCTCGTACTCAACGGCGATCACCCGCTCTTCACGGCGGACACGCTGGAGCGACTGGTCCACAGTCATCGGGAACGGCAATCGGCTGCGACCGTGTTGACAGCTGAACTGGCCGATCCGACGGGATACGGACGTGTGGTTCGTGGTGAAGACGGCCGCGTGGTGCGGATCGTGGAGCACAAGGATGCCACTGAGGAAGAACGGCGGATTCGTGAGGTTAACACCGGCACGTTCTGCTTCGACAATCGCCTGCTGTTTGAGTCGCTAAAGGAAGTGAACAACGACAACCAGCAAGGTGAATACTATCTGCCCGATGTGATCACCATTTTACAGAAGAAAGGGAAGCATATCGGGGCGGAAACCATCGACGACCCGGACGAAGCCCATGGGGTGAACAACCGGGTACAGTTGGCGGAAGCGGAAGCGATCATGCGACGCCGGCTGTTGAAAGCGCACATGATGAATGGCGTCACTGTCATTGATCCAGCCAACACTTACATTGAAGCAGATGTGCAAATCGGGGCCGACACCGTGATTCATCCCGGTTCCCATCTGCGAGCCGGCACGGTGATCGGGGAAGGATGCGTCATCGGCCCGCAGGCTGATCTGACCAACGTCGTCATCGGGGACGGTGCGCACATTCAATATTCGGTGCTGAAAGACGCCCGGGTAGACGACGGAGCGACCGTCGGTCCGTTCGCCTATGTACGACCTGGTTCCCATCTCGAATCATTCACGAAAGTCGGGTGTTTCGTTGACATCAAGAACGCTCGTCTCGGGAAGGGATCGAAGGTATCACACCTGGGCTATGTCGGTGACGCCGATGTGGGTGAAGGCGTCAACATCGGCTGCGGTGCGGTGACCGTCAACTACGACGGTGTGAACAAACACAAAACCGTCATCGAGAATGGTGCATTCATCGGATGTAATGTCAACTTGGTCGCTCCGGTGACCGTTGGTAAAGGGGCATATGTGGCTGCCGGTTCAACCATCACGAACGACGTGCCGGGTGATGCCTTGGCCATTGCACGCGAACGGCAGACCAATAAGCCGGAATATGCGAAAAAACTAAAAGCCAAAAGCAAGTAACCAGCCTACCATCAAAAGTGGAGGATCGTTCACCCATGTCTCAACTTCGTCAAACACGTCTGCAGTTGTTCACCTGTAATTCCAATCCCGGTTTGGCCCGGGAAATCGCTGATCACATCGGTGTTCCGCTGGGGGACGCCGAAGTGGGCAAATTCAGCGATGGAGAGATTCACGTCAAATTGGACGAGAGCGTTCGTGGGTCGGATGTCTATGTCATCCAATCCACCTGTCATCCGGTCAACCAGCATTTGATGGAACTGCTGGTGATGGTGGATGCGCTCAAACGGGCATCCGCCCGTACCATCAATGTTGTGATCCCATACTATGGGTATGCGCGTCAGGATCGGAAAACGCGGGCTCGTGATCCGATTACGGCCAAGCTGGTGGCCAACCTGATCGAGACAGCGGGCGCGGACCGGGTGATCACCATGGATCTGCATGCCAACCAGATCCAGGGCTTCTTTGACATTCCGGTGGACCATTTGTTGGGTGTGCCCATTTTGGCCGACTACTTCATCAAAAAGCAACTGGATGACGTTGTGGTCGTCTCCCCCGATCATGGTGGTGTGATCCGGGCGCGGAAACTGGCCGAGCGTTTGGAAGCGCCAATCGCCATTATCGACAAACGGCGGCCGGAACCCAATGTCGCCGAAGTGATGAACATCGTCGGGGATGTAAGAGGCAAAAAAGCAATCATCATTGATGATATCATCGACACTGCCGGGACGATCACGCTGGCTGCCAATGCTTTGCTGGAGCAGGGAGCCAAAGAAGTCTACGCCTGCTGCACTCACCCGGTCTTTTCCGGTCCGGCGATTGAGCGGATCCAGCAGGCCAACATTAAGGAAATGGTCGTCACCAACACCATTCCCTTGCCGGAGGAAAAACAGCTGGACAAAATCAAGGTGTTGTCTGTGGCATCCCTGATCGGGGAAGCGATTATCCGTGTGCACGAGGAGTTGTCCGTCAGCAAATTGTTTGACTGACGAGCCCCATGATTCACCAATCCTGCTGTGGGCCTCAGACGGAAAGACCGATTCCGGGACGCTTGGAACGGGTTTTCGGTGTGCTGCTGTCAGTTGCATGTTTAAATCCCCCGTTATCCGGTTAAATGATAATTATGTAAGATTTTTTTCGACGGAGGGATGCAAATGGCACTGACGATTCAAGCACAACGCCGAGAAGCACGTCCGAAAGCGCTGAAAACGAAATTGCGTAAGCAAGGTCGCGTACCGGGGGTATTCTACGGAAAAGGAAAAGACCCTCAACTGCTGCATGTGGACGAATTGCAATTGGCGCGCTGCTTGCAACAAGGTGCCGCGACCTCTGTGATTCAACTTCAACTGGATGATCAAACATACCCGGTCATCATACGCGAATGGCAACGGGATGAGTTGAAAGATAAATTGTTGCACGTGGACTTCTATGCCGTGGAAATGGACGAGCCGATCGACACGGAAGTGCCTCTGGTGCTCAAAGGGGAACCGAAAGGAGTGAAGGAAGGCGGGGTGTTGCAACATCAGTTGCATGAGGTGGAAATCCGCGCCTTGCCTGATCGGATCCCTGAAGTCTTGACCTTGGATGTCAGCGGATTGGAGATCGGTGACACCGTCACCCTGCAAGCCGTCAAGTTGCCGGAAGGTGTGAAACTGCTGTCCGACCCGGATGAAGTCGTGGCTGCCGTAACCCGACCGCAAGTGGCGGGTACGGACGATGGAGAAAGCGAAGCGGAGACGACTGCGGAAACAGAAACAGTCAACAGTTAATAAAATGGGTGTGTACTGCACCACTCGCATGTGCCCAATGGAAAAGACAGGCGCAGCCTGAGGGTTGCGCCTGTCTCATTGATGGAGGATCTGACGAAAAGGCAGGGATGGTTTGTGAAGTTGATTGTCGGTTTGGGGAATCCTGGCCCCCGTTACGAAAATACGCGGCACAACGTCGGATTTTGGGTGATTGACCGGCTGAGTGAGCAATGGGGGATTCCGGTCAACAAAGAGAAATGGAAAGGGTTGAGCGGGACAGGACGGGTGGGGACGGAAACCGTCACATTGCTCAAGCCGATGACATTCATGAACCTGTCCGGGGAATCGGTGCGCCCGGCGATGGATTGGCTGAAATGCACCGTGGATGACGTACTGATCATATACGATGATTTGGATTTGCCGCTCGGTCATTTGCGCCTCCGTCTCAAGGGCAGTTCCGGGGGGCACAACGGAGTGAAATCCGTCGTTCAGCACTTGGGAACGCAATCGATCAAGCGGATCAAGATCGGAATTGGCCGCCCGCAGACGCCGCAACCGATTCCCGACTACGTGTTGTCTCCGTTTGCCCCCGATGAACAGGACGCCATCGTATCGGCCGTACGCCGTGCGGCGGACGCCGTGAACCGCTGGTTGGAGACGGATTCCTTCCTGATCGCGATGAACGAATTCAATCAGAACTGATCCGCTTATGAATTCCTCTCGATCCGGTGATACTATAGCAGAATATCTTCGGATCGGGAGGAATATGATGGGAATCAGATATGTTTGCAGAATTTGCGATCAGACGATCGGTCAACTATCAGCAGAAAATATTACAGAATGGCAATTAGGGTTTCATTGGTTGACCCCCGAGGAACGGAAGGATATAATATCTGATGATATGGATGGCGGCACCCTGGTGAAGGTAGTTTGCGAAACATGCCAGGAGATGCTGAACCGTTCACCGGAACTGTCTCTATTGCCCCGGCCATTGCAATGAGAAGTTTCATCTGTCGGCTTGGAATGTCAGCACAGCTGGAAAATGATGGTTTTGGCGCGGGGGAGAACGGTGCCAAATCAGCCGGATAGAAAGGAACGAACGGCCTTGGCTGCCCCAGCTAAGGCTTCTTTTGTATTGGCGTAAAAAAGGCGGTCGCAGAAAGGAGGCCGAAACGACGTGAAGCCCTTGATACACCTTTTTCGGGAGGACAAGGATTTTCAGTCCACAGTGGAAGGACTGAGAATGGGGTTGTCCGAGCAGATGGTCGCGGGACTGACGGGGACCGCGCGGATGTTATATGTGGCTTCCCTGTATCGTGAGATCGGACAGCCAGTGATGCTGGTCACGCACAACTTGAACCAAGCGCAAAAAGCGGCGGAAGATTTATATGAGTTGTTGCCGAAAGAAGAAGTGATGTTGTATCCAGCCAATGAATTGGTCACGACGGAAATTGCACTCGCCGGACACGAGACGCTCGGAGAACGGGTAGATGTGTTGTCCCGTCTCTCGCGCGGATTTACCGGCGTTTTTGTCGTGCCGTTTGCCGGATTGCGCAAGCTGTTTCCGCCTCAGGCCACGGTAAAGGCCAGTCACGTCCGATTGAAAGTGGGAGAGGAACGGCCGATGGACCCGTTGGTGGACCGACTGGTGAAGATCGGTTACGAACGGGTGGAGATGGTGGAGAAGCCTGGTGAATTCAGCGTTCGTGGCGGCATTTTGGACGTGTATCCGGTTACATTCCAGGACCCGGTCCGCATGGAGTGGTTTGGAGACGAACTGGATTCGATCCGGCCGTTTTCCGCAACGGATCAACGCTCCTACGACAAATGGGAAGAGGTGTTGATCCCGCCTGCCCGTGAATTGTTCGCCGATGCCGAAAGACTGTATCAGGCGGGTGAAAAAGCGGCGGGGTTACTGGAGGAGCGTCTTTCGGCTGTCAAGGACCCCTCGCTCAAAAAGAAACTCGCTGAAGGAATCGGCTGGGAAATCGAACAGCTGAAATCGGGACAATGGTTTACCGGCATCTATAAATATATCACCCTCATCTATCCGGATTGTCAGAGTTTACTGGATTATATGCCCAAAGACACCGTGCTGGTGTTGGACGAACCGGCCCGGATCACGGAGACTGCCCGTCAGATGGAGCGGGAAGAAGGGGAATGGCAGACTGCTCTGTTGCAGCAGGGAGAGTTTCTGCCTCAGCTAAAAATTTCCCACTCTTACGAGGAATGCCTGTTTCGCGTGAAACATCCGCGGATCGCGCTGTCGTTGTTTATGCGGCAGGTGCAGGGATTCCAACCGCAAAACGTCGTGCAGTTCATCTGTCGGAGCATGCAACAGTTCCACGGACAAATGCATGTGCTCAAAACAGAGTGGGAGCGGTGGCAAAAGGCCAAGTATCGCGTCATTTTCACGGCGAGCAGCGAGGAGCGGGCCGAACGGTTGAAGCGGGTGCTGGCCGATTACGGGATGGAGCTGGAGCATGACAGCGTGGATGCCCCTCCGTTCGCCGGTCGACCCGTTGTGCGTATCACCTCTTTGCAAAACGGATTTGAACTGAGTGCGATCAAGCTGGCTGTGGTGACCGAAGGCGAGGTATTTACCCAGAAACAGCGCCGGATGCGTCGCCCCTCCAAAATGAGCCACGCCGAAAAGATCAAGGATTACCAAGAGCTCCAACCCGGTGATTATGTGGTTCACGTCAACCACGGCATCGGTCGGTATGCGGGGATCGAGACGCTCAACGTGGGCGGGATGCACAAGGATTATCTCTTGATCCAATACGCCGGCAACGACAAGCTGTACGTTCCGATCGATCAGATCGACCAGGTGCAGAAATATGTCGGCGCAGAGGAAAAAACGCCCAAAGTGTACAGTTTGGGTGGCAGCGAGTGGAGCAAGGTCAAAAACAAAGTACGCTCGTCTGTGCAAGACATCGCCCAAGATCTGATCAAACTGTACGCCAAACGGCAGGCGGCCAAGGGCTTTGCTTTCTCCCCGGACACCCCCTATCAACGGGAATTCGACGCGATGTTCCCGTATGAGGAGACACCTGATCAGGAACGGTCGATCCGCGAGATCAAGGCGGATATGGAGAAGCCCCAGCCGATGGATCGACTGTTGTGCGGTGATGTGGGTTACGGGAAGACGGAAGTGGCCATCCGCGCCGCATTTAAAGCGACGATGGACGGTAAACAGGTGGCGGTGCTGGTACCCACCACCATTTTGGCGCAACAGCACTATGAGACGTTCAAGGAGCGGTTTGCCGGTTTTCCGGTGGAAATCCGCGTTCTGAGCAGGTTCCGCACGCGCAAGGAGCAAAAAGAGACGATCGAAGGTGTCAAAAACGGTACGGTCGACATCGTGATCGGTACACACCGGCTGTTGTCCAAGGACGTGCAGTTCAAGGATCTGGGTCTTTTGATCATCGACGAAGAACAGCGGTTCGGCGTCAAACACAAAGAGCGGATCAAACAGATGAAGCACAACATCGACGTGCTCACGCTGACGGCCACCCCGATTCCGCGCACCTTGCACATGGCGATGATGGGAGTACGCGATTTGTCCGTCATTGAAACGCCGCCGGAAAACCGTTTCCCCGTGCAGACGTATGTTCTCGAGTATTCCGCCGCATTAGTGCGGGAAGCGATCGAACGGGAGCTTGCGCGTGACGGGCAGGTATACTTCCTCTACAACCAGGTGCAGGGAATCGAGCAAATGGCGGAACAAATCCGGGCGTTGGTGCCGGAAGCGCGCGTGGCCGTCGCACACGGGCAAATGCCCGAAACGGAACTGGAGCGCGTTATGCTGGATTTCTTGGACGGGGAATACGACGTGCTCGTCAGCACCACAATCATCGAGACAGGAGTGGACATCCCCAACGTCAACACGCTGATCATCTACGATGCGGACAAGATGGGCTTGTCGCAGCTTTACCAGCTGCGCGGTCGTGTCGGTCGTTCCAATCGGATCGCCTACGCCTATTTCACTTATCAGCGGGACAAGGTGCTGACCGAGACGGCGGAAAAGCGATTGCAAGCGATCAAGGAGTTTACCGAACTGGGTTCTGGTTTCAAAATCGCCATGCGGGATTTGGCGATTCGCGGTGCGGGGAATCTTCTGGGGGCTGAACAGCATGGGCATATCGCCAGTGTCGGATTTGAATTGTACTCTCAGATGCTCAAAGAAGCGATCGCCGAATTGAAAGGCACGGAAGAGCAGGAACAGCCGCTGGAGCCGCAGATCGAACTGAATGCCGACGCCTATCTGCCTTCGGATTACATTCCGGACGAGAAACAAAAGATCGAGCTGTACAAAAAGATCCGAGCCATACAAACATTGGAAGAAGCGCGTGATCTCGAAGAAGAGATCGAAGACCGATTCGGGGATTTGCCTCAACCGGTGCAAACCCTGTTGCGCATCGCCCGGATTCGGGCTTACGCCTTGAAATACGGGATTGAGGAGATTCAGCAGAAGGGACAGGAAATCACCATCCGCCTGCATCCGGATCAAAACCAGGTGGTGGATGGACAACGCCTGTTCCGACTGGCACAGGAGTTTCCGGGACGCATCCGCCTGTCGTCTGGGCAGCGAATCGGCATCATCTTCAAGACCGCGGGCCTGTCTCCGGCCGACGCGCTGGAAATGGTGGAGCGTTTTCTGATAAAATATGAAACGGTTCCCAAAACGAAAGGAGCAATTCAAAATGCGGCGAATGAATAAAGGCCTCGCGGCCTTGTTGGCGCTTTTACTGATGGTGTCGATCTTTGCCACGGCATGTGGAGCTGATAAAGACAAACCGACCTCTGGACAAAAACAAAATCCGGCAGGACAAGCCGCTTTCCCGCTGAAGACGGACAGCAAAAAGGTGATCGCGGAATACAACGGCGGAAAAGTGACCGAGGGCGAGTTCAACCTGTATCTGAACATTCTCGGCTTTTTCCAGCCGCAAGTCTCCATGATGATTCAAATGCCCGGCATGAAGCAGGAAATCGCCAAACAATACATCGGGGAAATGATGGTCGCCCGTCAAGTGGGGGACAGTGCGGAGTTCCAGAAACAAGCGGATGAATCACTGAAAAAGATGGAGGAACAGGTCAAACAATCGCTGGGCAATTCGAAGGAATCCTTCGATCAGATTCTGAAGAAAGCGGGATTTACCAAACCCCAGCTGAAGGCGTTCCTCATTCGAGGGGAAAAGGTCTCCTCTTACTTTGAGAAGCAAATCAAACCCGATCAGTTGAAAGCCGAATACGACAAATCGGATCAGTTTTACACCGTCAAGGCAAATCACATATTGATCTCCGTTCAGGACGGCAAGCGTTCCGATGCCGATGCCAAGAAGCGTGCGCTGGAAGTGAAGCAGAAATTGGAGAAGGGCGGGGACTTTGCCCAGTTGGCAAAGCAGTACTCGGATGATCCTGGTTCCAAAAATACGGGGGGCCTTATCGAAGGCAAGCCGGGGGATTTTGCACCGGAATTTGCCAATGCGGTGAAAACCCTGGCGTTGAACAAAATCAGCGACCCGGTCAAAACGATGTACGGTTATCATATCATCAAGGTGACCGAGCGGAAAAAACAACCGTTTGACCAGGTCAAAGACGAAGTGAAACAAATGCTGCTCGAAAAGATGTATAAGGAGTACTTGGCCAAAAACGTAAAGGTGTCCAAGTGGAACCTGCCGAAAGAACCGCAACCGACCCTACCGGGTTCGGGAACAACCGGCGGACAGGGACAACCCGCTGCTCCCAGCCAATGATGACCGCGGGTTGTCGCCCGGATTACAGGAAAATCTAACGAGTAGACATGCTCTTAAAGGAGCCCGCAGGACTTTATAGTCAACCTGCGGGCTTTTTTGTTGTTGCTTTGAACCACTCGTGATTCAGGTGAGCCGTTTTCCCTGCAATAAATGAATACGCAGGATACCGCGGACTTTCTCTTGTGGTTTGAAAAGTCAAATGATTCTTGATGTAATTGGAAAATACCCCCTGTTTTGTTTCGAAGGGGCCTATCCGCATAATTAATTGGAAGCAGATGAATACTATGGGCGGATAGGACGCATCAGACAACACCAAGGCCTGATCCGGAAAAATCATCGACGAAAGTGAGGCATCACAACATATGAAAGCTACCGGCATCGTCCGGCGCATCGACGATTTGGGACGTGTGGTCATTCCGAAGGAAATTCGCCGGACGCTTCGTATTCGGGAAGGGGATCCGTTGGAAATCTTTGTGGATCGTGACGGAGAAGTGATCTTGAAAAAATATTCTCCCATCGGTGAGTTGGGGGATTTTGCTCAAGAGTATGCGGAATCCTTGTTTGAAAATCTTCAACATATCGTGTTGATCTGTGATCGGGACAGTGTGATCGCCGTCGCCGGCGGACCCAAAAAAGAGTATCTGGAAAAACCGGTGGGCAGCCTGGTGGAATCCTGTATGGATCAGCGACGCACCATTTTGGAAGCCAATCCCAGTCGGGCAGAGCTGATCCGTGACATGCCAGAACAATATCAATCGTTCGTGGTGGCACCGATCATTGCGGGTGGGGACCCGATCGGCGCCGTAATCCTTCTGACCAAAAAAGAAGGCGTACGCATGGGGGACCTGGAAGTGAAGATTGCAGGGACAGCCGCCGGATTTTTGGGTAAACAGATGGAGCAATGACTCAGGGATACGGTGATGCGGTGGAACAATCTAAGCGGGCTACAGCCTGCTTTTTTCTTTGCTTGCAAACATAAAAGGAAGCTGATTCGGGTACTCCGTTCGGTGGTCAGGTGGTTGGTTTCATGCTACAATATCAAAGATCCGATCGGACTGCTGACAATCCCGTTGTCGGCAGTTTCGTTTTGTTGGATGTCTGGAGGCGGACGGGAAAGGAGATCATCATGTCACGGAGGTATTCCTTCGTCCGAGGGGCGGCCATTTTGGGTGCCGCCGCATTTGTGTCCAAACTGCTGGGGGCATTGTACAAAGTGCCCTACCAAAACATCACAGGTAATGAGGGCCTGTTCGTCTACCAGCAGGTATATCCGTTGTACAGTACTTTGTTGTTGCTTGCCACCGCCGGATTCCCCACGGCGATATCCAAGATGGTATCAGAACGTCTGGCTGAAGGGGATCGTGATGCGGCCGGACGGATTTTCCGTGTGGCAACGGTCATCCTAAGCATAACCGGATTGTGTTTGTTTGTCTTGTTGTTTGTCGGAGCAGAAACAATCGCCACGTGGATGGGAAGTCAACAACTGCTCACGCTCCCGATCCGGACCGTGTCGTTTGCATTGCTGGTCGTACCGGTCGTATCTGTCATCCGTGGCTATTTTCAAGGACATCAGGACATGATGCCTACGGCTGTATCCCAAGTGATGGAGCAGTTGGTTCGCGTCGCCACCATTCTGATTGCCGCTTGGTGGTTTATGACCACCGGTGCAGGTGTCGTGATGGCGGGTGCCGGGGCGATGTTTGGGGCATTTACCGGTGCGACGGCTGCATTGGTGTTTCTGCTGTTCACATGGAACCGACATTTTCGAGGCCAACCTGTACGCCGAGGAACCGCTCCCGGTCAACGAGAAAATGAATGGCAAATTGCACGTCAACTGTTGGTGTTGTCACTGCCGATCTGCTTGGGGTCCCTGGTAATGCCGTTGTTGTCTCTGACGGATTCCTTTACTGTCACCAACATTTTGTTGCAACAGGGGTGGCAACCGACAGAAGCTGTTGCGGCCAAAGGCATTTTTGATCGTGGACAACCGTTGATCCAGTTTGCATCCTTTTTTGCCGGATCATTGTCCTTGTCACTGGTGCCGGCGATCGCCTCCGCACGTGCTCACCGGGATGAGAAAGAAGTACTCCGGCTTTCCCATACGGCTTTGCGGCTGACGGTGGTGTTGGGCTTGCCTGCCTCTGTGGGGTTGGCGATCGTTGCCAGACCGACCAACGTGATGCTGTACGAAGATGCGGCGGGAACGGCCGCGCTGTCCATTCTGGCTTTTGCCGCTTTGTTTTCCATGGTAAAAATGACGGCGGCCGGCGTGTTGCAGGGATTGGGCAACGTATATGTACCCGCACGCAATTTGTTGATCGGTGTAGCGGTGAAAGTGGTGGCCAATTTGCTGCTGATTCCCGTCTGGGATATTCGGGGTGCTGCTTTGGCCACGGTGTTGGGTTACGGTGTGGCGGCCCAGTTAAACTTGCGAACGTTGAGACAGATGGGGATTGGATGGAGATGGCGGGATGCATTGCTTCCCCTCACTGGACCGACGGCCGTGATGAGCCTGGCGGTCTGGTTTGCGATGTGGGGATTGGAGTGGTTGTTGACGGGTTGGTTGCCGGAACGTTTGATGATGACGATCGTTGCGCTGATTTCGGTGTCAGTTGGTGTGGCCGTGTACGGATTTGCCTTGATCCGCTTCGGTGTGGTGAGCAGGGCGGATCTCGAAAAAATGCCGAAGATCGGTCCCAAACTGATTCCGCTAGTGGAGCGGTTGCGCCGATCTGACGGGTAAAGGGGGAGTTCCATTGCAAGGAACCATCACAATCGTCGGTTTGGGTTTCGGTGATGTATCCGCGTTGCCGATGGGAACGTTGGAGACGTTGGAGCGTGCGGATGCTTTGTGGCTCCGAACAGAAGACCATCCGGTAGTTGATTGGTTGAGAGAACGTGGCCTTGGTTTCGCTACTTTCGATTCCGTATATGAAGCACACGCCGATTTTGAATCCGTCTATCGGGAAATCGTCGATCGGTTGCTGGCCGAGGCCAAGGCGGGCCGTCCAGTTGTGTATGCGGTGCCCGGACACCCAATGGTGGCGGAGCGGACGGTTCGTCTGTTACGGGAGGAAGGCCCCCGACACGGTATCCGGGTCGATGTACGTGGGGGTGGTAGTTTTCTCGACGCGGCGTTCGCACGGCTAGGCATTGATCCGATTGACGGGTTCCTTCTCCTGGACGGGACCGATCTGTCTGCCGATCGCCTCGATCCGCGGGTGCACCAGCTGATCGCGCAGGTGTACGATCGGATGGTCGCTTCCGACATCAAGCTGACGTTGATGGAAGTCTACCCGGACGACTTTCCGGTTACGGTGGCGAACGCGCTGGGAGTAGAGGAAAGGGAACGGATCGAAACAGTTCCGCTATATCAACTGGACCGCGAGGAGCGATTTGACAACCTTACCCTGTTGTATATTCCGCCTACGGACAAGGCAGCGGTGCTCAACCGTCGTTTCGATACCTTGACCGGCATCATCGCCCGATTGCGCGGACCGGGGGGATGTCCGTGGGATCGTAAACAGACGCATCAGAGTCTGCGCAAATATCTACTGGAAGAAGCGTATGAGTTTTTGGATGCGTTGGCTGAAGAGGACCCTGATGCGATGGCGGACGAACTGGGAGACGTACTGTTGCAGGTCGTCCTTCACGCTCAGATTGCCCGGGAGGAAGGCACATTCGATATCCGGGACGTGATAGGGAATCTCTCAGAGAAACTGATTCGTCGCCATCCGCACGTATTTGGCGACGAATCGGCTGAAACGGCTGAAGACGTCAAGCAGAAATGGGACGAAATCAAGCAGCTGGAGCGTGCGGATCAACCCGAGTCCCGCTCTTTGCTGGACGGTGTTTCTTCACAATTCCCCGCGCTTCTTCGTTCGATGGAATTGCAAAAGCGGGCGGCCAAAGTGGGCTTTGATTGGGAAAAATCCGAAGACGTTCGCGACAAGGTGATGGAAGAGCTGGACGAACTGTTCCGGGCTGAAGATCCCACTCACCGGGAAGAAGAACTGGGTGATCTGCTGTTTGTCGTCTCAGCACTGGCGCGCTTTTTCGATGTGGACCCCGAACAGGCGTTGCTCGGGGCTTGCCGCAAGTTTACCAAACGTTTTCAGTGGGTAGAAAAACGGGCAAGAGAGGACGGCCGACCGCTGTCCGAGATTCCGATGGCAGAGCTGGATGCTTGGTGGGAGGAAGCCAAGGAAAACATGCCTGATGAATCATGATCCGCCGGAGTACCTTTACGCGAACCGTCGGTAAAATAGATGGGTTTTTCCATTTCTGGGGAAGGATTTCGTTTCTTCACACAGAAGGTAAACCAGTGAGTACCGACAAAAGGAGGTAGCGTGGAGTGAACAAGCAGGATTTGATCACCCGCATCTCTCAAAACAGCGGGATGACCAAAAAAGACGTCGAAGCGGTCATCAACCACTTTTTAAATGAAATTACGCAAGCGCTCAGCGAAGGTGAGAAGGTCCAACTGATCGGCTTTGGGACATTTGAAACGCGCAAACGTTCCGGCCGAGTCGGACGGAATCCGCAGACGGGGGCGACGATTGAAATTCCGGAATCCCAAGTGCCTGCCTTCCGTGCAGGCAGCCGGCTGAAAGAAGCCGTGAAGTAAGATGCGGCTGGACAAGTTCCTCAAGGTGTCCCGTTTGGTGAAGCGGCGGACGTTGGCCAAAGAAGTATGCGACCAAGGTCGCGTGCAGGTCAACGGCCGCCCCGCCAAAGCGGGCACCAATGTCTCCGTCGGCGACCAACTCACCATTCGATTCGGCAAAAAACTGCTCACGGTTCGCGTTGACTCCATTGCGGAAACCTCCAGGAAAGCGGAAGCAAGCCAGATGTACACGATTGTGTCAGAGGAAACATTGTCGGAATCGTCTTCGGACGAGACAGAAGAGGTGTCCTAACGGGGAGTCATGATTTCCCAGGCGGGCGACAAGAGTTAAGTTCGGCCAAGCATCGATTGGGAAAGCGCAGGAACCTCATCGCGGACAATATCTTCTGAGCGAAGCGTAATTTGCCCGCGGCGTCCTCGAATCAAGAGGAAGAATCGCTCTGGTTCTAACGTCTTGACGTCGTCCATATCATGTACCGAGAGGGGGTACATGCCATGGTCGACGAATTGTATACAGCCGCCCGTCACGAGGTGGTGCTGAGCGGGAGAAACGCTTTGGACGTGTCGGGCGTGGTCAGCGTGGAGAGTTTTGACAGCGAGGAATTCCTGTTAAATACCGAGTGCGGCTACTTGGGCATCCGCGGACAGAACCTGCACATCAAAAGTTTGGATTTGGAACAAGGCAAAGTATCAATTGAAGGCAGCTTTTACGAAATGAGCTACTTGGATGACGGCACTTCCCGCATGGAAAGAACGAAAGGATTGTTGGGCAGGTTGTTCCGGTGAGTCTTGAAGCGCAATGGCTGACGATGGGCTGGATGACCGCCTCCGGTATCATCCTCGGCGTGTTGCTGGACATTTATCGGGTGATGAAAGGCCGGTTCCGGTTCAGGGGATGGGTCGTCTCGCTCATCGACCTGTTATATTGGACAGTGGCCGCAGGTTTGGTGTTCGGCTTGCTGATGTGGAGCAATTGGGGTGTGCTCCGCTTTTATGTCTTCCTCGCTGTCGTGCTCGGTATTGCGCTCTACTATTTCTGGATGAGCCGGACGATGATCCGGTTGATCTCTTGGACGATCCGCTTGGTGGAGTGGATGATCCGGATTGTGTTCCGTACGTTGTATGTCACCTTTTGGGTTCCGCTCACATACGCATGGACAGCCTTGGGCTTCATAGGGGCTGGAACGATACGTTTGCTTCTCGTACTGCTTCGGGTCATCCGGCGGATCACAATCGCCGATGTCTGGCTGATCCGTCCCTGGATCCGGTATGTCCGGCCCCGGATCATTCCCTGTCTGAGTTGGGTCCGTTCGTTATGGCAGCGGATAACTTGCCTGTTTTCCAGAAACAGAGAGAAATGAGGATGATGCCCATGATCCGAAAACCTGCCGCGAACAATGTTGTGACATTTCGACCGCAGCGAACGGCACAAGCTTCATCGGCCGGTCGCCTCGACCACCGGTCGATTTCCCCGAAAGCGCGACGGCGTCGATTGGTGTGGCTGGCCATCATGTGCACTTTTCTCGTCTGGTTTCTTGTTGAACTGATCATTCAGACGGGGAGAATTTCGGAAGCCGAAGCCGCATTGGCAGAGAAACGTGCACAAATCTCCGCACTACAAGCGCGCCAGAAACAACTGCGGGAGCAAATCCAGCGGATGCAGACGGATACGTACATGGAAGAGATGGCCAGAAAATTGGGCTATACCAAAGATGATCAAGAGGAACTCTATCTCATATCGAACGAGTGAGGACAATCTCGTTCCGTCAGATCCGGCTTGAGGGTGCAGGTGGAGCGAACCGGGAATGAATTGGACAGTCTTCACCAGACACGCTTGGAAGAGCTGGGATTAACCTCAAAAGGGGATGCGAGAGGTTTCATCATCCGACCCGCCGCCAACCGCGGCGGGTTTTTTTATGGAGCAAATCGGGGAGAATGACGAAAGAGTAGGACCGTTTTGTACCGATCATGATTCGGCTTTGACTGTACAGCAGGATTCCCCAGTTATAACGGAGAACTGTTTCGAGGAATCGCCGGGCGGAATAAGCTAAAACCGAACCACTGTCCGGGTCGAAAGGGGGAGCCGTGGGATGTACGTCAAACGTTGGTTGGGCATGGCCATGATCGGTTTGCTTACATTGGGTATGATGGGCTCTGAAGTGGCCGACGGGGCAGAAACCTTGACCCGTAATGACCACGGTCATGTGAAAACGGGGTTGGAAATATTGTTGGAACACCCGGAATCCCTCGCCGGGAAGCGCGTCGGGCTGATCACCAACCCGACTGGCATGACCAGAGATTACCAACACGGATTGGATGCCATGTTGGCCAAGGGGATTCATGTTGTGAAGGTGTATGGACCGGAGCATGGCGTCCGCGGGACGGAGCAGGCAGGTCAAACACCAGGGTCCTATGTTGACCCGCGAACTGGATTACCGTTTGTCAATCTATATGGTAAGAAGCCGGATGAGATGGTGTCTTTGTTTGATGGTGTCGATGTGCTGGTGTTTGATATCCAGGACGTAGGAACACGCTTTTACACCTATATTTACACGATGGCCTACGCCATGGAGGCGGCGGCCAAGGCAGACATCCCATTTATCGTGCTGGACCGTCCCAATCCGATCGGCGGGGAAATGGTGGAGGGGCCAGTGTTGGACCCTGCGTACCGCTCCTTTGTCGGGTTGTTTCCGATTCCGCTACGCCACGGGATGACAGTGGGGGAATTGGCCCAGTTGTTCAACGGGGAGTTCCTGCCTGAGGAAACGGGAGGAAAACGGGCACGATTAACAGTGATCCGGATGAGCGGATGGAAGCGCAATCAATGGTACGATCAGACGGGGCTGCCTTGGGTTCCGCCGTCACCCAACATACCGACACTGGATACGGCCACGGTGTATCCGGGCATGGGATTGATCGAGGGAACCAATCTGTCGGAGGGACGGGGTACCACACGTCCGTTCGAGTTGATCGGCGCACCTTATATCGAAGGATGGAAATTGGCGGAGGCACTGAATCGGGCGAAGTTGCCGGGGGTCTCGTTCAGGGAGGCGTATTTCACCCCCACGTTTTCCAAATATACGGGGAAGACGGTCGGGGGCGTGCAGATATACGTGGAGGATCGCCGTACGTTTGACCCGGTGTTGACCGGATTGACCATCATCCAAACAGTGAAGCAACTGTATCCCGACCAGTTCGCTTGGCGGGAAACCGAGGAACCGTACTGGATTGACAAACTGACGGGGACAGATCAGGTCCGCAAGCAAATTGACGCGGGCGTTCCCGCCAAAGAAATCGCCGCCCAGTGGAAAGAGGGACTGGAATCCTTCCGGCATATGCGGAGTAAGTATTTATTGTATCCGCCGCATGATCCCAAAAATTGACTGAGGAAATACCGGGATTTCATGCTTGACAAGGTTGCATACGGTTTATATAATAGAAGCTGTTCGCAACCGACGCGGGGTGGAGCAGTTGGTAGCTCGTCGGGCTCATAACCCGAAGGTCGCAGGTTCGAGTCCTGCCCCCGCAACCAAACATATCCCGGTAAGGGGGATCCTCTTACTGATCATGTGGCGGCGTAGCTCAGTTGGCTAGAGCGTACGGTTCATACCCGTGAGGTCGGGGGTTCGAGGCCCTCCGCCGCTACCAAATGTGGAGAGGGGAAGGCGAGGGAACGGCCCTTCATCGATAAGGGCGCCATTCGCCTTTTTTTATTTATCCAAAAAGCCGGTCCGTTCCGAAGCGTGTCCGCCGGGAATCCGGGGCCGTCAAACAGCGGCTGGTGGGAGTGGTATTGTGAATGTCTCTATCAAGAAGATTAAATTCACCACAATCAACAAAACCTATACGGAAAAGGTAAGGGACTGGCGGGGACGTCACTGTTTTGCGACCCAATATCCCAACCCTGACGGCAAACGGATTTTTTTGACGTACTATTTCGTCCGGAAGGGGTATACCATCTCCAAGGTGTTTCACCGTAACGGAGAATTCATGTACTATTACTGCGACGTGATGGATATGCGGCAGGTTGGGCGCATGCGGTACGTCATGGTCGACCTGTTGCTGGACATGATTGTTTATCCTGACGGTCGCTACCATGTGATTGACATTGACGAATTTGCAACGGCGATCGAAAAAGGACAGCTCAAACGACGCCAGCAAGTTCATGCATTGCGCACTCTGGATAAGATGATCCGCCTGCAGACCCAACGGAAGTTTATTCCACCGTATCTGGCTGAGGCCCAGATGTTCCCCTTGGAGGAAGGATAAGCCTCATCGCTTCCGCTCGACAATACCGGTCCCGCAGCCGCTTCGGTATTGGTATGAAATGAGAAGTTTTGTCAAAGTCACGAGATTCGTCCTCGTTATCGACAAGGTGATACATAAAAATACCGCCCTCCGCCGACAAATGGCGGGGGATTGTTTTTTTTACAAGGAAAGAGGATCGGCATTTTCAACCGAAGCTGTGGGAAACACACCTTTTCCAAATGTTGTCGGAACATTTTTTTGGACAACCTTCGCATTGTGACAAACTTTCCCATCCCTGCCCCGCTATAATGGGTGGCACACGAGCCAAGAAAGGTGTGGGATGGATGCAGATGCGATGGATGGATGTGGGGATGACCTGGATGCGGCCGATCGGGAAAGCGTTTCGCTTAAGTCCTGATGCTAAGCGAAAGCTGCAAAGATGGTCGCGTGTGTGGAACCTTCCGCTCATGCTGATGGGGTTTCTGTTCGGACGGGCCGTGATGTTGGACGCCGTATCACCGTTTTCCGTAGCCTATCTTGCTGTGGTCTACCAACTGTCCCGCAAGCAGTGGCCAGCCGTGGCTGTGGCGCTGTTGGCGGGAGCGGCGACCAAGGAACCGATCCACACGGCACAAACAGTCGCGGGACTTATTCTGTTTTTGGTGATCCAAAAGATCTTTGCCTGGGTGAAAAGAGGGCAGATCAATTACGTCCCTTTTGTCGTGCTGACTACGAGCGCAGGGGTCCACCTGATACGCTTCTGGTGGAGCGGATGGACTCCATACCAGGCGATGATGGCCGGAACCGACGTATTGCTGAGCTTCATTCTCTCGTTCATTTTCGTCCAGTCGCTGCCCTTCTTCACCGTGCGCCGAAAAAGGATGGCCCTTCGCCAAGAGGAGATGATCTGTCTCGTCATATTGATCGGCTCGGTGATGACAGGAGCGATGGGATGGGCGGTAGCAGGCGTGTCAGCGGTCCATGTGTTGTCCCGGTATGTCATTCTCGTGCTGGCGCTGGTGGGTGGCGGCATGACGGGTGCGGCTGTCGGAGTGGTAACCGGGATGATTCTCAGCTTGTCCGATCCCCGTTCGCTTGGAGAGATCAGTTTGCTGGCATTCGCCGGATTGTTGGCCGGACTTTTCCGGGAAAGCAAGCGATGGGGTGTGACGGTGGGATTCATACTGGGTACCGCCATTTTGTCACTGTATGCGGGTGGAAAGTGGCATGCCTGGATTTCGCTGGCTGAGTCTGCGAGTGCGATCGTATTGTTGTGGCTGACACCGTCCGCCTTTTTCAAAGTGATTTCCCGTCATATACCGGGAACGGACGAGTATCAGCATTCACAACAGGAGTACGTGCGCCGTTTGCGTGATGTGACAGCCGCCAAAGTGGATCAGTTTACCGAACTCTTCGTGGAGTTGGCCCACAGTTTCCAGGAGGACCCCAGTTTGCAGCGGCAACAGGAGACTGCCCACTTCAGCCGTTTTCTCGGGGATGTGACCGAAAAAACGTGCAAATCGTGTCATCGTTACCGGCAATGCTGGGAGCGTGACATGATGAAGACGTATCAGGGAATGACCGATTTGATGGCGATGGTGGAGATGCATCCTAAAGATCGCCCGCTGCGGACACCGCGGTCATGGTCCGAGCATTGCGTCAAAGCGGACAAGGTGTTGTCGTTGATCCAGGAGCGTTACGATTTGTATGAGTACGATCTGTATTGGCGGGAGCAGGTTCGGGAAGCACGCCGGTTGGTGTCTGAACAGTTGGAGGGCGTGGCCGGTGTGATGCGCGATTTGGCCGAAGACATCCGGCGGGAAGCGCAAGTGCTCGCCGCACAAGAGGAGCAGATACAGCTGGCTCTGGAAGAATTGGGTCTGTCCATCCAGCGGGTGGAAGTAATCAGTCTGGAAGAGGGGAAGGTGGAAGTTGAGGTCACACTGCCGCACGGCGATGCATTGGATGAGTGCCGGAAGCTGATCGCACCGTTATTGACAGAGATCATCGGTGAGCCCATCGCTGTTCACCGAAAGGTCATCCAGGGCAAGACTTCGGGAGCTGTCGTCACGTTGGGTTCGGCTCAACGCTACGAGATCAAAACCGGTGTGGCGGGCGCCGCCAAGGGGGGGCACTGGTTGTCCGGCGACAGCTATTGCTACATGAATCTGGGGACGGGAAAATATGCTGTGGCCTTGAGCGACGGCATGGGCAACGGCCAACGCGCCCAAGAAGAGAGCCATGCAGCCCTCGGATTGCTCCGACGACTGCTTCAGGCGGGGATGAATGAGAAAAAAGCGGTGGAGACGGTCAACGCCATCTTGGGCTTGCGATCCACAGACGAGATGTTTGCCACGATCGATCTGGCGATGATCGATTTGAAAGATGCGAACACCCGGTTTTTGAAGATCGGTTCCACACCCGGCTTCATCAAACGGGGCAAAGAAGTGATCACCCTGTCCGCCGGCAATCCGCCGATCGGGATTTTGCGCAATATCGATGTGGAGCCGTTGGAAAAGCGACTCCAACCGGGGGATCTGTTGATCATGGTGACTGACGGTGTATTGGATGCGCCGAGACAAGCGCACAACAAGGAGTTGTACCTCAAACGGCTGATCGCCGAGATCGATACCAAAGATCCGCAATCGTTTGCGGACTGTCTGTTGGAACGAGTCGTACGAGGGAATGGGGGGAGCATCGACGACGATATGACGGTGGTGGTGTCCAAGGTGGATCATTACACACCAGAATGGGCGACGATCCGCTTGTCCGGGATGTCTCGGGTTGAACGCCCACAAGTAGCGGCATTTTGAATGGCCGAACTGGGGGGAACGGCCGTTTGATTCCGCTGTGGGATGCGGGTACAATTAAAGGGAACGGACAACAGTAAAAGCGATGCCCGGGGAGTGCCCCCGGGTTTTTGTCTAGGGCGTGTCTGGTCATTCCGAGCTGAAGACCCGGGAAGTACAGGAATGAAATCGCGGGCAATTTCTTCTAAGCAAAGTGACTTTGCCCGCGGTCTGCGCTTAGATCGCAGTGGCTTCCTTTCGGGTAATTAATGGGACAGTATTCACCAGACACGCCTTGGCGTAAACTGTTCAGGTAGCCCGGAACCTGCGAGCGACCTTTGCGATTGCGGAACAGGAGCGACCGGGAGAAAGGTGAAACCGGAGAAATCGGATTGATTAGCGAGCCCAGGAAGGGATGCAAGAAGGATGTTGTTGGAAACGCTAAAAACAACGGTCCGAAGTCACGAACTACTCCACCAAGGGGATCGTGTGCTGGTCGGTGTGTCGGGCGGACCGGATTCGCTTGCATTGTTGCACGCGCTCCATCGGTTGGTGCCGGAGTTTGGATGGCAGGTGTTCGCCGTACATGTGGACCATCAGCTCCGTGGAAAAGCCAGTGCCGAGGATGCCGAATTTGTTGAGCAAATCTGCGCAGAATGGGGAATTCCTTGCCGGGTGATTCGGGTGGATGTGGCACGACACTTGCGTCATGGCGGCAACAAACAGGATGTGGCGCGGAAACTGCGATATCAGGCGTTTCGGCAGGCGGCTGATCAGTGGGATGTAGATGCGTTAGCTCTGGCACATCACGCTGACGACCAGGTGGAGACAATTTTGATGCGTTTGTTGAGGGGAACCGGTGTCAGCGGATTGGCCGGTATGCCGTATATCCGCCCGTGGGAAGGAAGACGACTGATCCGGCCACTGCTTGACGTGTATCGGAAAGAGATTGAGGCGTATTGCGAGGAACACGCTTTGTCTCCGCGTTTGGACGAAAGCAATCGTTCCGGCGTTTACACTCGAAACCGCGTCCGTTTGAAACTCATTCCCGAGCTCCAGCAGTATAACCCTCGCGTAAAGGAAGCGCTGCTCCAATTATCCCGTGTGGTTGGAGCGGAGGAAGACTGGTGGCGCGAGCAAGTGGATCGGGCGTGGAGGAGGGTTGTGAGGAAAAAAGGAAAAAATGAAATCGTTTTGGATCGAAACCGTTTGTTGGATCTTCACGTTGCTTTACAAAGGAGGGTGATTAAACTAATATTAAATTGTCTTCTGGAAGAAGAAGCAAACGAGGCAACGATGGACACGGTGGAACAGATTCGTCATCTGGCAGCCCATCCCGAACCATCGGCGCGGATTGACTTGCCCAGCCATTTTCGGGCGGAGCGTCAATACGACCTGCTCATGATTGCAGTCGGGAATGACGCACCAGTCGAACCGTTGGCACCCGTACGACTCCATGTTCCGGGAGAAACAATGATCCCCGGCTTGAGCGGGCGATTTGTCAGCCGCGTGACGGACAAACGCCTTGATGCTGAATATTTACGCGGAGTTTGGGCAGTATTTGATGCGGATGCGCTTACATTACCGCTTTGGGTCCGCACGCGCAGACCTGGCGATCGCATCCGACCGCTCGGATTGAATGGCACAACCAAAGTGAAGGATTTATTGATTTCGGCCAAAATTCCGCGGAGGGAGCGTGACCGCCTGCCCATTGTACTTCATGGGGAGACGATTGTTTGGATTCCGGGCGTTCGCCGATCGGATTGGGCACCGGTGACAGCAAACACCCGTCGTTTTTTGTATCTGGAATGGTTGACGGACGGAATGCCCGAACGGTTGCCTCATCAGCAGCATACATAGGATGATTGGGAGGTTATTATGCACGAGGATATTCAAGAAATCCTGTATACCGAAGAAGAGATCAAAACAAAAGTGAAAGAATTGGGACGGCGCTTGTCCGAGGACTACAAGGATCTGAATCCGCTTTGTATCTGTGTGCTCAAAGGTGCTGCCCCGTTTATGACCGATCTGGTCCGCAGCATGGACATTCCGCTGGAAATGGACTTTATGGCGGTCTCCAGCTACGGCGCATCGACGAAATCGTCGGGCGTGGTTCGCATCATCAAGGATTTGGACGCCTCTGTGGAAGGACGGCACGTCATCATTGTGGAAGACATTATCGACAGCGGATTGACCTTGAGTCACCTGATCGATTTGTTGCGTCATCGCAATGCCGCCTCGATCAAGGTGGTCACCCTGCTCGACAAACCAGGGCGCAGAACGGTGGATTTAAAGCCCGATTATTGCGGGTTCACGATTCCCGACGCCTTTGTGGTGGGATACGGCCTGGACTATGCGGAGAAATATCGGAATCTGCCGTACATCGGGATTCTGAAAGAACGGGTGTATCAGCAACAGTAAGGTTGTGACAGGTCGTTGCCCTGTGGTAAAATGATGTAAGTGGCATTGAGAGGAGGTCAAGGATGAAAAACGTCTTCCGGATTCCCGGATTATATATTATTCTCATCCTTGTCGTCGTCGGGATTGTGAACATTATCGCAAACCAAGGAACCGACACCGTAACGCTTACGTACGATCAATACCGAGCCAAACTGGCGGCGGGCCAGATCGAGAACGTTACCGTTCAACCGGAAGGAAATACGACCTACCGTATCGAAGGGAAGCTGAAAGGGAAGCCGGATAAAACGTTCGTTGTCGAGGCGCCGATGCTGAACGGCAGCACCGTCGTGCAAGATTTGGTGAAGTACAAAGTTCGGCACTCCTATGAAAAGGCGAAAAGCGACTCTGTCTGGCTGACCTTTTTTACGTCCATCATTCCTTTCGTGATTATTCTGCTGCTCTTTTTCTTTTTGTTGAACCAAGCGCAGGGCGGCGGCAGTCGCGTGATGAACTTCGGAAAAAGCCGCGCCAAGCTATATAACGAAGAGAAGAAAAAAGTCACGTTTAACGATGTAGCGGGCGCGGACGAAGAAAAAGCGGAATTGGTGGAAATCGTCGAGTTTCTCAAAGACCCTCGCAAATTTGCGGCTGTAGGTGCACGCATTCCCAAGGGTGTATTGCTCGTAGGGCCGCCCGGAACGGGGAAAACGCTGTTGGCTCGTGCCGTTGCAGGGGAAGCGGGCGTGCCGTTTTTCAGTATCAGCGGTTCTGACTTTGTGGAGATGTTCGTCGGTGTGGGGGCTTCCCGTGTCCGGGATTTGTTTGAGCAGGCCAAGAAAAACCATCCGTGTATCATCTTTATCGACGAGATCGATGCTGTCGGTCGTCAGCGGGGGGCCGGATTGGGTGGCGGCCATGACGAGCGTGAGCAAACCTTGAACCAATTGCTCGTGGAGATGGATGGTTTCGGTGCCAACGAAGGCATTATCATCATGGCAGCGACCAACCGTCCGGACATCCTTGACCCCGCGTTGCTTCGTCCGGGTCGTTTCGACCGCCAGATCACGGTAAACCGACCCGACGTAAAAGGGCGTGAAGAGATTCTGAAGGTGCATGCCCGTAACAAACCGTTGGCCAATGATGTCAACTTGGAAGTAATTGCGCAGCGAACAACCGGATTCACGGGCGCTGATCTGGAAAACCTGTTGAACGAGGCGGCGCTGTTGGCGGCGCGGCGGAACAAGAAAACGATCAGCATGGAAGAGGTCGACGAGGCGATCGATCGCGTGATCGCGGGACCGCAAAAGAAAAGCCGCGTCATCAGCGAAAAGGAGAAAAAGACAATCGCCTATCACGAAGCAGGTCACACGATCGTGGGGTACTACCTGGAGCATGCCGATACCGTGCACAAGGTGACAGTCGTTCCGCGCGGCCAAGCAGGCGGATATGTCGTCATGCTGCCCAAAGAAGATCGTTTCCTGCTCACCAAAAGCGAGTTGCTGGATAAAGTGACCGGATTGCTGGCCGGACGCGTCGCTGAGGAGATCGTGTTCGGTGAAATCAGCACCGGTGCGCATAACGACTTTGAGAAGGCCACCTCCATCGTACGCCGGATGATTACGGAGTACGGCATGAGCGACAAACTGGCGCCGATGCAATTTGGCCGTCCGCAGGGACACGTCTTCCTGGGACGCGATCTGGGTCATGAGCAAAACTACTCCGATGCGATCGCGTACGAAATCGACCAGGAGATGCAGGAGATGATCCGCAGTTGCTACGAGCGGGCGAAAAAGCTGTTGCTGGAAAAACGCAAGGAGCTGGAGCTCGTGGCACAGACCCTGCTGGTCAAAGAGACGTTGGATGCCGACGAGATCAAACAGTTGCTTGAAACCGGCAAACTGGATGATCCGGAAGTGAACGAGAAAATCCGGATCAACATCCAGGGCAAAGATCAGGTACAAGCGGATGGAAAACCGAAATCCGCGGAACCGACTGAACCGAACGACGACCGATCCGAATCGGAATCGCCTTCTGACGAAAACCCGAAGGATCCGGAAGATTAATCATGATAAACGCAGCTTTTCCGGGGATGCTGCTCAGGCATCCCCTCTTTCAGTTTGATGACAAAGTCACGCGGGTTCCGATTTTCCGTCATAAGCTTTAATCGACGGGAAATTTGGACCCGCTTCTTTACAAGAGAGTGGCCGTTTTGGGCGTTGCAGGTCTTTTCCGTTGAATTTGCAAGGGTGCCTTGCTATGATGAATGTGAACTTTTTTTGAAAAAGCAGGTGGATGGGCATGTTAATGGTAATGGACGTCGGCAATACCAACATCGTAGCCGGGCTGTATCAGGGCAAGGAATTGGTGCATCATTGGCGGATTCATACGGATCGAAATTCCACTGAAGACGAATACGGCATGCTCCTCAAAAATTTGTTTGAGCACGCCGGTTTGCGTTTTGAACAAGTGGACGGTGCGATCATCTCTTCTGTCGTCCCGCCGATCACCCATGTGTTGCGCAATTTGGTCAAAAAATATTTGGGACTGACCCCGCTGGTCGTTGGTCCCGGTGTTAAAACGGGACTCAACATCCTGTACGAAAACCCGCGGGAAGTTGGGGCCGACCGAATCGCCAATGCGGTAGCGGCCATCGAGCAATACGGTGCTCCCGTGATTATCGTCGATTTCGGCACGGCAACTACCTTCTGCTTTGTCAACGAACAAGGGCATTATGTAGGTGGGGCGATCACACCGGGTGTCACGGTTTCCAGTGAGGCATTGTACCAACGGACGGCCAAACTGACACGGGTGGAAATCGTCAAGCCGGAAAGCGTGGTGGGGCGCAATACGGTGCAGGCGATTCAGTCGGGGATTTTTTATGGTTATGTCGGTGTGGTGGATGGAATCGTCACCCGTATGAAACAACTGCTCCACAAGAAGCCCACCGTTGTGGCCACCGGAGGCTTGGCGGAACTAATCTGCGGCGATGCGGAGACGATTGATGTGGTCGACCCGTTCCTCACTCTGGAAGGATTGCGGTTGATCTACGAACGCAACCGGAACAGGTGACCGAATCGGAATCCGAAAAGGTCGCCTTTCTCCGCGGGGTGTGTCTGTTCATTTCAATCACCCTTTTGGAATGACCGGATACACCCCAGGTTTATGAGCAACGAAACAAATTGTGTGTCTTTCATATTGTCGTGTTGGAACTGGGAGGTCATCATGAGCGATTATGCCATTCGAGTCACAGCGGCCAATGGCCAATTGCGAGGATTTGCCGTATTGACCACCGGATTGGTGGGAGAATTGCAGAGACGGCATCATACCTGGCCGGTGGCAAGTGCCGCTTTGGGCCGTACGGTCACGGTTGGGGCTATGATGGGACTGATGCTGAAAAGCGAACAGGACCGGTTGACGATCCAGATCAAAGGGGATGGCCCGTTGGGGCAGATCGTCGTGGATGCCGATGCTCAAGGACATGTCCGGGGGTATGTGGACAATCCCGCCGTTGATTTGCCGCCCAATGCCGCCGGGAAACTGGATGTGGCGGGTGCAGTTGGGAAAGGAATGCTTTACGTGATCAAGGATTTGGGGCTCAAGGAGCCGTATCGGGGCGCATCTCCGATCGTCTCCGGTGAGCTGGGCGACGACTTCACCTATTATTTCACCAGTTCGGAGCAGATCCCATCCGCGGTCGGCGTGGGCGTGCTGGTAGACCGGGATGCTTCCATTCTCGCCTCCGGTGGTTTTATCGTCCAAGTCATGCCCGGTGCCGACGATGCGGTTATCTCCGCTGTTGAACAACAACTGTCCAAAGTCACATCGGTCACCGACCTGATCCAGCAGGGAGCCAGTCCCGAGGATTTGCTTCAAGCCGTGCTGGGTGACACTGATATGCAGGTCCATCAACGTCAGCCGCTCTCGTTTGCCTGCCGTTGCTCCCGTGAGCGGATTGCCAATGTGCTGCGCAGTTTGGGCAGGGAGGATCTGCAAAAATTATTGGAGGAACAAGGGCAGGCGGAAGTACACTGTCATTTTTGCAATGAACGGTACGTGTTTGATCGTGATGAATTGACCACGATGATCCAAAGTTTGTGAGTCAAGGCCCGGGGAACCAGTTCTCCGGGTTTTTCTTCATAGGTTTGATTTTACATTGACATCTGATTGGTCCGATTGTTAAGATAAATAAAAGCGGAAAAACCGACCAAATTAATGGGATTAGGAGGCCTTCACATCAATGCGAGTGGGCAACAATATTTTGGAACTCATCGGTCAAACTCCGGTTGTGAAATTGAATCGAATTGTCGGGAAAACGGACGCGGACGTGTATCTGAAGCTCGAATTCTTCAACCCGGGCGGCAGTGTGAAAGACCGGATCGCCCTTTCCATGATTGAAGACGCGGAAAAGCGGGGTATTTTGAAACCTGGTGACACGATTCTGGAGCCGACCAGCGGCAACACCGGGATCGGTCTGGCGATGGTGGCAGCGGCCAAAGGATATCGAGCACTGTTGGTCATGCCGGATACGATGAGCTTGGAGCGGCGCAACTTGTTGCGTGCGTTTGGTGCAGAACTGGTACTCACGCCGGGTGCGCAAGGCATGAAAGGAGCGATCGCCAAAGCGGAAGAGATCGCAAAAGAACATCCGGAATATTTTGTTCCGCAACAATTCAAAAACCCGGCCAACGTCAAAATCCACATGGAAACGACGGCACAGGAGTTGTTGGAGCAAATGGACGGCCACTTCGATGCATTCGTGGCCGGGATCGGTACGGGCGGTACGATCACGGGTGTCGGTAAGGTGATCAAGGAGAAAATCCCCGGTGTTCACATCGCTGCTGTGGAACCGGCGGCATCTCCGGTGCTTTCCGGTGGTAAACCGGGACCGCACAAAATTCAGGGAATCGGTGCCGGTTTCGTTCCGGATATTCTGGATACGGAGATTTATGATGAAGTGATCACCGTAGAAAATGAAGAAGCATTCGAGTGGGCTCGTCGGATGGCACGGGAAGAGGGTATCCTGGGAGGAATCTCTTCCGGTGCGGCCGTTGCGGCAGCGATCAAAGTGGCCCGTCGTTTGGGTCAAGGCAAAAAAGTGGTGGCCGTCGTGCCGAGCAACGGCGAACGTTATCTGACCACCCCGCTGTTCCAATTTGAAGAGTAAAGATCCAAATGGATTTCAAAAGCGAAGTCCGTCTTCCCGTGTGTGGGGAGGCGGGCTTTGTTTGTGGATGGACCGCCGTATTCGCTTATAGTTAGTAAAGTATGTCTGGTGAATACTGCCAATTCCTTTCCCTACTCGCTCCACCTGCCCCTGCAAGGAAGCAGGTCATGGACGCTCCACCCGGAGCGCAGGACGCGGGCAAAGTACGCTTCGCTTAAAAGTAGTTGCCCGAGATTGCTTTCCTGTGATTTCCAGGTCTTCGCTCGGCCGGGCTTGGTCAGTCGCTCACTCGGAAAAGCATTATCTCCTTCACGGATTTATCAGACACACCCTGGTAGTAGCGGCAGTTCCAAGGCAAGGTAGCTTTTTTCCTGTTTTTCATCGCTTTTATCCGACGGGGTTTTGTTGTAAACTGATGAAGAGATCATGGGTGAAAATCCAAGGGGTTCCCGGGCATGATTTGGTTGATCGACAACTATGACTCGTTTACCTATAATTTGGTGCAATATCTGCTTTCATCGGGCGAAGCGCTGGAAGTGTATCGCAATGATGAGATTACCCTTTCGGATATTGAAACAGCGCAACCGTCCGCGTTGATTCTCTCTCCGGGACCGGGATCACCCGATACGGCGGGTATCTGCCTGGATGTGGTCCGACGGTTTGCCGGGCGCATCCCGATTTTGGGCGTTTGCCTGGGGCATCAGATCATCGCCCAAGCTTTTGGCGGTCGAGTGGTACATGCCCGTCGGTTGATGCACGGCAAGACATCACCCGTTTACCACGACGGGCAAACACTGTTTCGCGGGTTGCCTTCGCCGTTTCAAGCCATGCGCTATCATTCGCTGGTGGTGGAGCGGGACAGTTTGCCGCCGCAATTTGAGATCAGCGCGTGGACGGCGGAGGGGGAAGTGATGGCCATCCGCCATCGGCAGTACCCTGTCGAAGGTGTGCAGTTTCATCCAGAATCAATCTTGACCGAACATGGTTTATCCCTGCTGTTGCAGTTTCTGGATACGTATCTCCGGCGACCGGCGCCGCAAAAACGGGGGATACGGCTATGAACTACGTTTGGTTGAACGGGAAACTGGTGCCGGAAAACAAAGCCGTTGTCTCTGTGATGGATCACGGCTTTTTATACGGAGTGGGCGTCTTTGAAACCCTTCGAGTGTATGCGGGTCATCCGTTTCTGTTGAAGGATCATGTGGATCGTTTGTCCCGAGGTTTGCAATTGTTGCGCATCCGTCCGCCGCTTTCTTCGCATGAGTGGGCGGTGGCGATCCGACAACTGTTGGATGCCAACGGATTGCGTGACGCGTATGTTCGGATCAGCGTCACCGGAGGAGCGGTCGGGCCGGGACTGTCCGTCCGGCAATTCGATGAGCCGACAACGGTGATCTTTGCCCGTCCGTTGCCGAAATGGCCGGAACAGATGTATACGGAAGGCAAAACGGTGGAAGTGTTGGACATCCCCCGTCAAGTGCCGGGTGGGACGGAATCACTCAAATCGCATAACTACCTCAATTCCGTGTTGGCCCGCCTGGAGATGGGGGAGCGGTTTCCCACGCATGAGGGATTGCAACTCAGTCCCGAAGGTTGGATTGCCGAGGGAATCGTCACCAACCTGTTTTTTGTGCGGGATGGCACGATTTTCACTCCGTCGACGGATCTCGGGATTTTACCCGGCGTAACAAGACGATTCGTACTGGCACTCGCCCGGCAGGCGGGTTTATCGGTGGAAGAAGGCCGGTATCCCTTATCGGTATTGAAAGAAGCAGATGAGATATTTCTCACCAACTCCATGCAGGAAATCGTACCGGTCCGAGCGATACCGGGTTGGTTCGAAAAAGGTGCCGGACCAGTAGCCGCCGGATTGTTGGATGCCTACCGGCAATGGACCGGTCGGTTGTGGAGCGTCCGTGAGTTGGAAGTGGCATCAGACCCGTATTTGTGAGGATGATCACGATAGAGGAGGCAAGCGACATGTCATCGATGACGGCGACACCGGTTTCGGTTGTGGCTTTGAAACGGCCGGAACGCCCGATCATCGTCGGTGGTCATGAAATCCCGGTCCATCGGCGCACAGTAGTGATGGGCATCCTCAACGTCACGCCGGATTCGTTTTCTGACGGTGGGCGATACGTCGACCTGGACCGCGCCGTTGCACACGCGCGGCAAATGGTGGCTGAAGGAGCGGACATCATCGACATCGGCGGAGAATCGACGCGCCCCGGTCACAAACCGGTCCCTGTTGAAGAAGAACTGAAGCGCGTGATCCCGGTGATCGAGCGGGTGTCCCGGGAGGTAAATGTGCCGATTTCCATCGACACGTATAAAGCGGAGACAGCTCGGCAAGCACTGAAAGCAGGCGCCCACATCGTCAACGATGTGTGGGGATTCAAACGGGACCCCGATATGGCGAAGGTGGTGGCCGAATTCGGTGTGCCGGTCATCCTCATGCATAACCGCGAACAGGCGACGTACGATTCGCTTCTGGACGACATCGTTGCCGATTTACGGGAAAGTATCCAGATTGGCCGTGCTCAGGGAGTGCAGGAGGAGCAAATCATTTTGGATCCCGGCATCGGATTTGCCAAAACCTATGAGGAAAACCTCACGGTCATGCGGCATCTGGAAACGATCACGTCGTTGGGTTACCCCGTATTGCTCGGCACGTCGCGCAAATCGATGATCGGGAAAACGCTGGATCTGCCGGTGAACGAGCGGGTGGAAGGCACAGCGGCGACTGTGGCGCTCGGCATCGCCAAAGGATGCAGTATCATACGTGTCCACGACGTTCAACCGATGGTTCGCGTCGCCCGGATGATGGACGCGATGTTGTACGGTCCCGAAGCGCCGAGGGGGTGATGGCGTGGACAAGATCTTTTTCCGCCGGATGCAATTTTATGGCTATCATGGCGTGTATTCCGAAGAAAACAAACTGGGTCAACGCTTTTACGTCGATCTGGAGTTGATGCTGGACTTGTCCGTACCGGCGGAGACGGATGATCTGAAACGGACGGTGGATTATGCGAAAGTGTACGAAACGGTCCGGGAGCTTGTAGAGGGGCGCACGTACCGATTGGTGGAGGCGTTGGCCGAATCGATCGCGCAAGCGTTGCTCACCAACTTCCCGATCGAAGAGGTATGGGTGCGTGTCACCAAGCCTGATCCCCCGATACCGGGACATTATGATGCGGTGGGTGTGGAAATCCGCCGGAAACGCCGATGAAACACGAAGTTACGGCATACATCGGAATGGGCTCCAATCTGGGCGATCGGCTCGGTTACCTGCAGTCGGCAGTTGACCGTTTGCACGAAACGACCGGGATTCGCGTCACACGGGTATCTCGTGTCTATGAGACGGCGCCGGTCGGGGTTGCGGAACAACCGGATTTTCTCAATCTGGTCGCCGAACTGCGGACCACATTGTCAGCGGAAGCGATCTTGGATGTGCTTCTTTCGGTGGAGCGGTCGCTCCGCCGGGTTCGCCTGGTGCGGTGGGGGCCGCGTACAATCGACCTGGATTTGCTCCTGTACGGGGAAGAAACGATCAACCGTCCTTCGTTGACCGTTCCTCATCCTCGGATGACGGAACGCGCTTTTGTGCTGGTCCCGCTCGGGGAATTGGCTGGGAATCACCGGATTCCCGGAACCGACGCGACGGTAGGCGAATGGATCGCACGGTTGCCGGCAGAGGAAGGCATTCGGCTGTATGAAGGACGGATTTCTCTTCCCGAAGTGAAAAAAGAACCAGATACCGTATGAAGGAAAGGAGGAATGGCATCATGACGAAGTTTCGGATTGGGCCGGTGGAATTGAAAAACCAAGTCGTACTGGCTCCGATGGCTGGCGTGTGCAACCCGGCTTTCCGCCTGATCGCCAAAGAGTTCGGTGCCGGGTTGGTCTGCGCGGAGATGGTGAGCGACAAGGCGATTCTGCACGGAAACGAGCGGACGAAACAGATGTTGTACGTGGATGAACGGGAAAAACCGCTCAGCCTGCAGATTTTCGGCGGTAGCAAGGAAACGTTGGTGGAAGCCGCCAAATACGTGGATCAATACACCAACGCTGATATTATTGACATCAACATGGGATGCCCGGCTCCCAAAATCATCAAGTGCGACGCCGGGGCCAAATGGTTGCTCGATCCCAACAAAATCGAGGAAATGGTGTCCGCGGTGGTGGCGGCGGTGAAAAAGCCGGTCACCGTCAAAATGCGGATCGGTTGGGACGAAGATCACATCTACGTCGTGGACAACGCGCTGGCGGCGGAACGTGGCGGCGCGCAGGCAGTGGCTGTTCACGGACGGACGCGGGCGCAGATGTACACTGGACGCGCACGCTGGGAATACATCCGGCAGGTGAAGGAAGCCGTCAAGATTCCCGTTATCGGAAACGGGGACGTCTTCACGCCCCAAGACGCTCGCCGCATGCTGGATGAAACGGGTTGCGACGCCGTCATGATCGGACGCGCCGCATTGGGCAATCCGTGGATGCTCTACCGGACGGTGCACTACCTGACCACGGGAGAACTGCTTCCCGAACCGACGCCGCGTGAAAAGGTAGAAATTGCTTTGTTGCACATGGACCGGCTGATCAAGCTGAAGGGTGAAAAAGTGGCTGTCCGCGAAATGCGCAAACACGCATCCTGGTACTTGAAAGGAATGCGCGGTGCAGCCAAGGTGAAAGATCAAATAAACGAGCAGGAGACACGGGAAGGAATGGAACGTGTCCTGCTTCAATTCGTGGAGCAACTGGAAGCTGAACAAATGGTACAATCCGCTTGATGATACGTCAATCATAGTATGTGTCCGGTCATTCGCAGAATCGAGCGACCTCACCCGCAGGAAAACCGATTGCCGGACACCTCTGGACGAACCGAACGAAAGAGTTGGAGACTGACACCCGAGCAGCCGCCCGTCCCGCGGCGGAAGGCGGCCGGGTACCGGAGGAGTGAAACAAGGCATGGCAGAAGAAGAACGCAATGAACTGGAGCGGAACGAACTGTTACAAGTGCGCCGCGACAAAATGGAAGCACTCAGAGAAAAAGGGGTGGACCCGTTCGGCGGCAAGTTCGAACGGACGAACACCGCCAAGCAAATCCTGGACACCTATGGTGATTTGAGCAAAGAGGAACTGGAGGAGAAGGCGGTCACCGTCACCATCGCCGGTCGCCTCATGTCCAAGCGGAAACAGGGAAAAGCGTCGTTCGCCCATTTGCAGGATGTGACAGGCCAGATTCAGATCTATGTGCGGCTGGATCGGGTAGGGGAGGAACAGTACGAGATTTTCAGCACGGCCGATATCGGTGACTGGTTGGGTGTCTCGGGAACTGTGTTCAAAACCAATCGCGGCGAAACCAGTGTCAAAGCAGATACTGTCACGTTCCTGACCAAATCGCTGCGCCCCCTGCCGGAAAAATTCCATGGTCTCAAAGACGTGGAATTGCGTTACCGTAAACGGTATCTGGATCTCATCATGAATCCGGAAGTGAAGGAGACGTTCATCCTGCGGAGCCGGATTATCGCGGCGATCCGCCGGTACTTGGACGAACGCGGATTCCTCGAAGTGGAGACGCCGACCATGCACAACATCGCCGGCGGTGCGGCAGCACGTCCGTTCATCACGCATCATAATGCATTGGATATGGATCTGTACATGCGGATCGCCATCGAACTGCACCTGAAACGGTTGATCGTCGGCGGTTTGGAAAAAGTGTATGAGATCGGCCGCGTGTACCGGAACGAAGGGATCTCCACCAAGCACAATCCGGAATTCACCATGATGGAGCTGTACCAGGCATATGCCGACTTCCACGATATCATGGACCTGACGGAAAACCTGATCGCCCATGTGGCGCAGGAAGTGCTGGGCACAACCAAAATCACGTACCAAGGGCATGAGATCGACCTGACCCCGCCGTGGGACCGTAAATCGATGGTCGAGTTGATCAAGGAACACGTCGGTATCGACTTCAAACAGGAGATGAGCGACGAAGAAGCGCGTCGCCTGGCCAAGGAACACGGTGTCGAAATCGAGCCCAACATGACCTTCGGTCATATCGTCAACGAATTCTTCGAACAAAAAGTAGAGGACAAGCTGATCCAGCCCACCTTCGTTTACGGCCATCCGGTGGCCATTTCGCCCTTGGCCAAGAAAAATGCGGAAGATCCGCGGTTCACCGATCGGTTTGAGTTATTCATCGTCGGGCGCGAACACGCCAACGCATTCTCCGAACTGAACGACCCGATCGATCAGCGTCAGCGTTTTGAAGCGCAATTGGCCGAACGGGCCGCGGGCAATGACGAAGCCCACCCGATGGACGAAGATTTCCTCGAAGCGCTGGAGTACGGCATGCCGCCGACCGGGGGTCTCGGCATCGGCATCGACCGGCTGGTGATGCTGCTCACGGACAGCGCCTCGATCCGGGATGTTCTGTTGTTCCCGTTGATGCGTGATCGTTGAGGACGAACAGGACGTTTCCCCATTTTTATAGATGGGGCGTCCTGTTTATTTTTGTAAACCTGGTGATTTTCGTTTGTAATACCGTGTATACCCCGTAATGTCCGGGAATGAGTGTCGGTGCGAACCACAACAGGGGGGAATCTGATGCGATCTTCAACAAACGAGGTACCCCGAAACGATGAAAGCCGACCTTAAAAAATTCTGTCATATGCAGGAACAGGTGGGTTGGTATAGAATATAGGTGAACAAACATATGTTTGCATTTCGTTGATCCAAAAGGGGGATATGAGATTGTACCGCACGATTGACGAGTTCTTGACCGATTGGAAAATGGAGAGCGATTCCACGTATAAGGTGTTGCAGGCATTGACCGACGAATCGTTGGGACAAGCCGTCTCTCCGCAAGACCGGACACTGGGCGAGATTGCTTGGCACATCGTGACCACCCTTCATGAAATGATGTCCCGAACCGGGCTGGTGTTTGATGCACCGAAAGTGGACGAGCCCGTGCCGTCGTCTGCCCAAACCATCGCCGAACGTTATCGGCAAGCAAGTGAAGCGATGGTAGAGGCGATCCGACAGCAATGGACCGATGAGATGTTGCAGGAGACGAATGATATGTACGGCATGCAGTGGACCAAGGCCTTCACATTGTCCATCCTCATCCGGCACGAGATTCACCATCGCGGTCAGATGACCGTTCTGATGCGTCAGGCCGGACTCCGCTTGCCCGGTGTGTACGGTCCATCCAGGGATGAGATGTGAGCGAGGTATTTGTTGTTTGGGGAGAACATCGCTATACAGGTCTATTTTCCGAAAGTGGATCTCCAAGAGTTTTTTGGGTGCTGGATTGCATGATACCCGGAATATTGGATATGCGTAGGAAAAAGGCCCCCGCGCGGCAACGCAGGGGCTGATGTATCTACTCAACCGATACCGCCTTCAAATCAGTACGGCGGCAATATCGTAACAGGGTAAAGACCCGTCCGACTACCGGCCAAAGTGATCGGACGGGTCTTCACTTTTATGGATTTTTTGCTTCGTTCCAATCGTTTGTTTTGATTATTGATCGTCGAGGAAGAAAAAGCCGGCAATGCTCATCAACAGCAATCCTCCCAAAACGGAGAGGATGAGAAATCCCACGCCTTTTACCTCATGCAAGTGGGCAGGGGATACGACGGCCACCACAAGGCCGATGAGAAAGAGCCAGAAAGCAGTTTTCAAAGTAATCTTCAACAATTTCCATATAACGAAAGCAAGGAGGATACCCAACAGGATATGAACGATCAACAAAGTGAACACCTCTTTTTCAGTTCGGCTCTACACTTAGAGAGTAACAATCGATAAGGGAGATTTCCAACCCAAAATGAAGCTCTCTTCATTCCAGTTTCTGCTTCACACCAACGTTCCGATGTTATAAATTTGTTGAAATCCTATAAGGAAATTCCAATTCGACATTAAGTTTTCTCTAATCCTCAACCGATATGGTGTCCTTGGTTCCAATGCCACTGAAAAAGGGGGAGGAATCCATGAAACGGAGAGCATGGAGATGGTATCTCCTGCTCGGTTCCTTTTTGGCACTGACGGGATGTGGACGTTACTATCACAACCATTACGGTCCCTTTCACGTTGCGCGTCATGTTCCCCACTACCATGTATATCACCATCATGTATACCATCATCATATTCATCATCATATTCATCATCATATTCATCATCACCATGTGTACCATCATGGGTATCACCATTGATTGTTTTTTCTGACTCGACATTGTCCCCCAATGCTATGCCTTCTGCCTTCCCTCTCAAGCCCGTTAAATAGTGAAAGGCCAGTGCCTTTTGGACACTGGCCTCGTTTATAAGTAACGGGTATCGCTCGCGAACCGATTATTTTCCTTTCCGTTCCTTCAACACTCCGTGCAACCGGTCCGGGAAGTTGGTGAACATGCCCGTTACGCCCCAGTCGATCAGGCGCTTCATATCCGCTTTCTCGTTGACCGTGTACGGATGGATCAGCAGGCCGTGTTGACGTACTTTTTGTACGTATGCACGGTCGATTTTGTTGAAGTTGGGACCCACACCGATCGCATAGGTATGGATTTCCCTCAGTTCCTGCTCGGTGATCTGCACCGGTTGCTCGTACCACAACAGTTGCACCAGCGGGATGCTGGGGTCCATTTGATGTACTTTTTTCAGGCTGTCGGGGCTGAAGGATTGGATGATGACTTGTCCCGGTTTGGCGTTCGGTCCGATCAGATGGTGCCGTTTCAGAGCTTCCAACAGCTTCTCTTCCATACCCGGATAGGTTTCCGGCGATTTGGTTTCGATATAATAGTTGGCGCCGTGTCCGAAATGATCCAATACTTCTTCCAGGGTGGGCACCTTCAAACCTTTGTACTCCGGCTTGGCGTACTGCGGATAGGCTTCGTTGAACCAGGAACCGGCATCCAGCCGTTTGATCTCCGCCAGCGTGTGGTTTTTGACGTATCCGGTGCCGTTCGTGGTCCGATCCAGCGTTTCATCGTGCATGCAGATCAAGTGACCGTCTTTGGTCATTTGCAAATCCAGTTCGATGTAATCGGCTTTCATTTTTTGTGCCAGTTCATAGGCCGGGATTGTATGCTCCGGAGCATGGCCGGATGCACCGCGGTGACCGACATTCAGGATGCGGTCGGGGGAGAGCAACCCCGTTTGTTTCACTTGCGGGAGATCGGCGGCCAATACGGTCGGAATCGTCAATGCTGCCACCATCGTCCATACACCGATGACGGCCAGCAGTCGATGCATCCAATGTTTCATTATGTCTCACTCCTTCATGGGGCACACTTTCATGTATGATAGGTACGAGCATCGCGTCATTTTCGTCTCACTGAATATCGTAACGAAACGATGTGAACCCCATGTAAATCTGTCGTAAACCCCTGTCAACGCTCTTGCCAAATTTTTTTAAACTTGTGTACAATTGTGCTAACTTTATTGTATATATAATTCAATCAATTGCGGCTAAACAAGGAGGGAAATCAGGAGATGAGGAAGCGGCGAGTGTGGCGGGGAGTCCTCAGTTTGCTGTTGGTGTTAATGTTGATCCTGCCTGCTGGAGTGTGGGCGCAAGCGGCGGCCGGAGTGCCAAAAGCAGTTCATCACGGTTGGACCACGGATGAAGGACAGGTGGCCCATGGGAAATACGGCATGGTGGCGACTGCGCACCCCCTGGCTTCCAAGGTGGGAGCCGAGGTGCTCAAACGTGGAGGCAATGCGGTGGACGCGGCAGTAGCCATTCAATTTGTCTTGAACGTCGTTGAGCCGCAGATGTCCGGGATCGGCGGCGGCGGATTTATGATGGTATACGATGCCAAAACGAAAAAAGTCTCCATCATCGACAGTCGCGAACGGGCACCGCAATCGGCACGGCCAGACATGTTCCTCGATGAAAATGGTCAGGAGATCCCGTTCCCGGTACGCTCCACGCAAGGCTACGCCGTCGGTGTTCCCGGCACGCTGAAAGGATTGCAGGCGGCTCTGGACAAATGGGGCACCAAACCGATGGCCGAGTTGATCCAGCCGGCGATTCTTCTGGCGGAACGCGGGGTGAAGGTAAACTGGGTACTGGCCAGAGACATTGCGGCGTGCAAGGAAAGGCTGTCCCGATCGGCGGCCAAAGACGTGTTCCTCCCGAACGGCGAGCCGCTGAAAGAAGGCGACCTCCTCGTGCAAAAAGATCTGGCCAAGACATTCCGCTTGATCCAAGCTTTCGGACCCAACGTGTTTTATCAAGGGAAAGTCGGTCAAGCTCTCGTCCAAACGGTGAATGCGTACGGCGGACATATGACGATGAACGATTTGAAGCGCTACCACATCACGGTGGACAAGCCGTTGGAAGCAGATTTCCACGGTTATCATGTGGTGACGATGCCGCCGCCCAGCTCTGGCGGAGTGACCATCATGTACATCCTGAAACTGCTGGAAGAGAAAAACGCTTGGCAAACCGCACTCCGCTCGCCGGAACGTTATCACCTGATGACGGAGGCGATGCATCTCGCCTATGCTGACCGCGGGGCGTACATCGGTGATCCGGAATTCGTGGATGTACCGGTACAAGGAATGTTGGATCCGCGCTATTTCAAGGAACGTGCTGCGTTGATCGATCTCAACAAGGCCAATTCCGACGTCCAACCCGGTGATCCGTGGAAATACCAGCAATCGGGCACCCCGAATCGGACGGTGAAACAGCCGGACAACAAACACATCGGACAGACCACGCATTTCACCGTGGCCGATCGTTGGGGCAATCTCGTCTCTTACACCACTACCATCGAGCAGGAGTTCGGTACGGGGATCATGGTGCCGGGCTACGGCTTTATGTTGAATAACGAAATGACCGATTTTGACGCCGTACCGGGCGGGCCCAACCAAGCGGAGCCCAACAAACGCCCGATGTCCAGCATGAGCCCGACGATTGTGTTCAAAGACGGCAAGCCGGTGATGACCGTCGGTTCACCGGGTGGTCCGACGATCATCGCGTCGGTGTTTCAAGTGTTGATGTACACACTGGTGGACGGACTGGACATCAAATCGGCGATCGAAGAGCCGCGTATCTACAGCAACAAATACCCCAAGATCCTTTGGGAGGACGGTGTACCCGATACTGCCCGTGAACGAATGACGCAGATGGGGCATCAGTTTGAGAGCAGTCCACAAAGCATCGGCAACGTGCAGAGCATCGTGATCGACCCCGTCACGGGTGCCTATACCGGTGCGACTGACTCCTCCCGTGAGGGATGGGCGGTTGGCTTGAACTAGGGCGTGTCTGGTAACTTGCGTTTTTCGGTCACGCTCCACCAGCGTTCTACAAGGAGCGAACAACTCCGACCCGGAGAGCAGGACGGGGGCAAAGTAGGCTTCGCTTATAGGAAATTGCCCGCGATTCCATTCCTGCGCTTTCCGGGTCTTCCATCGGTCGGGCTTGGTCAGTCGCTCACCTGGGAAAAGACCGCATGGAAATGACCAGACATCCCCTGGGAGTTGTCCGGTAACATGGCTCAACACGATTCTGCTGTTTCAAACGGTGCCAACCACCGCCTCTCCAAACCGCTCGACGGAATGGAGAGGCGGTTTTGTGTCATGTGGGATTTTTGTCTATATCCTTTTTCGTAGTGTTTCTTCCATTATATATAATACTATTTTCGTATTCCGAGGCCGGACGAGGTCGCTCGTGTGGAAACGCCCCCTCAACCTGCCTCACTTTCTGAGTGACTCCAGTGTATCCGATTCTGTCAAAAAGGGACGAAAGTCTACCAGATTCGTATTTTTCTCCTTGTCCGGTTTAGAAGTTTATGAGTATAATGTGATTTGAGATTTTACCATGGCTCAATCCGTGAGATTTTTTGGATACGTCACTGTTCGGAGAAAAGGGTGGAAACCAAAACGTGGGGGAACATATTGTCTTTATCGTACTGTTGATCTTGACCGGAATTGCGAGCGTCACCGACCTGCGCGAGCGGCTCATCTACGACCGCGTCGTGTTGGCCGGAGCGGCGTTTGCTGTCGTGTTTCGCCTCTGGTACCGGGTGGAGCCGTGGTGGGACTACCTGCTCACCGGTTTCGGCGTGTTGTTCGTGCTGGCGACGATCGGGGCGTTGACCGGGACGACCGCCATCGGCGGGGGAGATATCAAACTCTTTGCAATGATTGGTTTATGTGTCGGCTGGGAGAAATTTTTTGCCATATTCCTCATCTCCCACGTGTTGGCGGCGTTGGTGGCGATCCCGATGAAACTGTTCAGCCAAAAGGCAGACTGGAAATCGACGCTGCCGATGGCGCCCTTTATTTTTACTGGAACGCTCGTCACATACGGGTTGTATCTATTTTGAACCGGGAGGAAGCCACGCGTGAAGGACAAACAACGAACCGGGAAACATTGGTTTTGGCAGGATAGCCGTTCCGCGGGCAAGACCGAATCCGACCAACACACGCTTCAACAACTCCTCGCTTCCCTGACCCATTTGAACAAGGAATTCTCCTCACTCAATCATATCATCGAAAAACGGATCCGCTACGACAAAACCAAAGAAGAAGCGTTCGACCGCCTGTACGCCGAGCTGGAAGAATTGAAGCAGGATGCGGCGTTTCGGCAAAACAAGCCATTATACATAGACCTGATCCTCTTGTTTGACCGGGTGGATAACATGAGTCGGGAGATCGATACAAACTCGGAGGTCGGACGCACATTTGCCCGTCTGTTGGACACGCTCAGGGACGAGGTGCTGGAGATTCTCTACCGCCGCGAGGTTCAGCTGTTGCGTACGGGTTCCGACACCTTCGACCCGCGCGTACAGCATGCGATCAGAGTGGAGCCCACCGATGATCCGGCGGAAAACAACCGGGTGGCCAGGGTGGTCCGGCGCGGGTTTCTGTATCGGGACACGGTGCTGCGACCGGAGGAAGTGATCGTGAAGCGGTATCGGTCGGCGTCGTCCACGTCGTTGGTGGAGAGATGAACAGTTTTCAAGATATTTAGGAAAGGAGCGTATCCATCTTGAGTGAAGAAGTGATTGTCGGGATCGATCTGGGGACGACGTTTTCCGCCATCGCCTACGTCAACGCATACGGGAAGCCGGAGGTGATTCCCAACCGCGAAGGAGATCGGACCACCCCGTCTGTCATCTTTTTCGAGCCGGACAGTACTCCGATTGTAGGCAAGGAAGCGCGCCACCAAGCTTTGGTGGACCCGCGCCGGGCGGTTCGTTTCATCAAACGGGAGATGGGGAACCCCTCGTATCGTTTTAATGTGAACGGTCAGGACTATTTTCCCGAGGATCTCTCCGCATTGATCCTGAAAAAACTGAAGGCGGACGCGGAAACTTACTTGGGCAAGCCGGTGAATAAAGCCGTCATCAGCGTGCCGGCCTACTTCAAGGACGCTCAGCGGGAATGCACCCGGCAAGCGGGAAAAATCGCCGGACTCGATGTGATCCGCATCATCAACGAGCCGACTGCGGCCGCACTCGCTTACGGATTGGACAAGGCTGAGGGCAACCAGACCATTTTGGTGTACGATTTCGGCGGCGGGACGTTTGATGTGACGGTGATGCGCGTGGAGGGGCAACGGTTCACCATCCTGGCCACTGACGGGGATTCCCACCTGGGCGGTAAGGATATCGACGAGCGGCTGGTCGATTACTTCGCCGAGGAATTCATGCGGGCCTACTGGATGGATCTCCGCCAGGAACCGCACACCTTGCAGGATTTGTGGGACAAGGCGGAGATCGCCAAAAAGGATCTCTCCTTCCGCAATCAATTGGCCGTCACGTTGGCCACCGGGGATAAAGCGTTGCGGGTGGACATCGACCGGGAGCTGTTTGACGAGTTGACCCACGATCTGATCGCCCGGACGGAAGCCTGCATGCAACGGGTGATCCAGTCGGCTGGTTTGACGTGGGACCGGATTGACACGATTCTGCTCGCCGGAGGTTCCAGCCGGATTCCCGCCGTGAAGGAGATGATCAAGCGCGTCACCGGCAAGGATGCGGCACGCAACATGAACCCGGACGAATGCGTGGCGATGGGCGCGGCGATCCAGGCAGTCGTCTCTATGATGGAAAAAGGGGAGCAGGAATCCGCGCCACCGCTGGAAGGGGCCGTCGACATCGTCGTCCAGGACGTGGCCTCCCACAGTTTGGGCGTCAAGGCGCTGTCTTCGGACAAGACGCGTTATGTCAACAGCATCATCATTCCCAAGCACACGCCGATTCCCTGCGAACGGACCCGTACTTACGTCACCGGTGAGGACAACCAACCGCGAGTGGAGATCGAGGTGCTGCAGGGAGAGGACGAAGATCCCAACTCCCCCAACGTACAGCTGATCGGAAAAGCGGGCTTGCGCAACCTGCCGCCTCATAAGGCCGGGGAGCTGATGATCGAGATAACGCTCCGCTATGACGCCGACGGCGTGATCGAAGTGGTGGCCAAAGAACTGAAGAGCGGGCAGAAGACGCGCGAAGTCGTCATGCAGAAAACGAACAGCCTGTCCGAAGACGTGTTGGAAGAACGGAAACGACTGCTGGATTCAGTCAGGTTGTAAACAGAGAGAACCGGATGGAACCGGATGAAGGAGTGGACAATCGATGAGCAAGGTTGTGGGCATTGATCTCGGCACGACCAACTCGGCGATCGCCGTCGTCAACCCTTACGGGAAGCCGGAGATTCTGGTCAACCGCGAGGGGGAACGTATCACCCCCTCCGTCGTGTTGTTTGAGGGAAACGAGCCGATCGTCGGCAGCATCGCCAAGCGGTCGGCGGTGATGTCGCCGCTCAACGTCGTGCAGTTTGCCAAACGGCAGATGGGCGTGAAATCCTGGAAATTCCGCACGGAAACCGGAGAGATTTACAACGCGGAGGACATCTCCGCCATCATTTTGAAACGGCTCAAGGAAGATGCGGAAATGCTTTTGGGCGAGGAGATCCGGGATGCCGTTATCACCGTTCCCGCCTATTTCGATGACGCGCAGCGAAAAGCAACGTTGGACGCCGGACGGATCGCGGGGCTCAATGTGTTGCGCATCATCAACGAGCCGACGGCGGCCGCCCTCGCCTACGGGTTGAACAAGGTGGGAGAGGAGCAGACCATCCTCGTCTATGACCTGGGCGGCGGCACGTTTGACGTTACCATCATGCGGCTGAACGGAGAGCGCATCGAGGTGGTCGCCACCGGCGGGGCAAAAAACCTGGGCGGCTTCGACTGGGACAACGAGATTATGAAATATCTGAATGAGGAGTTTCAAAAACAAGGCGGCCCCAATCTGTTTGACGACCCGGTGATGGAACAGGATCTGCGTGACAAAGCGGAGATGGCCAAGCGTACCCTTTCCTCGCGTGAAAAGACCAGCGTCTTTCTATCCGCAGGCGGAGTGACCGCCTCCATCACGCTGACGCGTGAAACGTTTGAGACGATCACGCGCCATCTGTTGCGTCAGACGCAGAGTATCATGGAGTTTGTGCTGGAAGACGCGGGTATGCAGTGGAAGGATATCGACAAGATCCTGCTCGTCGGCGGATCCACCCGCATGAAGGCCGTTCCGGCCATGATCGAGCGCGTGACGGGGATCAAACCGTCAATGGATGTCAACCCGGATGAAGTGGTGGCGATGGGGGCGGCCATTCAGGGTACGTTGATCCAGGTGCAACAGGGTACGGCCCAATTGCACGAAGCGGCGGATTTCCCGATCGTGGAGGTGCAGGATGTCAACTCCCACAGTTTGGGTGTCGTTGCCTTGGACGAGAACGACCGGGAAATCAACTCGATCGTGTTGAAAAAGGATACCCCCATCCCGTGCAAGGTGAGCGGTCGCTACGTCACCAGCGTGGACAACCAGACCCAGCTTCATGTGCAGGTGACGGAAGGAGAGGACACCGATCTAAACTACGTGAAGATCGTGGGCGAAGGCGTGATGGACCTGCCGCCGCGTCCGAAAGGATCGCCGTTGGAAGTGATCTTCGAGTATGACCGCGACGGGATCATCCACGTCTCCGTCGTCGATTTGACCTCCGGCCAGCGGTTGGGGGAGCTGAAGATCGAACGTGTCTCCAACCTGACCGAAGAAGAAGTGGCGGAAAAACAACAACGCCTCGGCAAACTGGCCATCGGCTGAGGCGCATCCTTCCCATTTTGAGACGGAAAAGGGTTGTTGGCAATGGAAAACTACTACGAACTTTTCGGGATTCCCCGCGAAGCGGACGAGGGGGAAATCCGCAAACAGATTCACCAAGAACTGCGCAAATGGAGCAACCGGACCAACGCCCCGCAAATGGAGCGCCGCCAGGAGGCGGAGCGGATGGTGCAACTGCTGGAGGAAGCGGAGGAAATCCTGCTCGACCCTGACAAACGGGCGGCTTATGATCGGCAATTGGCCGCCACTTCCCGGCCCCAAACGTCTGCGCGCCGGGAGCAGGTCGCGGCATCCGCTGCCAACCGGACGGGAACCGGTACGGTTACTTCGGTGGAAGCCATTATTTCCCGGGGAACGGAACTGTTGGAGCAAAACCGGGTGGCGGACACGATCGTCCTCGCGCGCCAGGCCACCGAGCAGGACCCGCATAACCCCGACGCATGGGCGTTGCTGGCCCACGCCAAGTTGGAGTGGGGCGAACCGGAGCAGGCAGTGGAAGCATTCCGGCAGGCGATCGAGCTGAAACCGAATGACGGGCGGTACTACTACGGTCTCGGCCAAACCTACGAGCAGCTGAATCGTTGGGAGGATGCCGTCACCCAGTACCAACGTGCCAGCAAAACGGAACCGGACAACCATCAGTACCAGGTCGCTCTCGGCATGGCGCTGATCCGGACGGAGCACTTCGATGAGGGGGTGGCTCTGCTGGAACAGTGCGCGCAAGCCGAACCGGACAACCCGGTTTACCAGGAGAGCCTGGCGATTGGGTACCAGGCCAAAGCCTACTACAGCTGGACCGAAGTGCCCGCCGGCCATCCGATGATGGCAGAAGGGCGGTACCCGACCAACTATCAGCAGTACCGCACGGCTCTGCGCTACCTGAGTAAAGCATTGTCTCTGCGGTTCGACAACCCTCAGCTGCGGCAGAGCCTGCGGGAAACGCTGAAAAAGGTGGAGAAAGAGGGCACCCGACTGTTCACCGGCAGCAAGTTGTCCATCGGCATCGTCTGGGCATTGGCGGTCTACAGCCTGTTTGTCGACGCCACCGTCGGCGCACGGGTGTTTTTGTTCCTGTTGCCGGCTTTGTATATTGCCTCGGCGTTGACGCCCAAATACAAAGTGTATCAGCGCCTGATCCGCCGCGGCACCCCGCATTCCGATCTGGCATTGGCGGACGAATGGCTGAGTAAACGGATTCGTCGTACCGGATCGATCATCGTACTTGTCATCCTTGGCATCTACTTCATGCCATGGGTAATGTTAGCCGCGACGTTAAACAACTTCTACCATAACTATCCTGTGAGAAGATGGTTGGATGTCGTTTTTTCCCGATGGAAAAGGCAAACTATGTCGAAAAAAAGAGAGTTATGAAAAAATGAGTATTGTCATAGGTGGAAAGAGTTGCTATTATATTGTCTAGCAATAGCATATTGTAATAATTCTAGTTTCATCCACCAACACTTTTCCCATCTTACAATAAGCAGGTGTTGACCCAACATGCAAGATGCAAAACGCAGAGCCATTATTTTTACCGTTATTTCCGTGGTTTTGGCTGCCATTGCAGGTTTTATGTTTTTGCAAAAACAAAATGAATTGGAGGCTGATTACGGTCAAACGATATCGATGTATGTGGCCGCTAAACCGATCACAGCCCGTCAACCTTTGAAACCGAGTGATTTCACGCAAGTTCCAGTTCCAAGAAAGTATGCTATGGGATCAATAGTCAATAACTTGAACGCCATTCCAATCAATGGTGGTTACCAATATCCAATCGATCATCTTGTTACCATTGTACCGATGAAAAAGGGTGAACCACTTACAACCAACATCTTGAAACCAATAAATGATACGTCCTCGGGAGATAAGCGTTTAGTAGCATTAACAACCTCGGAGCGAATTTTCTTTGATCAACCACTCTCGGTAAATGATCGTGTAGATGTGATAGTTACGACTCAGAAAAATGGACAAGATGAGGTGGATACAAAACCTTTGCTACTTGACAAGCCGGTTGTCATGGTATCCTCCGATGGCAAGGCAATATGGCTGGAACTGGAATTCAACGATGCTGTCAATCTGATTAAATACGAGAATTTTGCTCAGTCCATACGTGTATTGAAGGCTCCCCAGGTAGGAGGCTCAGTGTCGGACAACAAGCAAACTTACGATGATAATGAAAAGGACAAATCCAAGGGTCAAAATTTAGCATCCAATAAAAAGGGTGCACCCTCTAATGATGTTCGGAATAATAAAAAGCCCTCTAAGAAAGAGACGCAATAATAGACTATCCCTTTGGAGGCAAAGTTTACAATGAGTGCGGAAATTAAGCTGTTGGTCGTGACGGAAGAACCGGCACAAGCAGAAGATATCCAATCACGAGTCGGAAATCAGTTCCCGCAGTTTTTACATATTCATCCCAGTGAAGTAAGACGTGAGATTGCCCGTTTACAACCGGATATCGTTTTACTGCATGAGATGAAGGACGGTTCAGGAATACAGTTGATTCCCTATATTTCCAGGGAAGTGTCGGATGTATTTATCATTTATTTAACGGAACGTCGTGACCCGGTTCGAACCCGTGATGTGAGTAGAGCAGGGGCATTTGATGTACTGTTTTTACCGGATGAAATTACCGCCTTGGAGGATGTTTTAAGCAGAGCGGTAAAAGCCCATCAGGCGAAGGAGTATCGATCGGAGGCCAGTGCGAGTTTCACCTGGGGGCGCGGGCAAATCATTTCTTTTTACAGTGGCAAAGGGGGATGTGGACGGAGTTTGATATCCTCCACATTGGCCCAAACATTGCAACTCGATTCCACCTCAGGTGTGTTGTTGGTCGATTTGAATTTGCAGTACGGAGGATTGGAGAGTTATCTCAACATCGAGAGCGATCGGTCAATCTATGATCTAACACCGGTATTGGAAGAGCTGAATGATAACCATATCCGGAACGTTACAGTGGTAGAGCCGTATTCACAAGTAGAGGTTTTAACCAGTCCCGCTGATGCCGAAATAGCTGATCAAGTGACGGAAGATCATGTTGAGCGGTTGTTGCGTGCCGCTCGCCTTTACTACGACTACATTCTGGTGGATTTGCCTACGGAAATGAGTACCCTTACCTTCACCGCATTGGAAGAGTCAGATAAGTTGTTTTATGTGATGAATCCTGATTCGGTTTCTATGAGAATTTTTGGGAGGGTGCTTGATCTATTTGGCAAAATCGGCGTGGATACAAGTGATCGGCTGGAAGTGATTCTCAACCGGATAAGCAGGGATTATGAGCTTAATGCAAAAACTGTCCAACAACATTTCCCCTATCCAGTTATTGGAGAAATTCATGAAGATACGAAAAGACTGCAACAAATGATTAACCGCGGAACACCGTTGCGCACTTCCAGAAGAGAGCGGGGGCTTTCGGTTTTCGCCAGAGACATTCAGAAGATAGCCAAGAGACTACTTTCTCAACAAGCCGGAAAAACAGCCTAAAAAAGGGGGTGTGACGGTTGGCGTTATTCGATCGGATTCAAAACCGTCCTCAAAAGACACGTCGCCGCTCCAATCAAGCACAATCGTTGTCTTCAATCAATCAAAACCGGATTGATCAATTGGCTCAGCATTTTAAAGCCCGTTTGTTAAGGGAGACAGATCTTGAAAAATTAACACAATTACCCTCCAATGAGCTGAGGATCACTTTAGACAGGATTGTTGGTCGCTACCTTGCGGATGAACAAGTGGTGATCACCCGGCAAGAACGTGATCGTTTAATCAGCAAAATCATTGACGAATCAGTGGGTTATGGTCCGTTGGAACCATTATTGATGGACGAAGAGATCACGGAAATCGTGGTGAATGGACCTGAGGAAGTTTACTACGAGAAAAACGGAAAGCTTCACAAAACAGACATCAAATTCCGGGATGAAGAAGCACTTCGACATGTGATTGACCGGATTGTGGCACCGATCGGGCGTCGTATCGACGTGAGCTCACCCATGGTGGATGCCCGTTTACCTGACGGTTCGCGTGTGAATGCTGTTATTCCACCTATCGCACTGAAGGGTTCACTATTATCGATCCGTAAATTCCGAAAAGACCCGATCAGGATGGACGACCTCATTCGATTTGGAAGTTTAACACCGGATATGGCCCAATTTCTGACGAGTCTGGTACGGGCAAAACTCAATCTGATTATTTCGGGGGGAACGGGCAGTGGGAAAACGACTTTGTTGAACGCATTGGCCTGTTTCATCCCTGAGAATGAGCGGATCATTACCATCGAGGATATGGCTGAGCTCCGCATCCCCCATGGACATGTGGCCGGGATGGAAGCCCGTCCTGCCAACGTGGAGGGAAAAGGGGAAATCACCATTCGTCAATTGGTCCGAAATGCTCTCCGGATGCGTCCCGACCGGATCATCGTCGGTGAGGTGCGGGGGGCGGAGGCATTTGATATGCTTCAAGCCATGAACACAGGGCATGAAGGTTCACTTACCACAATCCATGCCAACTCACCCGATGATGCCATGAGGCGGTTGGAAGGTATGGTGATGATGTCCAGCCTTGATCTACCTGCCGCTATCATTCGCGAATATATCGTGGGGGCAGTTGATTTTATTATTCAAATCGGACGTCTGCCTGACGGACAACGGAAAATGTTGTCCATTGCCGAAATTCAAAAAGATGATCAGGGTCACTTTGAGATGAAGGAAATCTTCCGATTCAACCAAACCGGGGTGAAGGAAGATGGAACTGTGGTAGGATATTTCTCACCAACAGGGATTCTTCCCAAGTGTTTACCCCGTCTGAAAGCATATGGCGTACCAGTTGATCCGAAGATCTTTCGCCCTGTCAGGGGTGACATGCAATGATGATTGCGCTGTTCGGGGGAGGTTCCGTATTTTTTGCTCTATTAGCATTTTATTCGTTTATCACGCTTCGTGGCGAACGGGGTGAAATATCGAACCGGATCTCCAAATGGCTGTCCCAACAAACGGTGACAAAAAGCTGGTCTGATGAATTGGTGGAAAAACTGGACCGGCTTGAGATGATGAAGAAATTGGAGCCTGAACTGGAGAAGGCCAGTATTCCCTTGCGTCCAGCGGAATACAGCCTAGTCGTACTCTTGGGTGCGGGGATTGTTGCATTTGCATTGAAGATGGTATTTGGTGCACCTACTTTCATCAGCATCTCCTTAGCAATGGCCGCGGCGCCTTTTGGATCAAAACTTTTTCTCCGATCCAGAAGAAAAATTTACGTCCAGAGAATCGATGGACAATTGTCAGAGGCTTGTCGATTGCTGAGCAGTGCTGCCAGAGCAGGACTTTCCATCCCTCAAGGTTTGGAATTGGTGGTTAAGGAGTTGCCTCCTCCGATTAAAAACGAACTGTCCATTGTGGTGCGGGAAGTTCAGTTGGGTAGAGATCTGGAAGGGGCATTAAAAGATCTGTTGAATCGGGTTAACAGCAAGGATATGCAAGTGTTTGTCAATGCCCTTATCATCCAAAGGAGAGCCGGTGGAGATTTGGCTCGGGTTTTAAGTGAAATGGCACGGACAATGGAAGAAAGAAAAATCATTCATCAAACGATTCAAGCGGCGACTGCACAATCGCGTTACTCCGCTTATATGTTGCCCGTTGTCTCTCTATTGGTTGTGTTTGTCCTAAGCAAGATGATGGAAGGATTTGATCAGCTGTTTACACACCCCTTTGGAATCATCGTATTGGTGATTTTTGTAGTTCTTCAAGTCATCGGGGTTTTGGTGGTAAGGAAGATTGCGGATATACGAGTATAAGAAGGTGCTGACATGGATAGCACGTTGGTTTTGCTAGTCTTTACATCATGGGTATGTTGGGTAGCGGCAAGCTATCATTACTATTCATATCGAAAGAAGCAACAAGAAGTATTGGATCACCTAGAATCTTATCACTTGCCCAACACTGTTTTTACGAAAAAAAAATCGTGGATGGACAGTTTGAATCAATGGTTTGATCGGTTTTCCGCGATGGGGGAAAAAATTCAATTTTTGAGTGATCCGCTTGTGTTGGAGGATGCCCTCATCAAAGCGGGATATCCCTTTGACTTAACAGTGGAACGGTTGCAGGGCGCGAAGATTGTAGGACTGTTGGCAGGATTACTAATTGCATTGCCATATTATTTGTTGGGTTTACCTTTAGCCGTTGTATTGATTGCTGCACTGCCTTTAGTGGGGTATTTGATTCCCGTTTTGGGGATTAAACAACTGGCAAAAAGTCGTCAAGAGCAAATTCGGATGGACCTACCCGATTTCTTGGATATGATGAGTATTACTCTCCAAGCAGGGATGAGCTTGGACTCTGCTTTAGCCTACTACGTGGAGACTACCAAAGGTCCTTTGAGTGAGGAGTTTGCCCGTCTCAATCATGAGATCAAGTTTGGTGTGCAAAGAGAAGTGGCTTACCGTTCCCTTTTACGCCGAACGGCTTCTCCGGAGTTGGAAGGGCTAATTCAATCATTGATTCAAGCTCATAACCTGGGGACTCCCATCGCCAGCACCTTTATGGAGCAGGCTGATGAAATGCGTCGTATGCGGGCGGAAAGGGCGAAAGAAGCAGCAGGGAAAGCAGGACCCAAAATCACGATCGTCGGTGGTGCTCTCATTGCTCCTTCCGTAATGATCCTGATCTTAGGTGTGATCATCCTCCAGTATGTGATTAGCCCCAACAGCCCGTTAAAAATGTAAATGCATAGGAGGTGATGACCGGAAGGAAGGTTTCATATCTTGGCAACTTGATACATTAGTCTTATTCATTCATTAAGGGAGGTATTGTGAATGAACAAAATGATGGAAGCCATTAACAAGGGATTCATCAAAGGTTATCTCGCGTACAAAAAAGCCTTTTCAAATCGTAAAGGTTCCCAAACAGTAGAGTATGTGTTCCTGGTAGCTGGAGTTATTGCCATTGCTGCTTTGTTGAAATCAGTTGCAACTGATGATTTGGCGGAAGCACTCCGAAAAAAGATCGAGGAATTTGTTAAAAACTCTTAATTATCTAAGGCCCCACTTAACAACTGTTTTGGGATTGTTGAGCAACAATCCCAAAACAGTTCTTTTAGGAGGAAACAAATCATGAAGTGCACATTGAAAAAACTTTTTATTGGGGTGATTTTTACTTCGCTCCTGTTTAGTGGCTGCTCCCAAACAAATAATGTACATAAAAACACCCAAGCCAAAGAATCCAATAAATCCCCTGCTGTTGCGACAGATATCCAGGGTATTCTCAAGCAAAAACCAGGAAAATTTTCCGGGGACCACTTTGATGAAAACCAACTGAAAAAGATCATCCAATTATGGCCGAACAACATGTCGGCCCAAGAGGCATATAACCGCATCGTTCCTTTGGTAGCGGAAGATTACGCTTCACAAGTAAAAAAGCTCGACAACCTGGACCCAACGATAAAATCCGATATTAAACAACCCGGCAGCATTAAAGCACCCAATGGACAACCACTTACCAAGATGAATGTGGAAATCCTCATAGATAGCAGTGGAAGCATGGCCGGTCAGGTTCAGGGACAAACAAAAATGGATCTAGCCAAGCAAGCAGTCCAACAATTTGCGGCCAATTTACCGGAAGGGGCTAATGTTGCAGTTCGTGTTTACGGTAATAAAGGTACAAACAGTGAAAAAGATAAGGCCATTTCATGCAGCAGCAGTGAAATCCTTTACCCGCTTCAAAAATATGATGCCAGTCGCTTCCAACAATCAATCGCCAATTTAAAACCAGCTGGGTGGACACCGTTGGCGGCTTCGATCAAATCCGCACAAAATGATTTGGCTAAACAACAGGGAGAAGGAATCCAAAACATTATCTATGTTGTAAGTGACGGGGTGGAAACGTGTGGAGGAAACCCTGTTCAGGAAGCCAAAAACCTGCATAACTCCAACATCAAGGCAGTGGTCAACATTATTGGTTTTGATGTGGATGATGCAGGACAGAAAGCATTAAAAGCAGTCGCCGAAGCGGGTGGGGGTTCCTATCAAACGGTGAATAATCAAGAGGATCTAAGATCCTATTTTGAGAGGGAAAAAGCTCGATTGGATGAAGAATGGCGCGAGTGGTCACTTAATAGTTGGAAAGACGTTACGGACAAATCAATCTCTAAATGGAATAATCTTAAAGAAATTGTATTTAGTTTTCATGATATGAACTCTCGGGAAAATGATCATTTGCACTCACTAAAAGATATTCTAGTGGAAAATGGAAAAATCGAAAATGAAGATGCATTAAAAACCATGATTGTTCAGCGGTTTGAATTGATCAAAAAATACATTGTAGATAGGAACAAGAACATCGAAACTGCTATAAACAGCAATGAAGCAAAGACGATCGAGGATATAAATAAAAAAGAACAAGAGGAGCGAAATAAATTAAAATGATTTAAGTGGGGGAGTACCATGTTAAAGGTACTTGGAAATAAAAAAGGTGGGGCAACAACGATGTGGTTGATGTTGTTGCCCGCCTTCCTGATGATTGGGCTGTTTTTTGGCAGTATGTTTATGGTGAAAATGTCGCATTCATCTGCCGAAGTAGCAGCGGATGCGGGAAGTATTGCCGCTACCAAGAAACTCGATGAATGGATACTTCCCAAACTCCCCTTGCCGGCACAAGGACCTGTCACCATACCTGGTGCAACAGATAGATTGGGGAACGAGAAGATTCAAGAAATGCTGTCCAAGGTGGATCAACAGCTGTTGGCAAATTTAGCGGATCAGATATTAAAACAAAAGGAACAAGAGATGGTGGAAGCTGTTCGCTACTATGTTCAAAAAAATGGCGGGGATGCTCACGGGAAGATCATCTATCCAGTGGAGGGAGGGAGAATCGAAGTCCGAGCCAGAGTTAAGTATCGGCCACCGATTTTTCAGGACTTTTTCCAAGATACCTATATTCAAGGATCAGGGATGGGGCCGAAACGTGAGTTTTTAAAATTGCTTCCCAAACGAGAGATTACCTTTTAACGGAGGGAAGTTCAGTGAAAGCCAATGTGCTTTTCAAAGCTCTCAAAGCAAGAAAAGGATCGGTAACCATAGAGTTTGTCTTTTTGATCCCTCTCTTTATCTTCATGGCACTGTTCCTTTGGCAGGTGGCATTGGCAGGTTTGGCAGTTATTCAGACGGAATCCGCATTAAGAGATGCTGTCAGAGTGGCGGCAGTGACTGGGGATGTAAATAAAGCAAGACAACAAGCCTATTCATCCTTTGGCAGTTCTGCAAACTATAATCTCAGCAAAGTAAACGTGAGTATTAATGATGATCAAGCTATGGTGACCGCAACTACAGAAATCCGCCTGTTATTCCTAAAATCACAGTCGATCTCCTATTCGGATTCAGCTCAAGCCCCGGTGATCGATTGAGCTTATAACAATGACGGGTTGGTGAACTTATGAGAAGATCTTCCCAGAGAAACTTGGCAGTATTAATGTTATCTATTATATTATTGATGAATTTATTTCCGTTAACGGCATTAGCAGCAGGACCGGAAATTCATCCACCTGAAATTACGCCACCGGACATTAAGGCCCCAACGTTTACACCACCGGAAGTAACGAATCCAGAAGTTAATCCACAAGATTCGAACCATGGCAATGGATCAAATCCGACTCCGGGTACAGAGGGACAACCACCAAATGTGCATCCATGGGATGTTATGAAGTATACTCTCAAAATAGCTTTGGGTGGTTTTCTTGAAACTATGGATAGTATTTTTGAAAAAAATGGAGGAAACCCCCAACCCAAGGATGTAATATGGGGAACCCTTACATATGGGTATAGCCTTTATAGTGGTACAAGCACTGTAGTACCTCCCCCAAAAGACTCGTATCAATTTTTGCTCTCAAACTTAACTGAAGCAGGGAAAAAGATTTGGAATATCGGTTCGTATTTTAAATCACCAAAGGAAATACTTCAGGCCATTAAAAATCTTAAAAGTGTAGGTGGTTTTGGCAATCTTAAAAATGGCGGAATGATGAAGTTTCTTAATGCAATCACTAAAGTACCTAAGCCCCTGGCAAAGTTTACGCCTGCTTTAAGTATAATAAATGGTGGGGTTGCAACTGTTGATATGGTTAAAAACTTATATCAATGGGGACATACGGGTGATGCAAGTAAAGGATGGTCGGCGTTGTCCAATTTTGGGGACGTTTTAACCTCTGCAGCCCCTTGGGTAGCTGTAGCTTGTCCTCCAGCAGGTGCAGCGTTGGCCATCGGTGGAACAGTGTTATGGGCTGTTGGTACGTATAAAGCGAATGCTACCAACTTCAAAAAAGGAGCGAAAAAATTATTGAATAAAGGGAAAGAATTGTGGAATAGAGGGAAAAGTTTTATTAAAGGTCTATTCGGATAAAAAACCAGGGCTGTTACAGCCCTGGTTCAAAGGATGGATGTTATATGATTGAAGTGAAAGATTTGCCTCAACATGTGCTAGATGCCATACACAAATATAAAAAAGGAAATGAGTCAATCGAAGTATTTCCTGCTATGATAGTCTTAAATGGCCAAAAGTATTACTTGGTAGAATATTTGCCATCTGGACAAATTATAATAACGAAGGATGGTAAGGTACCTAGGTTTCAAGAAGTTGAATATGCTTTTATCTTGGGGAATAGGGTAAATAACCAAGTACAAACTCTAGTAAACGTTGGATGGAAATGGTCGAAAGGCTTAACGATTTGGGGTTTTAAGAGTGTTATCAAGATATTGGAATATTTCAGATCAAAATTAGAAGAAAAAATGGACCGTGAAATTGAGGGTTGCTTCAATCAGTTTTTAGAAGTAGCTAAATTGAACATTGAAAAGCAATATCAAATAAAGGAAGCTTATTTGGTTGGAAAAAAAATCAGGAAAGAATTACTTGAGTCAGAGATAGTAGATGAGCAGATGTACCATAAAACAACCATGTATACAGATATTATGTTAAAGGCAAGTTATTTTCAAAACCAATCCCAAATCCAAAGTTACCCTTGCAGGGTAAAGTTACTTAGATTTCTAGCAAGCAATATTCATCCTTTCAATCTCTATGCTTGGGTAAAATTAATGTTACTATATTACCACCACAAACGCATGTTGAATGAGGATAAGATGGATTCCGAGGATAGGGAAAGCATGAGGATCCTTACTGAAATGATGGAAAGAAATAATACATTACTTGACTTTGAGGGTTATGAAAAAGAAATTGAGAAGGTAGCGAGAAATCCGAGATAAGAGGTGCTTTAGATGATAGGGGTATATAAGGATGCATTCTATTTATATAGAAGGCGTTTTTTTGTGATTCTATTATTGGGTATTACGTTCATTCTACCGCTTCAAGTTTTTCATAATGTAGTAGCAAATTATTTTTATATCTATTTTAGTATAGCAGGCGATCGATTTTACCCGATGGCTAATTTGTTTAACACCTTTTTTACTTTAATATTGATCCCACTCTCTCAAATTCCCTTTATCTATATGGCATACCAAGAAGCAAACCATCATGATGCTAAATTTGGAGAAATATATGGTCGTACACTGGAAATTGCATTTCCCGTTTATATGAAGGGTATTCTCTACGGATTACTCATTATATTTGGGATGCTTTTGCTTGTAATCCCTGGTGTGATTTTAGCCATATTGTTCTTCTGCTTTCCATATGTTGTGGTGATTGAAAATAGAAAGTGGACGGCTGCTTTGAAGGAAGCGTACTATTTTGGAAAACAGCATTTTTGGGGTCTGTTGGGCTTTATTTTCATATTTGGATTGGTTGAGTGGGTAATCAGTATCGGTGCCTTGTACGGGTCAATTTATTTATCATTTACTTTACCTACAGTTTCGATGATACAAAATTTAATTAATATATTATTCATTCCCTTAATGGCATTCACGATAACGTATTATTATGTGAATGAGGTTTCATAACAAGTAATTACAGTAAGTCAGGTCTGTAAAAGGGTGGCCTTTTTCATCTTGAAAAGGGTCACCCAAGAAGCCGATTAAACATTCCCCAAGTATACTGATCAATAGTTAACCCATCTTTATGAAGGTTTTTTGTGATAACTATTTATTGAAATAAATTAATTAAGTTAAAATACAATACAATAATGGAGGCTGGCAATGAAAAAAGGGATTAGAATTTACATAATTACCCTTTTATTCGTTTTACTAGGTGTTTTCTCGTTACATAGTGTAGCCTATGCAAATATCAATCCTCCTGATATTCATCCACCGAAAATTAAGCCGCCAAGTTTTACACCACCTTCTCCTCCCAAAGCTCCTTCCATTAAACCTCCAACTGTCAATCCTGAGGAGACTAAGGTGAATGAGAATGGGGGGGGAGGGTTGTCGGATCGATTAAAAGGAGGATTAAAAAAATTAAAAAACAGGTTAGGAGAGCTTTGGGATGGCATATCTCAGGTAGCGGGTAACATATGGGGAAAAGTTGAGGAATATGGAACCAAGCTTTGGGAATCGATAAAAGAACATCCCATTCTTTCAATCCTGATTGCCATCGGGGTTATAGCGGCATTTATGTCCGGTGTGGGCGAAGTAGGTTTGGCTGCAGGCGGGATTGGTGCCGGAGCTGGGGAATTGGGAATTGGAGGACTGCTGGGAACGCTTTTCACCGGAGATGTTTTTACAGGAGGTATATCAGGGGCTGCATCAGCGGGGATTTTTAGATTGGTCGCGGGTATGCTAGCCCGTTCCAGATTCGGTGTTTGGGCTGTAGACACATTTGGTTCATGGTTTGGTAGAGCTATCCCTAATTTATTGAGTGGTAGTGTATCTGCTTTTACGGATAGTGCACTGTATGATTGGTTGAAAAACCGGAAGATCGACTGGGGAAAAGCGGGTAAGAGTGCCCTTCTTGGCTTTGCGGTATTATTCGGTGTTCATTCAACGCCTCAGTTAGTTTCAGCATTCAACAAAATTCCTCTCCCTTCACCGGTTTACCAAGTTTTTGCGGATGGATCCTTATCAGCAAGTCCTAAAACCATTGGTGATACATCATTTGGGCAGTGGTTGCAGAGGTTTGCATCTATAGGTGAAGAAAATACAGGAAAAATAAATGCAACAAATGATGTAGATCCAAATATTGTTGGTGGTGTAAAAAGGCCACCGGTTGATCTAGGTCAATTTAATATTGTTAGAAAACACTTCAATATCCCTCCAAGAACTGGGGATAATGATAAATGGACAGTAGCTGTGTTAAGAATGGATGGTCGAGAATATTGGAGTAAGAATGGGAAGTGGAAGCAAAAAGCCCCCGGCGTTGAACCAAACTTTAAAAGTAAAGAAGAGTATGATAAAATAAGAAAATTATTAGGTACCAATAGTGAATCAGCAGGACATGCAGAAGGTATGGCTTTTTACCAAGCTTTACTATACAGACAGCAAAAAGGGATAACAGGGGGGAAGGCAGTATTATATGTCGATAAAGTGCCTTGTGGTTTTTGTAAAAGAAGCGGTATTAAACCATTAATGAGAGCTGTAGGTTTGGATGAATTAGATTTGTATTATCTTGAAGGTGGGAAAATGCATTATGTAAGATTCTATAGGGATCCGAATAATCCAAAGAAAATCTTAAATACCCCGTATCCAACTGAAAATAAATGAGAGAAGGGATAATATGAAATGGGAGTTGTGTTTAGAACGTATTGATTATGTAGAAACATTACCAACATGGGAACGGGTTTATGAGGTAATAAAACAAATGGATGGTAAAAAGCTGACCAATTTTTCATTAGATCCTCTAAATGGTGAAGGCGCTTCTCTATTATGTGGTGGAGGAGATTTGATAGATGGTGAAAGGAGATACAAAGTGGAGTATTTTAATGAGGAAGATGGTTCAGGGTATTATTTAATCAATCCAGAAGAACCAGAGGATAAGGAATATGAATTAACTATTCAAGTATCAGATGTGCAACCAGCTAAATACTGTGTAAAACAAGAAGATGTTATTAAAGCGTTTGAGTATTTTTATAAAACCGGTCAACGAAATCCAGAGCTTCAATGGGAGGAATATTAAGCTAAAAAATATTACGATAAAAATCTAAATTATGTCTGTTTCCCGCAAGATTGAGGTTTTTGAATAAAAAGGCGAGGTACGCTCGGTGTGAATGGGATTTGACTTTAAAGAAGTGTGGGATGATGGTCAGTATGTTAGAAATCCGAACCAAACATAATGAAGAAAACCCGTTACCCCCATGGGCAACGGGTTTTTCATATGACTTACAACGTATCGCTGCTATCGGAGTCGGACGAATCGTCCGTGGTCGAACCGTCCGAGGGGTCGTCGGATGAGTCGTCGGACGAGTCGCTGCTCGGATCTTCTTCCTGCAGGATCTGGATCCATTTTTGCCGCTCGTCTTCCGACATCGGCACACTCAGTTTGTTGGTATAGTGGAGAACGATAATTTCTTCATCCGTGGCCACTACACGGCTGATCTCATGCTGGTTGTCTTGGTAGCCGTCGTTTTCAATAACGAATTCGTACATCAGATCGTCCTGTTGTTTGGATAGCGTACGCCAGGTGACCTTGCCGTCGCGGACTTGTTCGTTGATCGACTTGCGCATTTCCATGGCGTAGTCGTTGACGGTTGCTTGGTTTTGGAGACCTTTGTGAACGTCGATGGTGATCGCTTCCGTCCAGTCGTCCGCCGATTGCCCTTCCGGCACGTACAGGACCCGCACATTGCCGTCGTTTTGTGCGTGAACGTCAACCGGTGTCCAAGTACGCCCGTCTACTTGGATGTTTTTATCTTCCGGATCCTCTTGGCCGGACGAATCATCGGAGTCGAGAGAGGGATCATCGTCTTGGTTGTTGGGCGCCTGGGCGATGTCGGACAAGTCGTCCTCATTCTGTTGTTGTGCCTGCTCTTTTTTGGGCTTGTCCTGCTCCTTTTTGGCTACCGGCTGTTGCTTGGCTTGTTGTTGGGCCTGAATCACCTGTTGAGCCAAAGAGATCACGGTGGAGCAACCGGTGGAGAAGATCGCCATGACAGAAATCATAAGGACGAGCCACAAACGTTTCACTGGATGCCATCACCTCGATAACTGTATCAATCGTTCTATTTTTATCAATATTTTCCGCTGCCCGTCAACCCCTTTCGACATGATTCGGGGACTATTTTTGTCGGATTCTGTCTACTTCTTTTGGTCTATCATTTCGGTAATTCTATTTTTTCAACCAAAAACGAGGGTTTTCTTGTAAAATAGTAAAAGCATACAATCAAAATTGTCGAACTTTGGAAGTTGTTGTTTGAGATTCGGGCAGCTTGACCAAGGGAGTGAGGAAACCGTGCGGTTCGGAAAATGGTGGACCTGGATTGTGGTGCTGGTACTGGCGGGTGGATGTACACTCCCGCTGGGGGCGGACAAACCGGCGCTCAAACAGGAACAAACGCCGAAGCCGAAAGCGCAGCCGATGATGGATCTGTCGGTGAAACCGTCGGAGCTGTTAAAAAGAGGGGATGCCCGCGCCATGGCGTTGGTGGGCCCGGGGAAATACGGTGACGATCGTTATGATCGGGCCAAGGTGGAAAAAGAGCTGGACAAAATCCCTTCCAACGCGTCGCCGGAGGAGATCTATGACAAACTCATCGCACTCTTGGCCAATGATTACCGTCCTTATGTGAAAAAATACGACAACTTCAAAGCTTACATCGAGACGAAAACGACCCCCATGCCCAAAGAGGCAAAGCTGGCAGCCCTGCCTGAGGGAAAAAGGATGAATGTGGTCATTCTGTTGGACGACAGCGGAAGTATGGCAGGGAAGGTGCCAGGCGGTGTCAAATTGGATTTGGCCAAAAAAGCGGTGAAGGAGTTTGCTGCCAAATTTCCGGAAGGAGCGAACGTCTCACTTCGTGTCTACGGACATAAAGGAACCAACCAGCCCAAGGACAAGGCGCTTTCCTGCCAAAGCAGCGAGGTGATTTATTCCTCCAGCCGGTATGAGGAGAGGCGTTTGCAGCAAGCGCTGAACGGACTGAAACCGGGCGGTTGGACCCCGCTCGCCAAGGTGATTCAGGATGCCCAGCGGGATTTGGTGAGCCGCGGCGGTGAAGGAGCGACCAACATCGTCTACGTGGTGAGTGACGGCGTGGAAACCTGCGGCGGTGATCCCGTAGCGGCCGCGCAGGCGTTGCACGCATCCAACATCCAGGCCGTGGTCAACATTATCGGCTTCGATGTGGACGATTCAGGGCAACGCGCGCTGAAGGCGGTATCGGACGCAGGTGGCGGCACGTTTGCCACGGTGGACAACCAAACGGAGTTGGAAGAGGCGTTTGATGCGGAGTACAACCGGCTGTATGATGAGTGGACCAGATGGGGGAACGAAAACTACGACAAAGTGACAAAAGAAGGAAACCGGAAATATGACGAGTTGACCAAGGTAGAAAACGAATTTTACGATTCGAAGACCCAGGAGATCAATCGATTGTGGGACGCAAAGAATTATTTAGACAGCAAACGGGGATTCATTTCGGATTTGGGGGATATGATCTCACAGCGCAGTAACCTGTTGGGCGATTATATTTTTGATGAGGGTAATCAATTGAAAGAGCAGGTCCTGAAACATCAAGATGAGATGCAGGATGCCATTTTGGAGAAGCAAAATCAAGAGCAAGACAGGGTATTGCAAAAACAGTCCCAGTAACGAAGTGGGTGAAGCGCCAATGGAAGAAGATAAACAAACACGCCCCAACGGTTGTCCCAAATGCGGGTGCCGGGAAGTAAAGACGGACCGGATTGCCGTGACGGGTTCTGGATTGAGTCGGTTTTTTGATGTGCAGAACCGCGAGTTTTTGGTCGTTTCCTGTGTAGGGTGTGGGTACTCCGAGTTTTACCGGAAAACTTCCCCTACCCTGGCGGAAGTAGTGGATTTCTTTTTCGGGAAATAGGGAAAAAGTACACCCGATCAAAACGGTTTTACCAGTTAAACGGACGCTGATCATTCCTACTATAGTAAAGCTGACTTTAGCCAGCGGGCAAAAGTGGAATGATCAGCGTCTTTTTGCTTCATATGGCGTTCATTCTACTCTGCACGTTCGGAGATTTTGCGCACAACGGCTGTGACGGCTTTTCGCGGCAGGAAGCGAACGGATTGGGCCAGTAACCAGTTATGCAGACCGGGGATGACGATTCGATCACCCCGCATTAATCCGCGGTAGCCGATTTCGGCAACGGTAGCGGGATCCATCACTTTGTTAATGCGGAACAGCTTGGACTGCTCCAGATTGGCGCGGGTGATGAATCCGGTCTCGGTCGGTCCCGGACAGAGTGCGGTGACGGTGACGCCGGTCCCTTTCAACTCGTTGGCGATCGCTTCGGAGAAGGAGAGTACGTACGCTTTGGTCGCGTAATAGACGGCCATCAATGGCCCTGGTTGAAATGAGGCGGTGGAGGCGACATTCAGGATTTTGCCCCGTCCCCGTTGGATCATATCCGGAAGGAAATGTTTGGTCAGATGGGTCAGGGCCGTGATATTGACCTGAATCATGTCCATTTCCTTTTGCCAATCGGTTTCCGCGAAAAACCCGTACAAACCAAAGCCGGCATTGTTGACCAGGATCTCCACGTTCCAGCCTTGCTCCCTTACCGACCGTATAACTGCATCCGGTCCGGACGGATCGGCCAGATCTTGGGGAACCACGTCGGCTTTTACCCCATGTGTCCGGGATAATTCTTCCGCCAACTGCCGTAACTTGTCTTCACTGCGTGCCACCAGGATCAGATCGTGGCCATCTCGGGCGAAGCGTTTGGCCAGCTCATAGCCGATTCCGCCGGAAGCACCTGTGATCAGGACGCGTGGAGAAGTAGGGGGTTGGCTCATGGGATCACCTCGTTCGTGCAGGTTTTACGGTCCCATCATAAGATGAAGGTGAAAGGCTTGGCAACTATGCGTCATCAAGCTATGACGCACCGTTGTCAAGCCTTTTTAATGTTGAAAGGGAGCGTTGAATGTAGTCGAAACGATGAAAGTTGTCCATAGAGGGAACTCTTTACCTGGAGAGTGACTTCACCATGTGGGGATTGATTGGGGAAAGGGTTCCCATAACAGCCGCGAGTCGGAAAAGAAAAATGTAGAAGCGAAAAAGGGGATTGTTTTATATGGTTAATCTCTTTATAATAAAGATGTTTTTGTGGAAAGAGATTTACGGGGTGATGTGTGCGAATGGATTCAAAAGATAGACCGAGTATGGAGCGGTTGAGCAAAATGTTGCTGCGTATGGCCCGTTCCTTCGATGCCGCGTTGGAGGATGAGATTACGCCGCAGAAATTTCTGCTGTTAAACAGTTTGTTGCGGATGAAGAAGTGCAAGGTAAATGATTTGGCGCAGGAAGTGAATCTCTCCTCGGGTGCGACCACCCTCGCGCTGAACCGTTTGGAGAAAGAGGGGCTCATCGTTCGTTCACGGGATAAGGAAGATCGACGCATCGTGTGGGTGGAGTTGACCGAGAAGGGGCGGTCGCTCATCCTGCGGTTGGTGGAGAAGCGGCACCGGGTATGGGAGAAGATGTTGAGCACATTGACCCCGAAGGAAGAACAGGAGTTCCTTCGTCTCCTGGAAAAAATGGTCAACCAATTGTGAGTAAGGAGGGATTTTCGGATGAAAAAGATGATCGCCATTATGATTGTGTTTGCTGTCGTCATCTTCGGCGGTGGTGCTGCTGCATTGTACTACATGAATGAAGTGCAAAATTACGTCTTGGTGGATAATGCCAAGGTGCAAGGAAACCTGACGATGATCACCGCACCCGTTGCCGGGAAGATCACGGAGTGGAAAGTGAAAGAGGGGCAGTATGTGAACAAGGGGGATGTGGTGGCCCGGATTCAGGCGTCGCCGACGCAACCGGGTGAAGCGCCGCAAACTGTAAATGTCACTGCACCTCAGTCCGGTACCGTGATCCAATCCAAATCTGAGACGGGTAATTTGGTGTCAGCGGGTACGCCGCTCGCGATGACCACGGATCTGAATCACCTGTACGTGGTTGCTGAGGTGGACGAAACCAAAATTCAGGACGTCAAACAGGGGAATGCGGTGAAAATCTCGATTGATGCCTTCCCGGATCAAAAGTTTACAGGTAAAGTGGAGCAGATCGGACTGGGAACCGAGTCTACTTTCTCGATGATGCCCAACATCAACACCGGCGGTAATTATACGGAAGTGGTGCAACGCATCCCGGTCAAAATCTCGTTGGATGGATACGCTGGTGCCCGATTGGTCCCGGGGTTGAACGCGGACGTCAAAATTGAGAAATGATCTGGGCATGATCACTGATGGAAAGGAGGGTTTGACATGGCTGACCACATCCCGACCCCGCCGACAGAGCAACGTGAAAACGGTGGTGTGGAAAACCGGTTAGCGGCAACCGTCGTGCTGATCATCGCCGTTTTCATGGCCGTATTGGACATGAGCATCGTTAACGTGGCGTTGCCCAGCATGATGACGGAGTTCGGTGTGGATACGTCCGACATTCAGTGGGTGATCACCGCATACACGCTGGTGGTGGGGACGCTTGTTCCTGTTACCGGATTTGTCAGCGATCGGTTCGGATACAAGCGTGTCTTTATGCTGGCGCTGGTCCTGTTTACCGTCGGATCGTTTCTTTGCGGATTGGCTTGGAATAACCTCTCGATGATCCTGTTTCGCATCATTCAGGGTCTTGGCGGCGGGGCATTGATGCCGGTGTCGATGGCGATGATTTTCCGGATGTTCCCGCCGGAACGGCGCGGAACGGCGATGGGCTTTTTCGGGATCGCCATCATGTTCGCGCCCGCGGTGGGGCCTACGCTGAGCGGATATTTGACGGAATACCTCAATTGGCGGCTGATCTTCTACATCAACGTACCTATCGGCATCCTGGACTTCTTCCTCGCGATGTTTCTGTTGAAGGAGTTGTCTCACGGCACCCGGCAACGGTTTGACCTGTGGGGATTTCTCACCTCGACGTTGGGATTTTCCACTTTGCTGTACGGATTGGGGATCGTACCGGACAAAGGATGGACCGATCCGGAAGTGATCGGATTTTTGTCGGTGGCCATTGTGTCGCTGATCGTGTTCGTCCTGATCGAGTGGAACATTGATCAGCCGATGCTGGATTTGAGACTGATCCGCAACGGCGCTTTCTCAGTATCGCTGGCGATTGTCAGCATCACCAGCATCGCCCTGTTTGTGCCGCTGTTCATGATCCCGCTGTTTTTGCAGAATATCTCGGGATTGTCTCCGATCGACACCGGATTGCTGCTGCTGCCTCAAGCGTTGGTGACGGGGCTGATGATGCCGATCGCCGGCTTTCTGTTTGACCGGATCGGGGCACGCTGGCCGGCAATAATCGGTTTGTGCCTGACGGCGTACTCGCTCTATTTGACCCATTTTCTCGATGTGAACACGCCTCATGCGACGCTTATCTGGTGGATGGTGCTTCGGGGCATCGGCGTCTCCCTGTTGATGATGCCCGTGACCACGGCCGGGATGAACGCAGTGCCCAGCGAAAAAGTGGGGCAGGCCACGGCCATCAACAATACGTTCCGCCAAGTGAGCGCCTCGTTCGGGATCGCATGGGCGACGTTGCTGTTGTCCCATCGCCAGGCGTATCATACAGCGGTGGGGGCCGAGCAGTTTTCGCTGTTTTCGCCGCAGGCGAATGAGACGTTGCAGCAACTCCAAAATATGTTTATCTCGATGGGCCAGCCGCTGTTCCAGGCCAAGGCATCCGCATTGGGCTTGTTAATGGGACAGATCCAGGCCCACGCCATGGTACAGGCGATGGATGACGTGTTTTGGGTAACGATGTGGATCACCATCGCCACCATCGCATTGGCTTTCTTCTTGAAAAACAAAGGAAACGGAGCCAAGCGGCGTTCGATGATGGGATGACAATTGTGACGGATATGCATGGTTAACACCAGGGGCCACCTTCGGACAAAAGGGGGTGGCCCCTGGTTGTTTTTATAAAGAGCGAGCGGGAAACCCAACCCTTCAGGATTGGGATGATAGCGAGCGTCGGAGGTGGAAGGGGTTCAAGGAGAAGCATTTTTTTGTTATCGGGAGAGACCTTAATTTAATGGTGATATACGGCGACGCCTGAAATGTTGAAACGTCACTAAAGGAAAGGATAGGGATCTGATGACAAAACCTATTTGTATACCCGATCTTTCATCAAGACCGTTTTCTCTGACAGTGGAACGTCTGATGGATTCAGCGCCCGACGTACTGTTCCAAGCGTGGACGAAGCAGTTCGATCGCTGGTTTGCAGCGCCTGGATCAGTGTTAATGGAGGGAGAAGTCAACACGGTCTTCTTCTTTGAGACAATCTACAAATTTGAGACACATAGTGAAGCACAGCGTCATCCCCATTATGGTCGATTTCTCAGGCTCAAGCGCGATCGCCTCGTCGAAATGACTTGGGTTACCGGCGCTGAGGGAACAAAGGGAGCTGAGACGATTGTTACGGTTGAACTTGAGCCTCACGGTAACGGCACGTTACTACGTCTTACGCACGCGGGGTTTCCAGATGAGGAGTCGAGGAATCAGCACGAACAGGCATGGCCGTTTGTGCTTGAGCATCTTGACAGGCGGATGATGGCAAATACCTAATGAACAGCCGGAAAACCATTTGCTCAGTATTCACCAGATACGCTCAACTACGTGTGCGAAATCACCCAGGCTTGGACGAAACAATCGTGGATGGATGTGAGTTGCCACGTCGGATAAAGGGAGAAGCCTATGGTGACGAAAGGGAGTACCTCTGGTGTTGTAGTCGTGTGGAGCAGTCACAGTGGAGCCGAAGGGCCTTCTGTCGCAGGAATGGCGGGTGATTCCTGTTCGGCGGCGTTTGCTTCGGATGTTCCTTTTTCCAGATCCACCGCAAATAGCAACAAGATGCCTACCAAGAAAAACAGTGCGATGGATAGGATGCCCATCCGGCTCGAGTCGAACTACTGCCCCACCAAGCCGAAAACAGCTGGGCCGAAAACAGCTGCAAACTTGCCGGATAACCCGAAGAAGCCGAAGAATTCCGCGTTCCTGTGAACGGGGACGAGACGGCTGAAGATGGAGCGGGACAGCGCCTGACTGCCGCCCTGCACGCACCCGACAAGGATGGCGAGTAAATAGAAATGAAGTGCGGTGGTCATGAAATAACCCAGCATCACGATGACCAAATAGATGACCAGTGAGCCGATCAGAGATGGCATCGGGCCGAATCGGTCGGCTAATCGACCGAACAGCAGAGTAAGGGGGATGCCCACAAACTGGGTGATCAGGAGAGCAGCGATCAGATCCGTCTGGCCGATCCCGATTTCCCGTCCATAGATGGTGGCCATCTTGATGATCGTATTGATCCCGTCGCTGAAGAGCCAGAATGCGATGAGAAATTTGAGCATTTCCGGATATCGGTTCAGGGAGCGCAGGGTCTTCCACACGGTACGGATCCCTTCCGCTGCGAGATGTTTGGCCGGTGTCGATGGATATCCCGACAGCGGTCGGTCGTGCACATGGTGGAACAGCGGAAGAGAAAACAGCCACCACCAGATCCCGACGCTGAAAAAGGATGCTTGTGTGGCAGCGAGGGCGGTGATGCCCAACATATTGTGAAATGTGATCATGGCCAGGTTGAGGGCGAGCAGGATGCCGCCGCCGATATAGCCAAAAGCGTAACCGCGAGCGGAGATGCGGTCGCGTTCGTTTTCGGACACCACATCGCTGAGAAACGCGTCATAGAACACGTTGCCGCCGGAAAAGCCCAACGTGCCGAAGATGACTAAGATCGATGCCCACACCCACTCACCCGGTTCGATCGTGGCCATCAGCAGGGACGAAGCAATCCCGATCCAGGTGAACCAAAGGAGAAATCTCCGCTTGAACCGACCGGCGTCAGCGATCGCACCCAAAACCGGAGAGAGCAGGACGATCAGGACCAGAGCGATGGATTGGGTGTACCCCCAATAAGCCGTCGCTTTCGTGGCACCGAGATCGTGGCCGGCGACGTCGGAAAAAAAGATCGGCATCACCGTTGCCATGACGGTGGTGGCAAACGCCGAATTGGCCCAGTCATACATCACCCACGCACGGACAGCGCGATCATCCATGGAAAAAGCCTCCTTTTGCGGCCTCATCCATTTCAATCTATTCAGAAAATACACCTTTCACCTCAGTTAGATCACAGGTATGGATGAGAAAGAAAATCATGGAAAGCACAAATAGAAAACCATCAAAGGTCAAGAAAGAGAAGAAGAAAAGAAAGGGTTTTGGCTGTCCAGAAATAACCGTTCGTGATAAAATAAGAAAGCAAATGTCTGTATCGGTTAAGCCGTCAAAAACCAGACTTACATATTTTGAGACGTTTTCCTTTTCATTCACACGACCCCGGCAAGAAAGGTGATTGAAACAAATGCGAATGAAAGAGAAAGGTGAGTGGATACGGGAGTCGTATGAAGTGATCGATGCATTCCCCTTTGTACAGGGGGTTCTTTATTACACGGCATATCGACAAAAAAACGAGGCGGTATCCGAGGGAGAACCGGTTCGAACGCGGTTTGTTCACGCGTTGGATGCGCGCGCTTTTCACGGGGAAAGCGGTCGCGATTTTGAGAAACTGCTCATGCGGGATGAAGATGCGTTTTTCCCGGTTCAGGAAGTGTTCATCGAAGATGGAGTCCTGTATCAAGTATATCGAAAATTAGAGGGGACGCTCCTCGCGCACTATTTGTACCATACGTTACCGTTGCCGCTGGATCGGGCGATGTGGATATTGCGACGGATCACTGGTCATCTGTTGCGCTTGTATGACCAAGATCAGTTTACCATGGTTCATCCACAAAATGTTCTTTTGGCCCCGGGCGGGGCGGTGCGTTTCATCTACGGTGGCCCCGTCGGGCTGTTGCCCAAAGGAGGACTTCATCCGCAACCGTCTGCGGATGGTCAGCGGCGGGAAGATACGTATGATGCGTTTACGGTCGGGGCATTGGCATACACGATGTTTACGGGCAACAGTCCAACGGCATTTTCGCTTACCCCTGCTCCCATCCGCCAGTTTCGGGAGGATGTGCCGGAAGAGCTGGAAGATTGGATCATGCGCACCCTGTCCTTCAATCCGGAGCAACGTCCCACGATCGAGGAGATGGCCCGGTTTTTTCATAAAGTGACGGCCAAGATCGAAGGGGAATCAGAAGGTTTATTCGGATGGGAACGCATGCTGTTGTAGTGAATCTCGACTGAGCATGGATCGGGAAAGCGCCGAATTTGTGAGCCATGGGTTGCTAAGAAATGAAGCAATTGCCCCAAAAAGCGGCCGAGAAGTTCCAAGAGCACCTCTCGCTCCTGCTACGCCTGCGCTCAAAGGTCGCCCGTAGGAAATCGGCCACCTTCTTATTGGGGAGTCTGAATTTCACGCGGGCGACCTTTGAGATGAGCTACTCACCTGAAAAAGGTGCTTGACTTTCTCCGAGGACCCGTGTACAATAATTCCTGTCGCTGATTGAAAGCTTCGTGGGGCTGTAGCTCAGCTGGGAGAGCGCCTCGTTCGCAACGAGGAGGTCGGCGGTTCGAGCCCGCTCAGCTCCACCAGACGAACACCTCGTTGATGATTCAACGAGGTGTTTTTTATGTGGTTTTATGTCATGAAATGTGACATGATGAACTAGAAAGTGAAAGAAGACTCATTTGTTTGGGGTTATTAATGTAAAAAAATATTACATAAGTCTTGCGAAACAGGCAGGGGATTCGTTACAATGAAGTCGTGCTGAATTTTCGTGTAAATAAAACTGACACAAAGGAGTGTGCCCTCCCGTTGAATATCTGGGTGTTGCATGAGCAGCCGTTTACGATGTCGGCAGGTGCTTATGTGGACAGTCTGCGCCGGGCGGGGCTTTCCATCACCGCCGTGGATGAAAAGGCGTTGGAAACCGGTGTTCCCGATGCGGTCATGTTGGTTTATCCGTCGGAAGGATGGAAACGTCGGGTAAAGGCGGTTTCGGAAAAATGCCCGTGGGTGTTGATGTTGGACCGAGGGGGTCTGCCACGAGCGGATGAATGGGATGAAAACTGCCGTCCGTCCGCCGTCATCGCGACGACGATGGATGTTCGCCATGCCGTTTGGGCGATCCGACAAGGGGTGTATCAAGCAAAGGAACGAGTCTCTTGGCAAAAGCGCATCCAACAGTTGGAACGCCGTTTGGCCCAACGCGCCGTGATTGATCGGGCCAAGGGGAAGCTGATGGACGAGCGGAGATGGACGGAGGAGCAAGCGTACCATTATTTGCGGCAGGCGGCGATGAACGAGAGGAAGACGATGCAGCAAGTCGCTGATGAAGTCTTGTCAGCAAAGCGACAACCCATTTTTGCAGGTTCCACGACCCGTACCATACGAGCTGGTTCGGGTAAATGGAAATAAACCTTACAACGAAGTGGGGGAAAACAGTGCGCTCGTTTTTGAGAGCTGGACATTTGCCCAGTTTGTTGTCAGCATTTTTGTATTTTGATGTCAGTTTCATGGTGTGGGTGTTGTTGGGTGCTTTGGGTGTGATGGTGGCGCAGGATCTCAATTTGAATGCGACACAAAAAGGTCTGATGGTGGCGGTGCCGATCCTGGGAGGTTCCATCTTTCGCATCATCATGGGACTTTTGACCGATCGGATCGGTGCCAAGCGCACCGGTCTGATCGGAATGACCGCCACGATGATACCGCTCTGTTTGCTGTGGTTGATGGGCACCAACTTGCCACAGGTGTTTGCCGCCGGTTTTCTGCTGGGGATTGCCGGTGCCAGTTTCGCTGCAGCCATTCCGTTGGCCAGTCGTTGGTACCCACCGGAGTACCGGGGGTTGGCGATGGGGATTGCTGGGGCTGGTAACAGCGGTACAGTGTTTGCTGTGTGGTTTGCTCCCCGTTTGGCGGAGACGTTCGGCAGTTGGCATGCCGTGTTCGGATTGGCGATGATCCCGATCGGACTGGTCATGATTATTTTTGCTCTATTCGCCAAGGACGCGCCTGATCAACCGCCGGCACAACCGCTTCATTCGTATTTTGCTGTATGGAAAGAAAAAGATGCATGGCTGTTTTGCTTCTTTTACAGTGTCACGTTTGGTGGTTTTGTCGGGTTCTCCAGTTTCTTGCCGATTCTGATTCATGATCTGTACGGGCTGAATCAGGTACAGGCATCCAGTTTCGTGACGGCTTGCGTGTTTGCGGGTAGTTTTGTCCGTCCGATCGGCGGTTGGTTGGCTGATCGCATCGGCGGAATTCGCATGTTGCTGGTTCTCTTTTCCGTCATTGCCTGCCTGGTGGCCTCTGCTGCTCAATTGCCGCCGTTTGGCTGGATGATGGGACTGTTGATCATGTTGATGATCGGGCTGGGCATGGGCAACGGTGCCGTGTTCCAGTTGGTGCCCCAGCGGTTTGCCAAAGAGATCGGCGTGATCACCGGGATGGTCGGTGCAGCCGGCGGTATCGGTGGTTTTTATCTTCCGTTCGGTTTGGGTGCGCTCAAAGACATGACTGGTACCTACTCCACTGGTTTGTGGGCGATTGCGGCTGTGGTGGCATTGGCGTTTATCTCGATGTGGGTGGTCAGCCGGCGTTGGCGCCGTGAGTGGGCGCGTCAATCGTCGGTCGGCAACGTCACGGTGTGAGACGGGACAAGTTTTCTTGCTGTGTAACGATCGGAGTGCTGAAAGTAGGAAAAATGAATGGTATGGCTCTGGTCACGGCGGATCGGCCGCTTGTCAGCAATTTCGGATAGAGTGTCTATGAGATCTGGCCTGTTGCCAGATCTTTTTTTACTCCCCGTCTTTCAAACGATGAAACGCTGTTCGGATTGTCGTGCGTGAAAAGTCGAAACTTGTGATAACATGAAAAAGAGAGGCGATTGTGTGACGGATAAGGAGGAGTAAGCGTTTGGCTAACCGTGATAACAGGAACAGCGGCATGAAAAAAACATGGTGGGGCGGTTTGATTGCGCTTTTGATCGGCTTTGGCGGGAAACTCAAGTTTTTGCTCCCCATTCTCAAACTGGGAAAAGCGGGAGGAACCATCTGGACCATGCTTTTGTCCATCGGTGCGTATGCCCTGTTTTATCCATGGACCTTTGCGCTCGGATTGGTGGTGATGATGCTCATCCACGAGATGGGGCATGTGTGGGCCGCGCGCAGGAAAGGATTGCCCGTGTCAGCGCCGTCATTCATCCCATTTCTGGGAGCGTTGATCATGATGCGGAAAATGCCCGCTGATGCCGTGACTGAGGCTTATATTGCCTACGGCGGTCCATTCGTGGGTACCATCGGTGCGGTGCTGTGTTTGGTGGTCGGTGTGGTGACCGGATACAAACCGCTCTACTCGATTGCGCAGGTGGGGTTTTTGCTCAATCTGTTTAACCTGTTGCCGATTCACCCCTTGGACGGCGGGCGGATCGTGACCGCCATCTCCCGTTGGTTGTGGGTGGTGGGGCTCGTTGGAGGCCTCGTCTTGGTGATTGTCACGTTCAGCCCGCTGCTGTTGCTGATCTGGTTGTTATTTGCTTGGGAATTGTGGTCGGCCTTTCTCTCCGACAGGCGCAAAAAGCCCAGGAAGATCCATGTGGAGGCGTTTGTACCGGAAAGCCGCTGGGAGGAGGCGGGTGTCTGGATACCTGCCGAGTCCCATCAGCGGGTCTTGCCCCATATACAGTATTGTCGGGTGGAAGACCGAGAACATGTGTGTTCGGTCGTCTACCCGGGTATAGGGCAAGTCTTTCAATTCGAAGGTGTGAAGGGGCGGTTTGAAGAAGTGCGGATGAACGGGGCCGACCGCTTCATGGATCACGACACCGGTCAACCCCTTGTCCGTTTGCGACTGGAAGCTCAATATATACCATCCCCTGAGGAAGATCCGTCGTTGCGCAAAAGTGCGGAATACTATCAAGTTCCCGGAAGGACACGCTTTGTGTACGGGGTAGCCTATTTCGGACTCATTTTGGCATTGGTGTTGCTGATGGGCGTAACGCATAGGATGATATCCGGTTTTGATCTGTAGAGAAAAAGCGAAAGTGTGGTTGTTTGCTTCGGAACAAAAGGGTGTGAAAAGAAAAAAGCCGTCCCCCAGCAAAGAGGCCTGAAATACATCGATACGAAAAACGATGGGGGACGGCTCTGCACAGGACTTTCTTCGGTCAGTTGACACTCGGTTCGGTGAAGTTGACGATGGCGTCTGCCCCGTCGATTTTGCGCACTTAATCGCCCATATTCGGCCATCCCACTTTACAAAGCGGATGCCCCTGCCGGTATGCTTCCGACATTGTGTCAGATCGTGAGTGTAGAGGGGAATTTCGCAATTTTATCTCGTGGGGACATATGGATCAAACACTTCGAGAGTGGATCGACGGTGCATTCGTCCCCTCTGAAAGAGGGTGGCCGTCTTCCCTCAAGAGACCTTGCATTGTCCATCAGGGATCGAAAGGGAAAACGGCACGCAAATCCGTATGATAGACTATGGTTTCCGTTTTTTTTATCCATTCCGCTTCAGCTTGCCCGTGCGCATCGCATAACGTTCCGCCTGCAGGAAGATCCACAAGCCCAGCGGAACCAGTATGACGCCAATCAACAGCAGGATGCCCAACTTCGGCAAAAGTGCGACGACACCGGTGCCGTGCAGGATGGCGTCCCGTGCCGCATCCAGCGCATATGTCGCGGGAGAGATGGCGGACAGGGGGTGAAGCCATTTGGGCAACACGTCGATTGGATAGTACACACCGGAGACGAGCAAGATGATGCCCTGAATGATATGCGTCGCCTGGGTGCCGCGTTCGGGGGACAACAGGGGAAGAACTGCAGCGATCAGGCCCAGACCCATAAAAGCGGGACTGGCAACCGCCAGTACGATCAGTGCGGCAGGGAAATTCGCCTGCGCCAAAGGCAGGTCGAAAAAGAGGGCCACGACAGCCAAGACGATAATGGAACGGATCGTTCCGTACAGCACTGCAAACAAGCACATCCCCGCCAAGTGCGTGATGCGGCGGATCGGTGCCATAAACGTGTATTCGATCGTTCCTTCCCATCGTTCCCACGTGATGGAGTTGGCTACCTCTTCAAACAATACGGACATGAATCCCCAGAAAAGCGCGCCGATCACCAGATACAGTACCATTTGCCCCTGGTTGGGCGTACCCTGCATTGTCAACCCGATCAATCCGATCGTCAAGGTGTTGACGATATTATAGAAGAGAAACACCACTTCCCAAGCCAGATAGCGCCGGATCAGACGGAAGCTGCGCTCGACGAATGCATAAGCGGCGTTCCACTCACGCATCCATGTCTTCATCGGCCAATGCCTCCTCCCAATCTTTCCCTGTCAGTTCAAAAAAGACGGTTTCCATTGAGTCGGCTCCGACGAGCCGTTTCAAACCGTCGGGCGTGTCCAAGGCGACGATGCGACCTTGGTCGATGATGGCGATCCGGTCGCACAATGATTCCGCTTCTTCCATATCATGTGTGGTTAAGAAGATGGTCGCATCATGTGTTTGCATTACTTCCTTGATGTATCTCTGCACATCCCTTTTTGATTTTGGATCCAGACCTGTCGTGGGTTCATCCAGTAAGATCAGTACCGGGGAGGTCATCAGAGCCCGGGCGATTGCCACTTTTTGCTGCATTCCCCGGGAGAGATTCTCCAACGGCGTGTGTACCTTGTTTTTCCGAATACCCAGCCGCCGAAGAATCTCCATCGCTCGTTTTTCTCCTTCGTCTACGGGCAATCCGTACAAGCGGGCGGCATACCGCAGGTTTTCCATCGCCGACAGCTTTTTGAAAAAGGATGCCTCCACCGAAACGCGGTTGATCCATCGACGCACTTCGTGCTGATGGCGAACGACATCCTTGCCGAAAATGGTCACCGTACCACTGTCGGGAAACAGGAGCGTCGACAGCAATCGGATCAATGTCGATTTACCTGATCCATTGGGTCCCAATAAACCGAAGATTTCTCCTCGCTGTACCTTGAACGACACGTCGTCCACTGCTTTCACCACCCGACGTTCGCCACGAAACCAGTTGGACCAGCGTCGGCTGCCTTCCACAGTTTCCACGAATTCTTTGTTGACGTGCTGACAATGGATGGCGACATCATCCTCAGATTGACGGTGGGTAGAATGTTCCGGGGTTGAGACGGCTTGTGTCATGAGCACGCACTCCTTTCCAAAGAAAATGCCACAAGCCGGCAGGCCTGTGGCGTACGTGCAGCAACGATAAAATAATAACCAACAACTTTTATATTATCGATTTTTCCAGGAAAAGTCAACCATCCCATGTTCTTTTTTCCTCGATATCATCGACTTGCCTATCTTCCGTTTGTCCGGTATGGTATCGTCAAGTTGATCGAAATATACATAAATAAACAAGGAGTCGTGGGACGATGTCGCAACATGCTATGATTTTTGATTTGGATGGAACGTTGTTTCAAACGGAGAAAGTGGCGGTACCGGCTTTTCGCCGGACATTTGAGCGATTGCGCCGGTCGGGTCGTTATGAAGGATCTTTACCGACCGATGAAGAGATCCAATCCGTATTTGGTCTCACTCATGTGGAGATCTGGAACCGACTGCTCCCCGGGGCGGACGAACAAACCAAACAGACGGCCGATCGATGGATGTTGGAGGAAGAGCTGCACTGTTTGCAGCAGGGAATGGGAGCGTTATATCCCGGTGTGGGTGAGACGTTGCACCGGCTTGCGCGGGAAGGATGGCCTCTGTTTATCGCCAGTAACGGGATTTTACCCTATGTGAAAGGCGTATTGACGGCATTTGAGCTACTGCCGCTGTTTTCCGGCATCTATACTGCGGGTGAATACCAGACCCGTGAAAAAAAGGATCTCGTTCGCATTTTGATGAACGAACATGGGGTGACGGGCGGATATATGGTGGGTGACCGCAGTTCGGACGTGGAAGCCGGTCTGGCCAATGGTCTGACGGTCATTGGATGCCGATATGCCGGTTTTCCCAATTTCAGCGGAGAAAGTGAGCTGGATGGGGCGCATGTGGTAATCGATTCGTTCCCATCTTTATTGAACGTGATAAAAAGCGTGTCTGACCAAAGGTAAATGGGAGAAGCTCGTTAACGTCCGAAAACGATGACGGAATTCAGGGAGGATGAGGAGGGAAAACAGATGGAGAATATATGGTCGATTTCCATCGGGGAAGCCACATTACGGTTATTTTTAGCGGTGGTTTTGGGTGGTTTAATCGGGTGGGAGAGAGAACACAACAACCATCCCGCCGGTTTTCGAACACATATTTTGGTGAGTTTGGGATCGGCGCTGATCATGCTGTTGTCCATCTACGGTTTTTCGGAGTTTGTATATGAGCCCAATGTCAGGACCGATCCGGCACGGTTGGCGGCTCAGGTCGTCAGCGGAATCGGGTTTCTGGGAGCAGGTACGATTTTGCGTCACGGATTTTCGGTGACGGGACTCACCACTGCCGCCTCGTTGTGGGTGGTTTCCGGCATCGGGTTGTCGGCGGGTGCGGGTTTTTATTACCCTGCCATATTGACTACCGCACTGGCGCTGATCAGTTTGGAATTGTTGAATCGGGTGGAACATCTCCTGTTCGTCTCCCGGCGTCAAAAAACGTTGCGCATCCGAGTGAAGGACAGGCCGGGTACATTGGGGGATTTGGCGACGATCTTGGCGCAGTTCGGTGCCAGCATCCGCAGAGTCTCCATTGAAGAGGAGGACCCTGATGAAGAGATGATCGATATTGTGTTTACGATTCGGATGCCGGAAAAATTCCCGGAAAGCGACTTGATTGAAAAATTGAGGCAAGTGGAAGGTGTGATGGCGGTTATCTCCGGGTAATTCAGTAAGTGAGGCGGTATGAAATGCTGGAGATCAAGAAAAAATGAGAAGGACGGCTGTATCCCTCTTGGCGAACAAATGGGAATGAATTATAATAAAGTCAGAAGGTCAAAGTTAGTCAAAGTCAGCAGGAGGTTGTCCGATGAGATGTATCACGGACATCATCGAACATCATCTGAAGAAAATTCTCAATGAAAGCCCGACGGGGATGATTGAGATAAAAAGGAGCGAACTGGCTCACCTGTTTCAATGTGTGCCGTCGCAGATCAACTATGTGATCAGTACCCGTTTTACTTTGGAAAAAGGGTACGTGGTGGAGAGCAAACGGGGCGGTGGGGGTTTTATCCGCATTCGCAAAGTGAAACACGCTTCCAAACGTACCTATTTCGATGTGTTGCTTAAGCAGATCGGTCAGTCGATCCATCAGGCGGCTGCCGAAGACGTGATCGACCGTCTGCGGGATGACGGCATCATCACGGAGCGGGAAGCCAAGTTGATGCGCAAATCGGTGTCCCGCGAAGTGTTAACATTACCCGTCAACGTTCGGGACCAGGTGCGGGCTGGTTTGATGCGGGCGTGGGTTGCGATTTTACTGGCGGACAAAGGAGAGTGACGCCGATGCTTTGTCAAGAGTGCGGAAAACGGCCGGCGACACTTCATTACACCAAAATCGTCAACGGCGAGAAAACGGAATTTCATCTCTGCGAAGTTTGTGCCCAAGAAAAAGGGGAACAGATCCCCATGATGGAAAACGGGTTTTCCATTCATCAACTGTTGTCCGGACTGCTCAACTTCGATGCTCCTTACACGGAAGGTGAGCAGGCGAAGCAGACGGTGCAGTCCGGTGCGCTCCGCTGTCCCACGTGTGGATTGACCTACACGCAATTCAGCAAGATCGGACGGTTGGGATGTAGTGATTGTTACCAAGCATTCGGGGAGCGACTGATTCCGCTGTTTCGTCGGGTTCACGGCAGTACTAACCACCGTGGTAAAGTCCCGGAACGAACGGGGGGACGGTTGAAGATTCGGCGGGAAATCGAACAGCTTAAGGAACAGCTAAAGCAGTGCGTTGCCCGGGAAGCATTCGAGGAAGCTGCCCGACTGCGTGACCGGATCCGCGCCCTGCAGAGGAAACTGGAAGGCTGAAAGGGAGGGAGAAAGTTGTCGCTTCAACGCTTTATCCAAAGCGCGATGAGCGAGTGGATGCGAGGCGGAGGGCCCCAATCCGACATCGTGATCAGCTCCCGCGTTCGCATCGCACGAAATTTGGCCGGACTTCCCTTCCCGATGCTGGCGACCGCATCCCAGTCAGAAGAAGTGGTACGGCGAGTAGAAGAAGCATTTCAGGAAGAGAAGGAACAGCCGTATTTTCGAGACGCGGAATTAATCCGGATGGACACGTTGAATGACTTGCAGAAGCGTGTGTTAGTGGAAAAGCATTTGATCAGCCCTCATCTGGCGGAAGAGTCCCGCCATGGTGCAGTGATTTTAAGCGGGAATGAAGCGGTCAGCATCATGGTCAACGAAGAGGATCATCTGCGGATACAGTGCCTGTTCCCGGGATTTCAGCTGAAGCAAGCCTGGAAGTTGGCCGATCATATCGATGATACGCTGGAACGTCATCTGTCTTACGCATTTGACGAACAATGCGGGTTTTTGACCAGCTGTCCCACCAATGTGGGCACGGCCATTCGGGCATCGGTGATGTTGCATCTGCCCGCGTTGGCCATAACCCAGCAGTTGAACCGTCTGTTCCCGGCGATTACGCAAGTCGGGTTGGCCGTTCGCGGGATCTATGGTGAGGGGAGCGAAGCGCTGGGTAACCTGTACCAGGTGTCCAACCAAGTTACATTGGGGCAGGAAGAAGAAGAGATCATCGATAATTTGGTCAGTGTGGTCGGTCAGATCATCGACCAGGAGCAATCGGCCCGCCGGCGGTTACTCGAATCTTCCCCGATTCAGCTGGAAGATCGGGTGCACCGGTCCTACGGCATTCTGGCCCATGCCAGGGTGATGGATTCCAAGGAGGCAATGCAACGGCTGTCCGATGTTCGGTTGGGCATCGACCTGGGGTTGATCAAAGGTGTTTCGGCCACGGTGCTGAATGAATTGATGGTAATGACCCAACCCGGATTTTTGCAGCAATATGCCGGTCAGCGTTTGGACCCTGGCGAACGGGACATCCGCCGGGCGGTGTTGATCCGCGAGCGTTTGGCATTCGAACACGACGACGAAAACTAAAGTGAGGTGGATGAACGATGATGTTTGGCCGATTTACGGAACGCGCACAAAAAGTGTTGGCATTGGCACAGGAGGAAGCCGTTCGTTTGGGTCACAGCAATATCGGTACGGAACATATTTTGCTCGGTTTGGTGCGTGAAGGAGAAGGCATCGCTGCCAAGGCGCTGATCGGACTGGGTTTGGGATTGGAAAAAATCCAAAACGAAGTGGAATCCCTCATCGGCAGGGGACAGGGACAACCGACCAACATCGCCTATACGCCCCGGGCGAAAAAGGTGATTGAACTGTCGATGGATGAAGCGCGCAAACTGGGTCATACCTATGTGGGTACGGAGCATATCCTGCTCGGCCTCATCCGTGAGGGGGAAGGTGTGGCTGCCCGTGTGCTGAACAATTTGGGTGTCAGCCTGAATAAAGCGCGGCAGCAAGTGTTGCAACTGTTGGGAAGCAATGAAGCCGTTTCCTCTCACCAAGGCGGGGGAACCGGAGCCAATACACCGACGTTGGATAGCCTCGCCCGCGATCTGACCGCTGCGGCCCGGGAAGGTAACCTGGACCCGGTAATCGGTCGGAGCAAGGAAATTGAACGGGTGATCCAAGTATTGTCTCGGCGGACCAAAAACAACCCGGTCCTGATCGGGGAGCCCGGTGTCGGGAAAACGGCGATCGCTGAAGGATTGGCGCAACGGATCGTCGACGGTGAAATTCCGGAAACCCTCCGGGGCAAACGGGTGATGACGCTTGATATGGGTACCGTGGTTGCCGGTACCAAATACCGTGGGGAATTTGAGGATCGGCTGAAAAAAATCATGGACGAGATCCGGCAGGCGGGCAACATCATCCTGTTCATCGACGAGCTGCACACCTTGATCGGTGCTGGTGGTGCGGAAGGAGCGATCGACGCTTCCAACATCCTGAAACCGGCATTGGCCCGCGGTGATCTGCAGTGCATCGGTGCCACCACACTTGATGAGTACCGAAAATACATCGAGAAAGATGCAGCTTTGGAACGGCGTTTCCAACCGATCCAGGTCGACGAGCCGACGCCGGAGGAAGCTATCCTGATTCTGCAGGGTCTGCGCGACCGTTATGAAGCGCATCATCGTGTGAAGATTACTGATGAAGCGATCGAAGCCGCGGTGAAACTGTCTGATCGTTACATCACTGACCGGTTCTTGCCGGACAAAGCGATCGACCTGATCGACGAAGCGGCCTCCCGTGTCCGGCTGCGTTCCTACACGGTGCCGCCTGAGTTGAAAGAGCTGGAGCAAAAACTGGAGGAAGTGCGCAAGGAAAAAGATGCGGCCGTGCAGAGTCAGGAGTTTGAAAAAGCCGCGTCCCTCCGCGATCGGGAACAAAAACTGCGTGAGGAATTGGAGGAGACGCGCAATCGGTGGAAAGCCGATCAAGGCAAAACCGATTCCGAGGTGACGGCCGAAGATATCGCGGATATCGTCTCGCAGTGGACGGGTATTCCGGTGCGCAAATTGGCCGAGGAAGAGACGGAGCGCCTGTTGAAAATGGAAGAAATCCTGCATCAGCGCGTCATCGGACAGGATGAAGCGGTCAAAGCCGTTTCTCGGGCAATCCGCCGGGCGCGAGCGGGATTGAAAGATCCGAAGCGTCCGATCGGGTCCTTCATCTTCCTCGGTCCGACCGGTGTGGGGAAAACCGAATTGGCCCGGGCGCTGGCCGAAGCGCTGTTCGGGGATGAAAATGCGATGATTCGCATCGATATGTCCGAGTATATGGAGAAACACTCCACCAGCCGGTTGGTGGGAGCGCCTCCGGGATACGTGGGCTACGAAGAAGGCGGCCAACTGACCGAAAAAGTGCGGCGCAAACCGTATTCGGTAGTGTTGTTCGACGAAATCGAAAAAGCGCACCCCGAAGTATTCAACATTCTGTTGCAAGTGTTGGAGGACGGTCGTTTGACCGACGGTAAGGGACGTTTGGTCGACTTCCGCAACACCGTGATTATCATGACCTCCAACGTTGGGGCGGACATGATTCGCAAAAGCACTCGACTCGGTTTCACGACGGGTGACAGTGACGGTTACGAGGACATGAAGGAAAAAGTGATGCAGGAACTCAAACGCAGTTTCCGTCCCGAGTTCCTCAACCGGATCGACGATGTCATTGTGTTCCACTCCCTGAAAGAAGAGCATTTGCAACAAATCGTCACCTTGATGTCCGAAGAACTGCGTAAACGCCTGAAAGAACAGGACATTGACTTCGTGCTGACCGACAAGGCCAAAGAACACCTGGCCAAAGTCGGATTCGACCCACAATACGGTGCCCGTCCGCTGCGCCGTGCCATTCAGAAACACATCGAAGATCGGCTTTCCGAAGAGCTCTTGCGCGGCACGATTCAACGGGGTGATACTGTGAAAATCGATGTGAAGGACGGTCAGTTGACGGTGGAAAAAACGGAACTGAGTCCGTCTCATTCGCAGTGACGGTTGCCAAGGCCCCTCTTGCGAGGGGCCTTCCGGTTTTCTGACCAACGTGCCGAACCCGAATAATCGTGCTATAATGAGAATGAATATCGATGATGGATGGGGTCGCCAAGTGGCAAAAACGAAAAGCAAATTCGCCTGTCAAGAATGCGGGTACATATCGGCCAAATGGATGGGACGCTGCCCCGGATGCGGTGAATGGAACACCATGGTGGAAGAAAGAGAAACAACTGGATCCCGAGCAGGAGGATGGGGCGGTGTATCCCGTAAAAAACAACAGAAGGCTGTTCCAATCACACAGGTGGAACAGGCACGACAAACCCGTGCAGACACAGGCATTCGTGAACTGAACCGGGTACTGGGCGGCGGTGTGGTGCCGGGATCGCTCATCTTGGTGGGAGGAGATCCGGGCATCGGCAAATCAACGTTGCTGTTGCAGGCATCATTTCAGTTGGCTACTCGCGGCGTCTCGGTACTCTATGTCTCGGGGGAAGAATCCACGGAGCAGACCCGGATGCGTGCCGATCGCCTCGGGGCGTTGGATGAGCGTTTGCTGGTGGCAGCGGAAACGGACCTGACCGCCGTGGAGTCGCTGGTGGAGCAGGTAGAACCGAAAGTGTTGGTGATCGACTCCATCCAGACGATATACCATCCCGACGTCGGATCGGCTCCCGGGAGCGTCGCGCAAGTGCGGGAATGCACCGGACAGTTGATGCGACTCGCCAAGGAACGGGGAGTAACGGTCATCATCGTCGGTCATGTCACCAAAGCGGGTGCGATCGCAGGTCCCCGACTGTTGGAGCATATGGTGGACGCGGTGTTGTATTTCGAAGGAGAGCGACATCACACCTATCGAGTGCTTCGTGCCGTGAAAAACCGGTTCGGCTCCACCAATGAGATCGGTGTGTTTGAGATGAAGTCGGAAGGATTGGCCGAAGTATCCAATCCTTCGGAAATGTTTTTGTCCCAGCGTCCGTCCGGTGTGGCCGGTTCGGCCGTAACGGCGAGTGTCGAAGGAACACGGCCGATTCTGGTTGAATTGCAAGCGTTGGTGGCACCCACCAGTTTTGCGACCCCCAAACGGATGGCGACCGGTGTGGACCACCATCGTGTGGCGATGATTTTGGCCGTGCTGGAAAAGAGGCTGGGCATGTTTCTGCAAAATCAGGATGCTTACGTCAATGTGGTGGGAGGCGTGCGTTTGGACGAACCGGCCGCCGATTTGGCTGTAGCCGTCAGCATCGCTTCCAGTTTTCGCGATCGTCCAACGAGAGCGCGTGACGTCGTCATCGGAGAAGTGGGTTTAACTGGTGAGGTTCGGGGTGTTTCCCGAATTGAGCAGCGAGTGGCGGAAGCCCATCAAATGGGCTTTCAACGAGTCATTATCCCGGAGAAAAGCCGAAAAGGCTGGACGCCGCCGGCCGGGTTGGAAGTGATCGGGGTTTCGACGGTTGAAGAGGCATTGGAAGTCGCGTTGGGAGGGTCGGATTAGTGAGAGAAAAAAGTGAACGGGATCAATTTGTCAGCCGTGTGTTGCGTATGGTTGCTCCCGGAACCCAATTTCGTGAAGGATTGGACAATGTGTTGGGGGCCAAGACCGGGGCGTTGATCGTGGTGGGCTACGATGACAGCGTACGGGAGATTGTGGATGGCGGATTCCACATTGACAGCCCTTTTTCGGCCGCTCATCTGTATGAGCTGGCCAAAATGGATGGCGCCATCATTTTAAGTGACGACGGGAAACGCATTTTGTACGCCAACACCCAATTGGTGCCCAGCTCGTCCATCCCTTCGACGGAAACGGGGATCCGGCACCGAACGGCTCAACGAACGGCCCGGCAGACGAACAAATTGGTCATCGCCATTTCCCAGCGGCGAAACGTGATCACGCTGTACCAGGGCAACTTCCGTTATGCGCTCAAGGATATCGGCGTCATTCTCACCAAAGCCAATCAGGCCATCCAGACGCTGGAGAAGTACAAATCCGTATTGGATCAATCGACGACCAACCTGAGTGCATTGGAATTTGAAGAGTTGGTTACGTTAAACGAAGTGGCTATGGTGATCCAGCGGATCGAGATGGTATTGCGCATCAAGAGCGAAATCCAGACCTACATCAATGAGCTGGGGACGGAAGGCCGTCTGATCAGCATGCAGCTGGAAGAGCTGGTGGCCAATGTCGAAGACGAAGCGTATCGGCTGATCAAGGATTACTGTTATGATCCGCGTAAAATCTCGCCGGAGGACGTGTTAAAGGAACTGAAGGAACTGTCTGCGGATGAGTTGTTGGAACACAGCAACATTGTACGCATTTTGGGATATCCGTCGAATATCAATATTCAGGAAGAGGCCGTCTCACCGCGAGGGTACAGAATCCTGAACAAAATCCCGCGTCTTCCTGCCCCCATCATCCAAAAGCTGATCGACAAATTCGGTTCGTTGCCGCGTGTGATGATGGCGACGATCGAAGAGCTGGACGAAGTGGAGGGAATCGGAGACGTACGAGCCCGGGCCATCAAGGAGGGGCTGAAACGCATTCAGGAACAGGTCTTTATTGACAGACATATCTAAATAACCTAGAATGAAACCACAACAAAACCTGCCAATTATGAAGGGAGATGACGTTTTTATCGTTCGCGGAAACGGCATTTTAAAGGATTTGGGGGGTTCCCTTCTATGTTCGCTAGAGCACTGCCCAGCTTTTTTACTATCGGGAACTTATTCTTAGGAATTATATCGATTATCCTCGCTGTTCAGAGCGAGTGGCAATATGCTGCGATTATGGTCATTATCGGTATGTTGTTGGATGGTTTGGACGGCCGAGTGGCTCGCATGCTCAACACGCAAAGCGAGTTCGGCAAAGAGCTGGATTCGCTGTCCGATGTCATCTCCTTCGGAGTAGCCCCCGCTTTAATCATGTATGTAGCGGTTTTGAAGGATTACGATATCTGGGGATGGATCATCACCGCGGTGTTCCCCATTTGTGGTGCGTTGCGGTTAGCCCGATTCAACGTGCAACCGGGGATTCCCGGCTATTTTATTGGTTTGCCGATTACAGCCGCGGGCGGCGTGTTGGCGACGATGGTCCTGTACAGCGACCTCGTTCAGCGACCGATGTTGGTATTGGGCATGTTGCTGCTGTCGTATCTGATGATCAGTCAAATCAAGTACCCTAACTTCAAAAAAATCGGGTTTTCACGGAGCTCCTTTTGGATGGCTCCACTGTTGCTGGTTTTCATCGCGATGATCGCCGTGCGTTATCCAGAGCAGTTTCCCAAAGTCGTATTTGTACCGCTTGCGTTGTATGCTTTTTACGGACTGATGAAAAAATCCATCCTCAAGCGGAGAAGAGAGGATTTGGAAGAACCGGTCGAGGAATAACAAAAGGGAAAAGTTCAAAGAGAATGGGAATGAGGGTGACCATTTACCCGCGAGCGAGCAGGAAAACGGTCGACCCCAGAATCGCAAGTGGATTTCTTCACAAAACGCTGTCAGCAGTATCGCCGCCAAGTTGTTACTTGGCGGCTTTTTTATCTGCTGTGATGGATTTTGCAACCTTTTTTAAGGAAAACGCGTTGATTATAATACACACAGGTATATGATATTTTTGAATAATAGAAAAAAGTCGGATACCCTTGGCCCTTCCGCATTATCGCAAGTTGAACACCCCCAGAGTGGACAGCTTGTCCGACTCCTGGTGCACGATCTCATCCAGGGGCAATTCCAGCAGATTGCACAAGGCGGTGAAATAGAATAGGTGTTTTCCCATTTCCGCTTTGACCACATCTTGACAATGGTCGCACAAGCGGCCGGACAAATGCGTCTTGAATCTGTCCTTTAATTCAGAAATCGAAGCCTCATAGTCCACTGGTTGTCGTGCTGCGTGGACTTCGATGCATCCGCATTCCGTTACGGCCTTCATCAGCGCGCGGTTGACGCGTGAGGTGGAATCTTGGAATTTGGAGGTTACATCGAGAAAACTGCGGTGGCGCAACAATAGGTCCGACACCTGCTTTTGAAACGAGGTCAGACGGCTGTCGCCCATCGTTTTCACCTCTTTCGTTGAGCTTGGATATGTCGGATGGATCAGGCAACGTTTGGAAAATGTCTATGCCCATTATAGCTGTCAGGGAAACATGGTGTCAATTTGTTCAAACAAGGGGTTTACATCAAAAAATCTATTGACGCTAATTTGTCAGGTATGATAATATAATGTTTTTAAATTTGTTGACATATCTCCAGGCATGTGATATCTTGGAAATAGATATTGCCCTTTGGAGGTGGGTTGATTGTTCAACATCGGTGACAAGGTGGTATATCCGATGCATGGCGCAGGCGTCATCGAATCGATCGAAGAGAAAGAGATTCTCGGTGAACGCAAGAAGTACTATGTCATGCGCATGCCGATCGGGGATATGAAAGTGATGATCCCGATGAACAATGTGCAAAGTATCGGATTGCGCGAAGTGGTGGATGAAGAGACTGTTGAGCGTGTCATTGTCCGGTTGCGCAATCGGGACAAGGGTTTGACGGACAATTGGAATCGTCGATATCGTGCCAATATGGACAAGATAAAAAGCGGGGACATCTATGAAGTGGCAGACGTCGTCAGAAGCTTGATGCTCAGGGATCGCGAAAAAGGATTATCCACCGGTGAACGCAAGATGTTGGACAATGCCCGCCAGATATTGATCAGCGAATTGGTTTTGGCCAAAGGAATGAATGAAGAACAAGCTTTCTCTCTGCTTGACGAATTGGTTTGTTCAACCGAAAATGCCTCCAGTTGAAAGGTTCACAATAAAATCCCAGGAACCGGGTTTTCATTTCGAAGGATTGTCTATAATGAGTATTAAGAAGGAGGTGAAGCCCCATGTTGAAGCGATTTGTGCATCTCGCCTTTGCATTGACTGGCGCAACGTTGGGGTACACGTTGGGTCCCGCGCTATTTGCGATGCTTCGTCAATCTCCCCTGAATTTCGGCGACGTACCCGCACCACATTACATCGGAGCCGTTTTGGGGGCGCTCCTCCTGTATCTGTCGGCGATATGGCTTTCAACCAATGTCGTGCAGTGGATAAAATGGAGCGAGGAACGGTTGGTGAAAATACCGGCCGCAGACATCCTGTTCGGTGCCTTGGGTCTCATCTTCGGACTGATCGTCGCATTTTTGATCGAACCACCGTTGTCCAAACTGCCCATTCCTGGGATTTCGTCGATCCTTCCGTTTTTGGTCTCCGGGTTGTTGGGATATCTCGGGTTTCGAGTCGGTTACAAGAAGCGCGATGAACTCTTATCCATTTTTACGATGGGTCGCCAAGGCAAGGACCAAAAGAAAAAAGAATCGCGGGATATTGAACATAAAATCTTGGATACCAGTGTGATCATCGATGGCCGCATTTTTGACATTTGCCGTACCGGCTTTTTGGAAGGAACATTGGTAATCCCCAGCTTCGTGCTGGAGGAGTTGCAACATATAGCGGATTCTTCGGACGTGCTGAAGCGGAACCGCGGTCGCCGCGGTCTGGACATTTTGAACAAGATCCAAAAGGAACTTCGTATGGAAGTGCTGATTTATGAGGGCGATTTTGACGAAGTGTCCGAAGTGGACAGCAAACTGGTCAAGCTGGCCAAAGTGTTGTCGGGGAAAGTGGTCACCAACGATTTTAACCTGAATAAAGTATGCGAATTGCAGGGCGTCAAGGTGTTGAACATCAACGATCTGGCCAATGCGGTCAAACCGGTCGTCTTGCCGGGAGAAGAGATCAACGTCCAGGTGATCAAGGACGGTAAAGAGCACGGACAAGGTGTCGCCTATCTGGATGACGGCACGATGATCGTCATCGAAGGCGGCCGTGAGTACATCGGTGAACGGATTGACGTCCTGGTGACCAGTGTCCTGCAAACGTCCGCCGGTCGGATGATTTTTGCCAAGCCGAAATTGCTGGAACGTGCGCTATAATAAAAACGGATCAATGGAGGCTGACCGCATCGCCCGCGGTGAAACAACCGTCGGGCGATGCTGTGTCTGAAGGGGGATTTTCGGTTTGAGCGTAGGCGTCATCATCCCGGCCGCCGGACGGGGAAAGCGGATGGGGACCAAAGTAAGCAAACAATTTCTCCCGTTGGGGGACAAGCCTGTACTCATTCATACGTTGATGGTGTTTGAAACCCATCCGGAAGTGGATGAGATCGTCGTGGTGGCCGGCGCTGGAGAAGTGTCTCGCGTCGAGGAGATGGTCGCGCAGTACGGCTTGGAAAAAATCAGTGCAGTTGCGACCGGTGGACAAGAACGGCAGGATAGCGTACGATCAGGACTGGAGCATTTGCAAACCGAATGGGTGCTGGTACACGATGCCGCTCGTCCGTTTGTCACTCACGGGCACATCACGGAGTTGCTAAAAGTGGTTCGCCTGCACGGAGCGGCCATTTTGGCCGTGCCGGTCAAGGATACGATCAAACAGGTGGACCCTGCCGGCATCGTGGAACGGACACCGGATCGCCAATCGTTGTGGGCGGTGCAGACCCCCCAAGCTTTTCGCCGTTCTCTGTTGGTACAAGCCCATCAGAGGGCCTTGGAACAGGGGATGACAGGAACGGACGATGCGATGTTGGTGGAAGAGTTGGGGATCGACGTCCGAGTAGTGATGGGGGATTATCAGAATATCAAGTTGACCACGCCCGAGGATTTGGCGATTGCGGAAGCGATCTGGAAAATGAGGGGTACGGAAAGATGATTCGCATCGGACAAGGTTTTGATGTGCATCAATTGGTTGAAGGGCGTCCGTTGATTATCGGGGGTGTGCGGATCCCGCACCCGCTGGGATTGTTGGGCCATTCCGATGCCGACGTGCTGTTGCACGCCATCACCGATGCGGTGTTGGGTGCGCTCGGTGAGGGGGATATCGGTAAGCATTTCCCGGACACGGACCCGGCTTACAAGGATGCGGACAGTGCGGTGTTGCTCCGCGAAGTGTGGAAACTGGCCAAGGAAAAAGGGTATAAACTGGGCAACGTGGATGCCACAATCATCGCCCAAGCGCCGAAAATGGCACCGCACATCCCGGCCATGCGCGAACGGGTGGCGACATTGTTGGAGGCGGATGCGGATCAGGTGAACATCAAAGCGACCACCACCGAACGGCTTGGTTTCACCGGTCGGGGGGAAGGCATCGCGGCGATGGCTGTTGTCTGTCTGATCGCGCACCAAGCTTGAACGGGACAGGAGAGCAGGAGGGAGTGGATCGAGATGGCAAAAACGGTACGCACGCGTTACGCGCCCAGCCCGACGGGTCATTTGCATATCGGCGGGGCGCGAACGGCACTGTTCAGCTATTTGTATGCGAAAAAACACGGTGGTTCCTTTATCGTTCGCATCGAGGACACTGATGTGGAACGGAACGTGGCCGACGCCGAGCAAAAACAGTTGGCGGGATTGAAATGGCTCGGTATTGATTGGGATGAGAGCGTTGATGTGGGAGGACCCTACGGCCCGTACCGCTCAATGGAACGGTTGGACATTTACAAGCAGTATCTGGACAAGTTGTTGAAGGAAGGGCATGCCTATCCCTGCTACTGTACGCCGGAGGAGCTTGAACGGGAGCGGGAAGCTCAGCTGGCCCGCGGTGTCGCACCCAAATACTCCGGGCGGTGCCGTCACCTCACGCCGGAAGAACGAGCCAAGTTGGAAGCGGAAGGGCGCAAGCCCAGCATTCGTTTCCGTGTACCCGAAGGGCGCACGATCACCGTGGAAGATGAAGTGCGCGGCCAGGTGCAATTCGAATCGGACGGAATCGGAGATTTTATTCTGGTACGTCCCGACGGACGGCCAACCTACAACTTCGCCGTGACCGTGGATGACGCGCTGATGGAGATCACCCATGTGGTGCGGGGAGAGGAGCACTTGTCCAATACGCCGCGGCAAATATTGCTGTACGAGGCGATGGGCTTCACGCCTCCGAAATTTGCTCACGTGTCGTTGATTCTCAATCCGGAAGGCAAAAAGATGAGCAAGCGGGACGAGTCGATCATTCAGTTTATCGACCAGTACCGCGAGTTGGGCTATTTGCCGGAAGCCTTGATCAACTTCATCGTATTGCTCGGTTGGGCTCCGGAAGGGGAAAAGGAGATCTTCAGCAAGGAAGAGCTGATTGAGCGCTTCTCCCTGGATCGTGTTTCCAAAGCGCCAGCTGTGTTTGATACCGGCAAACTGAAATGGATGAACAACCATTACATCAAACAGGCGCCGGTTGAACGCATCACGGAACTGGCCCTGCCGCACCTTGAAAAAGCCGGACGAATCACCTTGCCGCTCGACGAGGAAAAACGGGCGTGGGTGACGCGATTGGTCGGATTGTACCAGGAACAGTTGGACTACGTGGCGCAAATCGTGGAATTGTCGGAGATGTTCTTCCGCTCCAAGGTAACATATTCCGATGAGGCCAAAGAAGTGCTCGCTCAAGAACACGTCCCGGAAGTGATTGAAGCGTTCCTGAAACAGTTGGAGGGTGTAGATACGCTCACACCGGACGACATCAAGGCGAAGTTGAAACAAGTGCAGAAAGAGACGGGTTATAAAGGGAAACAGCTGTTCATGCCGATCCGTGCCGCAGTGACGGGAGAAGTGCACGGCCCTGATTTGCGCGAAACCTTGTCACTGCTGGGGCCGGAAACGGTTCGCACCCGTCTGCAACACTTTATGGAAAATCGGATATGATAATGGAAAGCTGGTTGCTTTTCTGATCACAGGACAGGTCCATGCGGATGAAACTGTCCGTCTCAGGGGTGTCTTCGTCTCACATGCTTCTTTCGCTCGTCAGTTGGACCGCTCTGTGTTAAACTAAACACAAACAGGCCATCTTCAACTTTAGGATATGATGATAAGAAGCGATGAACGGGAGAGTACCGCGATGTCTGGTTCGCTCCAGAGAGGGACGCCGAAGGCTGGAAGCGTCCTGCGAACAGCGCGCGGGAAATGCACCCGTGAGCTGTCGCCCGAAACTCGATCTGAGGGGAGTAGGCGCGACCGGCTTTCCGCCGTTAACGGACCAGAGGGGGATGAGTCCCGCCAGGGATTCGTCCAAGCAGAGTGGAACCGCGGGAATACACCGTCTCTGCAGCGTGAGCTGCGGAGGCTTTTTTATTTGGGGGGTGGAACAGATGTCTTGGATTCAACGTTGGAAAGAGATGCGGGAAGTCATCCGGGCGGATATTCAAGCCGTGTTTGACAGGGATCCGGCTGCGCGCAGCACACTGGAGGTTGTGTTGACCTACTCCGGTTTGCATGCGATTTGGATGCATCGGATCGCGCATGCACTCTATAAGCGGAAATGGTTTTTGTTGGCGAGAATCATTTCGCAGTTCAACCGCTTTCTGACAGGCATCGAAATCCATCCCGGCGCCAAAATCGGTAAAGGGTTGTTCATTGATCACGGCATGGGTGTCGTGATCGGAGAAACATGCGAAATCGGCGATTACGTCACCATTTATCAAGGGGTGACATTGGGAGGGACTGGGAAGGAAAAGGGAAAACGTCATCCCACGATCGAGGATCATGTATTGATCGCATCCGGAGCCAAAGTATTGGGTTCCATGCGGATTGGACGCTGCTCCAAAATCGGAGCGGGTTCGGTCGTATTGCGGGAAGTGCCGCCCCATTCCACCGTCGTAGGCGTCCCCGGGCGCGTTGTCGTCCAAAATGGTAAGCGGGTTCCAAACGATTTGGATCATGTCAATTTGCCTGATCCGGTTGCGGATATGATTCGCTCGATGCAGGAGGAAATCAGTCGTCTGCGACAAGAAGTGGACGCCTTGAAAAAGGGGCGGGAAGCAGAAGGAGGAGAGAAACACGATGTCGGTGCAAATATACAACACGCTGACTAGAAAAAAAGAACCGTTGGAGACGGTCCATCCCGGCAAAGTGAACATGTATGTGTGCGGACCGACCGTCTACAACTATATTCACATCGGCAACGCCCGGGTGTTCGTGTTTTTCGACGTGGTGCGGCGTTACCTGCAATACAAAGGCTATGACGTAAAGTACGTGCAAAACTTCACCGATGTCGACGACAAGCTGATTCGAACGGCCAATGAAGAGGGAACGACCGTACCGGAAGTTGCCGAGCGCTACATCCGGGCCTATTTCGAAGATATGGATGCGTTGGGTGTTCGCCGGGCGGATGTGCATCCACGGGCGACAGAACACATCCCGGACATGATCGAGGCGATTCGCGAATTGATCGACAAGGGCTGGGCCTATGAACGTGACGGGGATGTGTACTACCGTGCGCTGAAGAAGGATGATTACGGCAAATTGTCCCACCAAGCGATCGCCGATCTGAAAGCGGGCGCACGGATCGAGGTGAACGAGCGCAAGGAACACCCGCTCGATTTCGCCCTGTGGAAAAAGGCCAAACCAGGTGAAATCAAATGGGATAGCCCATGGGGGGAAGGGCGGCCTGGATGGCATATCGAGTGCTCGGTCATGTCTCGCAAATATTTGGGCGAAACGCTCGATATCCACGCTGGCGGCAAGGACTTGTGTTTTCCGCACCACGAAAACGAAATCGCGCAGAGTGAGGCCCTGACGGGAAAACCGTTTGCCCGCTATTGGATGCACAATGAATTTGTCAACATGGGCGGCGAAAAAATGTCCAAGTCGCTCGGAAACATCGTCACCGTTTATGATTTGCGGAAACGATATCCGGCACGGGTGATCCGCTATTTCCTGATCTCGGCTCATTACCGCAATCCAATCCAGTTCAGCGAAGAGGTGATGGATCAGCTGAAAAACGGGTTGGAGCGGATCGACAACGCCTGGTTCAACTTGCGGCACCGGATGACTGCGGCAACGGAGGGGCCGGCGGATCCTGCGGTGAAGGAACAGCTGAGTTCGTTGACCGCGCAATTTGAGGCGGCCATGGACGACGACATGAACACCGCCAATGCGCTAAGCGTGCTGTTTGAAGCGGTCAAACTGGTGAACGAGACGGTGGCCCAACCGGTTGTGACGCTGGGAACATTGGAAGCATTGAAGGAGTGGATGACCACGTTCGGGGGAGAGATTTTGGGCTTGATCGAGCTGGAGGGGGAAGACGCGTTGGATCGGGAGATTGAAGCTCTGATCGAAGAACGCCAACAGGCGAGAAAGCGTCGCGATTTCGCGCGGGCTGATGCGATTCGCGACCAGCTGGCCGCGATGGGAATCCTGTTGGAAGATACGCCGCAGGGTGTCCGGTGGCGGAGAAAATGAGCGGACTTTCGGTTGGAATGACCCGGCGTCCGCTCCCCCGTTCCCCCGAACAGCTCAATCCGTTGGTGCTCGCCTATGTGGGTGATGCCGTCTATGAGTTGTATGTCCGTTATCATTTGTTGACTGAAGGCATCGTCAAGCCTCAGGAACTGCAGCAAGCGGCGGTACGGTATGTGTCGGCCGGGGCGCAAGCGGCGGCGTTTCGCGATTGGGAACCGATTCTGACCGAAGAGGAGTTGGCCGTATGGCGCCGGGGTCGCAATGTGAAAAGCGGACGGGTGCCCAGACGGGCGTCGGTATCCCAATACCGTGCGAGTACCGGACTGGAAGCATTGGTCGGTTATTGGTATCTCACCGGACAGATCGGGCGGTTGACCGAGATGATGGAGCGGATGTTCCAAATAACCCGATCGGATGTGGATGATTCATCGGATTAGACTAGAGCGTGTCTGGTGAATAATGTCTTTGCTTTCCCGGTTCGCTCCAGGGTATGGCCACTCTGACCTGGAGCGCAGGGACAGGCAACGTATGCTTCGACTAAGGAAGGCCCGCGATGTTAAATTCCTGCGCTATACGAGTCTTCGCTCTGTCGGGCTTTAGCCTTCGCTCACCTGGGAAAGCATCTCTCCCTCACGGATGTTCCAGATACGCCCTGGATCATGTCTGGTAAATCCAACAAGCATTCGACGAACCAAGAACTGGGTGACCGTTTTCTCTTGAACAAGGGAAAATGGTTCACCTCGGTCAATTCTTTCAAAACACGGAAGAAGGCGAGAACGATGAAGACAGAATGGATTATGGGGAGGCAATCCGTCCATGAAGCCCTGAAAGCGGGCAGGGAGATAGAAAAAGTGCTGATCGCCGAAGGAGCAGGCAAGGGGGTCCAATCCCTGATCCGTGTGGCGAAGGAAAGGGGGATCCCCGTTCAGCATGCACCTCGGAACCGATTGGATCAATTGGCGGACGGTGATCATCATCAGGGGGTGCTCGCCCTGGTATCCGCTTATCGTTACGCATCGCTGGACGAGCTGTTCGAACGGGCGCAGTCCCGCGATGAACCTCCGTTTTTCGTGTTGTTGGACGGTATCGAAGATCCTCACAACCTGGGCTCCATTTTGCGCACGGCGGATGCGGCCGGCGTGCATGGTGTGATCATACCCAAGCGACGGGCAGTCGGGCTCACAAAGGTGGTGGCCAAGACGTCTGCGGGCGCGATCGAGTACGTGCCAGTGGCTCGTGTCACCAATCTGAACCGGACTGTGGAGGAGCTGAAGGAAGCCGGATTGTGGATTGTGGGTGCGGACGCCTCGGCAGCGCATTCTTTCGACGAGATTGACTACACTGTTCCCGTCGCGCTCGTTATAGGGAATGAGGGACAAGGGATTAGCCGATTGATGAAAGAGAAATGCGATTACCTGGTGCAGTTGCCGATGGCCGGACGAGTGGCCTCTCTCAATGCGTCGGTCGCCGCCGGTTTGATGATGTACGAGGTATTTCGCGCACGGCGCCGATAGCGGGGGAACAGCATGGAAGAGTGGCTGATAGTCGACGGTTACAATGTGATCGGCGCCCAGCCCGACGTGGAATGGTTGGGCGATTCCTTGGAAGAGGCGCGGGACAGGCTTGTACGTGCGTTGTCCGAATATCAGGCGCTGTCGGGGAGAAAAGTCATCCTGGTTTTTGATGCGCATCGGGTTCCGGGAGCCGGTGCCAAGCTGTTGGAGCAGAAAATCATCATTCATTACACCAAACAGCATGAGACGGCGGATGAATGCATCGAAAAACTGGTGCGCAAATTGAGCGGGGAACATCGGCGCATCTATGTGGCCACGTCCGACTACCTGGAACAACGCCTGATCTTCGGACAAGGGGCGTATCGAATCAGTGCACGTGAACTGTTGCGCGAGATGAAAAGTGCCAGGCGGGAGGCGACCCGGGAAATACAGGAGCGGTACCCCCCAAAAAGGCCCACGCTGGGACAGGGGCTAAAGGCGGAAATATGGCGCAAATTAGAAGGTTGGAGAAGGAAAAAATAGGGGAAAATTTGACGTTTTTGTTGCAAGTCAGATATAATAAGTTTACCCTGGGCTTTCCAGCAAACGTGGTCGGAGGGATGAGAGTGAGCGCAAACCTTCAAACCAGTGTACGGGACACGGTGAACTATGAAACGATGACCGATGAACAGCTGGTGGACGGTGTGCGGATGGGGGACAGTGGGGCGCTGGAGTATTTGATCCATAAGTATAAAAATTTCGTCCGTGCCAAGGCGCGCTCATACTTTTTGATCGGCGCCGATCATGAGGACATCGTACAGGAAGGGATGATTGGCCTTTACAAAGCGATTCGCGACTTTCGCGGGGACAAGCTTGCCTCGTTCAAGGCGTTTGCGGAGCTGTGCATCACGCGGCAAATTATTACGGCCATCAAGACGGCGACGCGCCAGAAACACATTCCGCTGAACTCTTATGTGTCGTTGGACAAGCCCATCTATGACGAGGATTCGGACAGAACGCTCATGGATATCCTGACCGGCGGCCGGGTGTCAGATCCGGAGGAGTTGTACATCAATCAGGAAGAATACGATGACATAGAGGATAAAATGTCGCAAATCCTGAGCGAATTGGAACGGCAGGTACTGATGCTCTACCTGGACGGCCGCTCGTATCAGGAAATCGCTGTCGACCTGAATCGACACGTCAAGTCAATCGACAATGCCTTGCAACGCGTCAAACGCAAACTGGAACGATACCTGGAGGTGCGCGAAGTCACCCTGTAACGCCTGAACCGCCGCTTCCCGCCCCCCTTGCGGGAAGTGCGATCTCATGTGGTAGTTATTCGACAGAAACCCCCAAAATCCTCTTGGCTGTGTAAAAAAATTGTAAAACCCCGTCGACAGACACGGGGTCTTTTTTTATAAAGAGCGAATGGGAAATCGAGTCGAACGGTATGAATCAGACGGAATTTGGAAGATATGACGTAGACAGCGCCAGTTTTGGCTTTCACTTATTTTGTCTATAATGAGAGAAACAAGCGGGACCTGTTTGACACCCGTCAGGCCTTGTGCTAAAGTGGATAGGGTATGTTATATTCCGGTACACTATGGCCGTTTTGGCCGTCGGCATAAGCAAGGAGGTGTGTCACATGCGGGTCACAATTACCTTGGCTTGCACCGAGTGCGGGGAGCGTAACTACACCAGCAGCAAAAACAAACGGAAACACCCGGATCGTCTTGAGTTCCGGAAGTACTGCCCCCGCTGCAATGCTCACAAGGTGCATCGCGAGACAAAATAACGATTGATCGCTTAAACATTTGGGGGGACGCTCATGGGTTTGCTAGGTCGCCTCGGTTCCGGGATTTCCAAAAGCATATCCGGCACCGCTCAGTTTTTCCGGAGCGGGATCGCCGAGCTGAAAAAGGTACGCTGGCCCAATCGACAAGAGCTGATCAGCTATACGACGATCGTCATCGTGACGGTGACGATTCTCACCCTCTTCTTCGCGGCCGTGGACTTTGGGATTGGTCAATTGCTGGCATTGCTCACAAGGTGAGACGGCGTCGTCGAAATTACGCCATAAGGGGGGACAGGGTGCGATTCGGCCCTGAATCATGGAGAAGAATTGGTATGTTGTTCACACTTATTCCGGCTACGAAAACAAAGTAAAAACCAACCTGGAAAAGCGTGTGCGCTCGATGGACATGGAGGACAAGATTTTCCGTGTTCTCGTTCCGACTGAAGAAGAGATCGAGCACAAGGATGGCAAGAAGAAAACCGTCCAGCGCAAGGTTTTTCCGGGATACGTCCTTGTGGAGATGATCATGACGGATGACTCATGGTATGTCGTGCGCAACACGCCGGGAGTCACGGGGTTCGTCGGATCATCCGGAGCCGGTTCCAAGCCCACTCCCCTTATGCCGGAAGAAGTGCATGCGATTCTGCGCCAAATGGGGATGGAAGAGGCGCGTCCCAAAGTGGACTTTGCCGTCAATGACAACGTCAAAGTCAAGGAAGGACCGTTCGCGAACTTTGTTGGAACCATCGAAGAGGTGGATGCGAGCCGAGGCAAGCTGAAGGTGCTCGTCAACATGTTTGGGCGCGAAACTCCGGTGGAGCTGGACTTTGCCCAAGTGGAAAAAATTTGAAGCGATCACATCTTCCCCTCGGGTGCCTGTTTGTGTTAAAGTGTATATGTTTTGGGATCCCCTTCGGGGGTTCGGGGGTCGTCCGTGGATGGGCGAACCTTTTTTCCGTGGGAGGGTGCGACCCGAAAGAACCACATTTTTGTAAGGAGGTTGGTTGGCGTGGCCAAAAAAGTCATCAAAGTGGTCAAGCTGCAAATCCCCGCTGGTAAAGCCAACCCGGCGCCGCCGGTCGGTCCTGCGCTGGGTCAAGCCGGGGTCAACATCATGGGATTCTGCAAAGAGTTCAACGCGCGTACCGCGGACCAAGCGGGGCTGATCATTCCGGTTGAGATCACGGTGTACGAAGACCGTTCGTTCACCTTCGTCACCAAAACCCCGCCGGCAGCCGTGTTGCTCAAAAAAGCGGCCGGTATCGAGTCCGGTTCCGGTGAACCGAACAAAAAGAAAGTGGCCAAAGTGTCGCGGGACAAAGTGCGCGAAATCGCCGAGCTGAAAATGCCCGATCTGAACGCGGCTTCGGTGGAAGCGGCGATGCGCATGGTGGAAGGTACCGCCCGCAGCATGGGAATCGAAATCGTAGACTGATCGGATAGAAGATCTGTCGCAGTTGTCGCCGCCACGGGTGATGGCTGCAAGTGGGAGGATTATCCGTTATGACCACGAAAGGAGGAAGCAACCGTGGCTAAGCATGGGAAAAAGTATCTCGAAGCGATCAAAAAAGTGGACCGGGAAAAGCAATACGATCCGACCGAAGCGCTCCAACTGGTGAAAGAGCTGGCTTCGGCCAAATTCGATGAGACGGTGGAAGCGGCGTTCCGTCTGGGGATCGACACCAAACGCGCGGACCAACAAGTGCGCGGAGCTGTGGTTCTGCCGCATGGTACCGGAAAAACCAAACGGGTGCTGGTTTTCGCCAAAGGTGAGAAAGCCAAAGAAGCGGAACAAGCCGGTGCCGACTATGTGGGCGATGAAGACCTGATCAACAAAGTGAGCCAAGGCTGGTTCGATTTCGACGTGGTGGTGGCCACCCCGGATATGATGGGTCAAGTCGGGAAACTGGGCCGCATCCTGGGTCCCAAAGGCTTGATGCCCAACCCGAAAACGGGAACCGTCACCTTTGATGTGGCCAAAGCGGTTCAGGAAATCAAAGCCGGTAAAATCGAATACCGGGCCGACAAAGCCGGTAACGTTCACGCGCCGATCGGCAAGGTTTCCTTTGACGTCGAGAAACTGGTGGAAAACTTGCAAGCGCTGGCTGAAGCACTGATCAAAGCCAAACCGGCTGCGGCAAAAGGGCAATATATGAAGAGCGTTACCGTTTCTTCCACCATGGGACCGGGCATCTCGATCAACCCGGCACGGTTTATGGGACGCTAAGAACTTGTTCCGTTCTTGACAATGACGGACCCATTGGTTATGCTATAAACGTTTGTTTGGGTTACTTGACAATTGAACACCCGCTTCTACCGTAGACAGCAGGTGCCGCCGGCTTAATATCCTGCCGAGGTAGGGATTCCGATTCGTATTGATAGAGGATTTTCCCGGCCTTCGTGTGTCTACGAAGGCTTTTTTGTTTGCAATCCCTGCGAGGAGGTGTGACGATGTCCAAAGCGATCGAAAAGAAGAAACAAGTCGTGGCGGAGATCGTGGAAAAGCTGAAAACCAGCAAAAGCACGATTTTGACGGATTACCGCGGTCTCACCGTCGCTGAAATGACCGAGCTGCGGAAGCAGTTGCGCGAAGCCGGCGTTGAGTTCAAGGTGTTGAAAAACACGTTGACCCGCCGCGCGACCGAAGAAGTGGGCTTGACAGAACTGAACGAATCCCTGACCGGTCCGACCGCCATTGCGTTCAGCTATGAAGATGTGGTAGCGCCGGCGAAGATCCTGCACAAATTCGCCAAAGACCACGAAGCGCTGGAAATCAAGGGCGGCGTGGTAGAAGGCCGCATCGTCAGCCTGGACGAAGTGAAGGCGCTGGCGGAACTGCCGTCCCGCGAAGGGCTCTTGTCCATGTTGCTCAGCGTGTTGCAGGCGCCGATGCGGAACTTTGCCCTGGCGGTCAAAGCGGTGGCCGACAAAAACGGAGAAGCGGGCGAAGCGGCGGAAGCCTGATGCACCGAGTCCGTTTGCCGGCGTGATACGCCGGGACCATTTTCATTTGCGAATTTCAATTGATCTGATACAAGGAGGTTGTTTCGCATGACCAAAGAGCAAATCATTGAAGCGATCAAAGGCATGAGCGTGCTCGAACTGAATGAATTGGTGAAAGCGATCGAGGAAGAATTCGGCGTGACTGCTGCTGCTCCCGTGGCTGTTGCTGCTCCGGGTGCTGCTGCGGATGCGGCTGCCGAAAAAACCGAATTCGACGTCATCCTGGCGGATGCGGGTGCTTCCAAAATCAACGTTATCAAAGTGGTGCGCAGCATTACCGGCCTCGGCCTGAAAGAAGCCAAAGCGTTGGTCGATGGTGCGCCGAGCCCGATCAAAGAAGGCGTCTCCAAAGAAGAAGCCGAAAACATCAAATCCCAACTGGAAGAAGCCGGTGCGAAGGTGGAACTCAAGTAACCACCCGCCGGTTGACCCGCCGGCAACTGGGCCGGCGGGTTGTTTTTTCATAGGAGGAACGTCACATGACCGAACATTACTACAGCTCACAACCGGATACCGCTTCCGATGTGCGGGAGATACACGCCGAACTGCGCGGACGGGCATTTCGATTTCTGACGGATGCAGGCGTTTTTTCCAAAAAAGGAGTTGATTTCGGCAGCCGCCTGTTGATTGAGACGGCGGCATTGCCGGATGAGGGCGTGTTTGCTGACGTCGGATGCGGCTACGGACCGATTGGCATCGCGCTGGTTGCGACCGTACCGAACAGTCAGGCTGTTTTGTTGGATGTCAACACCCGCGCAGTGGAACTGGCACGGAAAAATGCGGAGATCAACGGTGTGGCGGACCGCGTTACGGCGCTCGTTAGTGACGGGTTCGAGGCGGTGGGGGAACGTCGTTTTGACGCTGTGCTGATCAATCCGCCGATTCGTGCGGGTAAACAGGTGGTATACCGGCTGTTTGCGGAAGCGAGGGACCATCTGAAACCGAGCGGAACGCTGTGGGTCGTTATCCGCAAGAAACAAGGGGCGGCTTCTGCACGCGACGAGCTGAATCGGTTGTTCACATCGGTTGATGTGGCGAAACAAAAAAAGGGGTATTGGATTCTCCGAGCTGAACAGGGAAGAGAGTATTGACACAATATCCCGCCTATGATATCGTTATAAAATGCTAATAAACTAGTCGGGCGTAGTATACCTTTTTTTAGGCGTACGAGGGAATTTTTCCTTGAAGCAGTTTAAGGGCGCTAGCAATTGGTTAACATAGGTAAATAGACGCTTAGTAGCTGGAAAAATGAGGTGTCCTCGCCCATTTTCTTTTTTTGCTGTTTGATTCGCGCGTCAATCGACTGGGTACGAGGGGGGAACTTGCTTGGCAGGCAAACTTGTCCAATATGGTCGGCGACAGCGCAGAAGTTATGCGAGGATCAACGAGGTTCTGGAACTGCCCAACCTGATTGAGATTCAGCAACGGTCGTACCAGTGGTTCTTGGAAGAGGGACTGCGCGAAATGTTCCAGGACATCTCGCCGATCGAAGATTTCACCGGAAACTTGGTCTTGGAGTTTATTGACTACAGTCTGGGTGAGCCCAAGTATTCGGTCGAAGAGTGCAAGGAACGGGATGTTACTTATGCTGCTCCGCTTCGTGTAAAAGTGCGTCTCATCAATAAGGAGACGGGCGAAGTGAAGGAGCAGGAAGTGTTCATGGGTGATTTCCCGCTGATGACGGAAACGGGAACGTTCATCATCAACGGGGCCGAACGGGTCATCGTTAGCCAGCTGGTCCGTTCGCCGAGTGTCTACTACAGCACCAAAGTGGATAAAAACGGAAAACCTGCATACACCGCCACAGTGATTCCAAATCGTGGTGCTTGGCTGGAGTACGAAACCGATGCCAAAGACATCCTCTATGTCCGGATCGACCGTACCCGGAAGATCCCTGTGACGGTGCTTTTGCGTGCCCTCGGTTTCAGTACTGATGCCGAGATTTTGGAACTCTTGGGCGATGACGAATACGTACGCAATACGTTGGACAAAGACAACACCGGTTCAACGGAAAAAGCGCTGATCGAAATCTACGAACGTTTGCGTCCGGGTGAACCTCCGACTGCGGACAACGCGAAGAGCCTCTTGTATTCTCGCTTCTTCGACCCCAAACGCTATGATTTGGCGAGTGTGGGTCGCTATAAGATGAACAAGAAGCTGCATATCAAAAATCGCCTCCTCAACCAACGGTTGGCGGAGCCGATCGTCGATCCCGAAACCGGTGAGATCATTGCGGAAGCCGGGCAGGTGATCGACCGTCGTGTGCTCAACAAAATTCTGCCGCTTTTGGAGAAAGAAGACGGTCTCGGTTGGGAGGAACACACCGTTCGCGGTGGGGTGCCGGAGGACGGGACCGTACGACTGCAATCGGTCAAGATCTTCTCTCCTGTAGAAGACGGCAAGGTGATCAAGGTCATCTCCAACGGTAATGTCGATTCGTCGGTGAAACACATCACCCCGGCCGATATCGTCGCCTCAATCAACTACTTTATCAACCTGCTCCACGGTGTGGGCAGCACGGACGATATTGACCACCTGGGGAACCGGCGTTTGCGTTCTGTCGGCGAGCTGCTGCAAAACCAGTTCCGTATTGGTTTGTCCAGGATGGAACGGGTGGTTCGCGAGCGGATGTCGATTCAGGATGCCAATGCCATTACACCGCAGGCGTTGATCAATATCCGCCCGGTGATCGCATCGATCAAGGAATTCTTCGGCAGCAGCCAGTTGTCGCAATTCATGGACCAGACCAACCCGTTGGCCGAACTGACGCACAAACGGCGTCTGTCCGCGCTGGGACCGGGTGGACTGACCCGGGAACGCGCCGGTTTCGAGGTGCGGGACGTTCACCACTCGCACTACGGCCGGATGTGTCCGATCGAAACGCCGGAGGGTCCCAACATCGGGCTGATCAACTCGCTGTCTACCTATGCACGGGTGAACGAATACGGGTTTATCGAAACTCCCTATCGCAAAGTGGACCCGGATACGCACGTGGTCACAGACGAGATCGTGTATCTGACGGCCGACGAAGAGGACAACTACTATATCGCACAGGCCAACGAGGAATTGGATGAAGAAGGGCGCTTCGTCAATGAGCAGATTATTGTCCGTTACAAAGACGAGCATTTGATTGTTCCTCGTGAGCGGGTCGACTTCATGGACGTATCGCCCAAACAGGTGGTCTCTGTCGCGACGGCGTGTATTCCGTTCCTGGAGAACGACGACTCCAACCGGGCGCTGATGGGGTCCAACATGCAGCGTCAAGCCGTGCCGCTGCTGAAGCCGGAAGCGCCGTTCATCGGTACGGGGATGGAATACAAAGCGGCCCGTGACTCGGGTGTGATGGTTCTGGCGAAACGTCCGGGCGTCGTCGAGCGGGTCACCGCGGACGAAATCTGGGTTCGCCACGAAGAAGAAGTGGACGGTAAGCTGGTAAAAGGCGACCTGGATAAATACAAGCTCATCAAGTTCCAACGTTCCAACCAAGGGACCTGCATCAACCAGCGCCCGATCGTCAAGGTGGGCGACCGTGTGCAAAAAGGCGACACGTTGGCCGACGGTCCTTCCACCGAACAAGGGGAATTGGCGTTGGGCCGCAACGTGTTGGTTGCTTTTATGACATGGGAAGGGTACAACTACGAAGACGCCATTTTGCTCAGTGAGAAGTTGGTGAAGGAGGACGTCTACACCTCCATTCACATTGAGGAATACGAGTGTGAAGCCCGCGACACCAAACTGGGGCCTGAAGAAATCACCCGCGACATCCCCAACGTCGGAGAAGATGCGCTCAAGAATTTGGATGAGCGTGGCATCATCCGCATTGGGGCAGAAATCAAAGCGGGGGATATCCTCGTCGGAAAAGTAACGCCCAAAGGTGTGACCGAACTGACGGCCGAAGAGCGGCTGCTTCACGCCATCTTCGGGGAAAAGGCCCGCGAGGTGCGGGATACGTCCCTGCGTGTACCGCACGGCACGGATGGGATCGTCGTTGACGTCAAGGTCTTCACTCGCGAAAACGGCGACGAACTGCCCCCGGGAGTCAACCAATTGGTGCGCGTCTACATTGCGCAGAAACGGAAGATTTCCGAAGGGGACAAAATGGCGGGACGTCACGGAAACAAAGGGGTTATTGCCCGCGTTCTGCCGGAGGAAGACATGCCGTTCTTGCCGGACGGAACCCCGGTGGAAGTCGTTTTGAACCCGCTCGGCGTGCCGTCGCGGATGAACATCGGTCAGGTGCTGGAAGTGCACTTGGGAATGGCGGCCAAAGCGATGGGCCTGCACATGGCAACACCGGTGTTCGACGGTGCGACGGAGCAGGATGTGTTCGAAACGCTGAAAGAAGCGGGATTGCCTGAAGACGGAAAAACCATCCTTTACGACGGGCGCACGGGTGAGCCGTTCGAAAACCGTGTCACCGTGGGCGTGATGTACATGATCAAGCTGGCCCACATGGTGGACGACAAGATTCACGCGCGTTCGACCGGTCCTTACTCGTTGGTCACGCAACAACCGCTGGGCGGAAAGGCGCAGTTCGGCGGTCAGCGTTTCGGAGAGATGGAGGTGTGGGCGCTCGAAGCTTACGGTGCCGCCTACACATTGCAGGAGATACTGACGGTCAAATCGGACGACGTGGTTGGTCGCGTCAAAACCTACGAATCGATCGTCAAGGGAGAGAACGTACCGGAGCCCGGTGTGCCTGAATCGTTCAAGGTGTTGATCAAGGAACTGCAAAGTCTCGGTATGGATGTCAAGATCCTGTCGGGAGACGAGCAGGAAATCGAGATTCGGGAGATCGATGAGGAAGATGAGCCAGCGAACGACAGGCTGGGATTCGATCTGGACAGCGGGGAAGGCGAGAAAAAGTCTTCGTCGTCGTGAGCGCGCCGAATCCCGTGGGTTTTGCGGAGAAAATCCGGCGTGATATGGGATGATCCTGAGGGAGGAATGCCCTGTGCTCGATGTCAACAACTTTGAATTTATGAAAATCGGCCTGGCCTCTCCGGATAAAATTCGCTCCTGGTCTCGTGGTGAGGTAAAGAAGCCGGAAACGATCAACTACCGGACGCTGAAGCCCGAGAAGGAAGGGTTATTCTGCGAGAAAATCTTCGGTCCGACCAAGGACTGGGAGTGTCATTGCGGCAAATACAAGCGCGTCCGGTATAAAGGCGTCGTCTGCGATCGATGCGGTGTGGAAGTGACGCGGTCCAAAGTGCGGCGTGAGCGGATGGGGCACATTGAGCTCGCCGCACCTGTCTCCCACATTTGGTACTTCAAAGGGATCCCCAGCCGTATGGGGTTGGTTCTGGACATGTCGCCCCGCGCACTGGAGGAAGTGATCTATTTCGCCTCCTACGTGGTGGTGGATCCGGGACCGACACCGCTGGAGAAAAAGCAATTGCTTTCCGAAAAAGAGTACCGTGCGTATCGTGAGAAGTACGGCAACGCCTTCACGGCGATGATGGGGGCGGAAGCGATCAAGCGCCTCCTGCAGGAGATCGATCTGGACAAAGAGGTCGAAGCACTGAAGGAAGAAATCCAAACGGCGCAAGGACAACGCCGTAACCGGGCGATCAAGCGGTTGGAAGTGCTGGAGGCGTTCCGCAACTCCGGCAACCGGCCTGAGTGGATGATCCTTGACGTGTTGCCGGTCATTCCGCCGGAATTGCGGCCGATGGTCCAGCTGGACGGCGGACGTTTCGCCACATCCGACCTGAACGACCTGTACCGCCGCGTGATCAACCGGAACAACCGGTTGAAACGGCTGTTGGACCTGGGTGCGCCGGATATCATCGTTCAAAACGAGAAGCGGATGCTGCAAGAGGCCGTGGATGCGCTGATCGACAACGGACGCCGCGGCCGTCCGGTGACAGGCCCGGGTAATCGGCCGCTCAAATCTCTTTCACACATGCTGAAAGGGAAACAAGGGCGGTTCCGTCAAAACCTGCTCGGTAAACGGGTTGACTACTCCGGCCGTTCCGTGATCGTGGTAGGGCCCAACCTGAAAATGTATCAGTGCGGCCTGCCGAAGGAAATGGCACTGGAGCTGTTCAAACCGTTCGTGATGAAAGAATTGGTGGCCAAAGGCCTGGCTCACAACATCAAAAGCGCGAAACGCAAAGTGGAGCGAGTCCATCCTGAAGTGTGGGACGTTCTGGAAGAAGTGATCAAAGAACATCCCGTCCTGCTGAACCGGGCGCCGACGTTGCACCGGTTGGGGATTCAGGCGTTTGAGCCGGTCTTGGTGGAAGGACGTGCCATCAAACTGCATCCGCTCGTCTGTACGGCGTACAACGCTGACTTCGACGGGGACCAGATGGCCGTACACGTGCCGTTGTCGGCGGAAGCGCAAGCGGAGGCGCGCGTCCTGATGCTGGCGGCACAGAACATCTTGAACCCCAAAGACGGAAAACCGGTCGTCACGCCGTCACAGGACATGGTGTTGGGGTCGTATTACCTCACGCTTGAAAAAGAGGGCGAAAAAGGCGAAGGCCGCGTCTTCGCCACGCCGGGTGAAGCGATCAACGCCTATCAACAGGGGTATGTCACCCTGCACTCGCGGATTGCGATTCCGGCGCGGAGCCTGAATAAAACGTCTTTCACGGAAAAACAACAAAACGCCTTGTTGGTGACGACGGTCGGGAAGATCATTTTCAACGAGATTTTCCCGAAAGAGTTCCCGTATATCAACGAACCGACCAAAGCCAACTTGAAAGGCACGCCGGATCGGTACTTCATCTTTGAAAAAGGGGTCAACATTCCGGAGTTCATCCGGCAACTTCCGGATCCCGGTGCAGTGAAAAAAGGATATCTCGGCACGCTCATCGCCGAGTGCTTCCGCCGGTTCGGCACCACGCAAACCGCGATCATTCTGGACAACATCAAGGAGCTCGGCTTCAAATACTCGACCAAGGCCGGGATCACGATGGCGGTGTCCGACGTGGTGGTGCCGGAAGAAAAGCAGGATATCCTGAAAGAAGCGGAAGAAAAGGTACAGGCCGTGCTGAAGCAGTACCGCCGCGGTCTGATTACGGACGAAGAGCGGTATAACCGGGTGATCTCGATCTGGAGCCAAGCCAAGGACGACATCACGAATATCTTGATGAAGAAGCTTGGCAAATTCAACCCGATCTACATGATGGCCAACTCAGGTGCGCGGGGGAACGTCTCTCAGATTACCCAGCTCGCTGGAATGCGGGGTCTGATGGCCAACCCGTCGGGTCGGATCATCGAGTTGCCCATCAAATCCAACTTCCGCGAAGGCTTGACAGTGTTGGAGTACTTCATCTCCACCCACGGGGCGCGGAAAGGATTGGCGGATACGGCGCTTCGGACCGCGGACTCGGGATACCTCACCCGACGTTTGGTCGACGTGGCGCAAGACGTCATCGTTCGCGAAGAGGATTGCGGTACGGACAAGGGTCTGACCGTGCGCACGATTCAAGAAGGCAACGAAGTGATCGAGGAACTGTACGACCGGATCGTCGGCCGGTTGGCGTTCAAAACGATTCGCCATCCGGAAACGGGCGAAGTGATTGTCGAACGCAACCAAATGATCGACGAAGTGATCGCCAGCAAGATTGTCGAGGCCGGCATCAAGGAAGTGGAAATTCGCTCGGTGCTCACCTGCCGCACCAACCACGGTGTCTGCAAACGTTGTTACGGACGCAACCTGGCACTGGGCACGCAGGTGGAAATCGGCGAAGCGGTCGGAATCATCGCCGCTCAGTCGATCGGGGAACCGGGTACCCAGTTGACCATGCGGACCTTCCACACCGGCGGTGTGGCCGGCGACGACATCACCCAAGGTTTGCCGCGGATTCAAGAGCTGTTTGAAGCGCGCAATCCGAAAGGGCAGGCCGTCATTACCGAAATTGACGGGGAAGTTGTGGACATCCGCGAAGTGAAGGATCGCCGCGAAATCGAGATCAAAGGCGACGTGGAGACCAAAGTGTATCAAGTGCCCTTTGGTTCCCGCATCTCCGTGGCTGTCGGCGATACCGTGCAGGCGGGCGATGTGCTGACGGAGGGCTCCGTTGATCCGAAAGACCTGCTCCGGATTCGCGGTGTGCTGGGCGTGCAGGAATATCTGCTGGCCGAAGTACAGAAGGTATACCGGATGCAAGGCGTGGAGATCAACGACAAGCACGTGGAAGTGATGATCCGGCAGATGTTGCGCAAGGTGCGCATCACCGATGCCGGCGACACCGATCTTTTGCCTGGTTCGTACGTGGATTTGCACGAATACGAAGAAGCCAACAAAAAAGTGCTGTTGAACGGCGGTGAACCCGCTGTTGCGCGGCCGGTTCTCTTGGGGATCACGAAAGCTTCGCTGGAAACCGAATCGTTCCTGTCGGCGGCTTCGTTCCAAGAGACGACGCGCGTGTTGACGGATGCAGCCATCAAGGGCAAAGTCGACCGTTTGCTCGGGCTGAAGGAGAACGTGATCATCGGGAAACTGATCCCGGCGGGTACCGGTATGGCCCGTTACCGCTCCTTGAAATTGAACATAAAAGGTCAGGGCGCCGAAGAAGGTGCAGATTCCAAGGAAGCCGTCACGGTCGACTGAGAGATGTCCGGTTATATGTCGGCATGAAGTCTCAAATTCTGCAGCGAATCTTTCCCTGGCGAAAGTGGAAACGAGAAAGCAGATTGTCGGCAAAAGTGATGGAGAGGGCGAAAACCCTCTCTCGCTACACGACTTGGGGGGATAGGGCGACCCCATGTGGGAAATCGCCCGCCCCATCCCCTTATTGACATCCTCTGATCCAGGTGGTAATATATCTCCGTGTGCTTGGTAAATTTCACTTTGGAGGGCTTTATAGTGCTTTATGAAAAAGTGAAACAAGCGACCAACATGGTGATCGGTACCAAGCAGACCAAAAAAGCGATCGAGCAAGGAAAAGCACAAGAGGTGATCGTGGCGAAGGATGCCGACGACAAGGTGACGGCCCCCATCATCTCGATGTGCCGTGATCGGGGTATCGCCGTTGTTCATGTCGATTCCATGCGCGAACTCGGAAAAGCATGTGGAATCGAAGTCGGCGCAGCCGCGGTTGCGATCCTGAAGTAAATAAGGAACGACAAGATAGATGACCGCGTACCGGCGATGGCACGGAACGCGGTTCAATCATGCATGTGAAAGTCGTTCGTGTTCCTTGCTTTTTGATGAGCCGCCCGGCTCTGTGGTCTTGTGAAACACCGAATCAAGAGGAGGTGGACCAGGATGCCCACGATTAACCAGCTGGTACGGAAAGGCCGGAAGCAGAAAAAAACCAAATCCAAATCTCCGGCGCTGCAATACGGCTACAACAGCTTGCGCAAAGAGTTGATCAAGCAGAGCTCTCCGCAAAAACGGGGCGTCTGCACCCGTGTGGGGACCATGACCCCGAAAAAGCCGAACTCAGCACTGCGGAAATACGCCCGTGTGCGCTTGACCAACGGCATCGAAGTGACCGCCTATATTCCGGGAGAGGGTCACAACCTGCAAGAGCACTCCGTCGTATTGGTGCGCGGCGGACGGGTGAAAGACCTGCCGGGTGTGCGCTACCACATCGTGCGTGGTGCTTTGGATACGGCTGGCGTGCAGAACCGGATGCAGGGCCGCTCCAAGTACGGGGCCAAACGGCCGAAGAAGTAACGGTTACAGAACCATGATGCAAAGGAGGGATCAGCATGCCTCGTAAGGGACCAGTGCCTCGCCGTGATGCCCTCCCGGATCCGATTTACAACAGCAAACTGGTGACGCGCTTGATCAACCGGTTGATGTACGACGGGAAGAAGGGGAAGGCACAAAAAATCCTGTACGAAGCGTTTGATATCATTCGCGAGCGTACGGGCAAAGATCCGATGGAAGTGTTTGAACAAGCCCTGAAAAACGTGATGCCGGTCTTGGAAGTGAAAGCCCGCCGGGTTGGGGGCGCCAACTACCAAGTGCCGGTGGAAGTGAAACCGGAACGGCGCACGAGCTTGGGGCTGCGTTGGTTGGTCAACTACGCCCGCCTGCGTGGTGAAAAAACGATGCAGGAGCGTCTGGCCAATGAAATCATGGACGCGGCGAACAACACCGGCGCGGCTGTGAAGAAGAAAGAAGACACGCACCGGATGGCGGAAGCCAACCGTGCTTTTGCTCACTACCGCTGGTAAGCGGACTGCTTGAACACGAAAGGAGACATATCCGATGGCACGTGAGTTCTCCTTGGAGAAAACGCGGAATATCGGGATCATGGCTCACATCGACGCCGGTAAAACCACGACCACTGAGCGGATCTTGTTCTACACCGGCCGTGTGCACAAAATCGGGGAAGTGCACGAAGGCGCGGCCACCATGGACTGGATGGAACAAGAACAAGAACGCGGGATCACCATCACTTCCGCGGCGACGACCTGCCAGTGGAAAGGGCACCGGATCAATATTATCGACACTCCGGGTCACGTGGACTTTACGGTCGAAGTGGAACGATCCCTGCGCGTATTGGATGGAGCGGTTGGGGTGTTCTGCGCCAAGGGTGGCGTGGAGCCGCAATCGGAAACTGTGTGGCGTCAAGCTGACAAATATGGCGTACCGCGGATCGCGTACGTGAACAAAATGGACATCGTCGGCGCTGACTTCTACGGTGCGGTGGAGCAAATGCGGGATCGCCTGCAAGCCAACGCCGTTCCGATTCAGTTGCCGATTGGTGCCGAAGACACCTTCGAAGGAATCATCGACCTCGTCAAAAACTGCGCATACTTCTACCTGGATGATCTGGGTACACAGACGGAAGCGCGGGAGATTCCCGACGAGTACAAGGAGAAAGCGGAAGAATACCGTACCGCTCTCTTGGAAGCCGTCGCGGAGATTGACGAGGAACTAATGATGAAATACCTCGAAGGGGAAGAAATCACCGAAGAGGAAATCGTGGCCGCTTTGCGGAAAGGTACCTGTGAAGTGAAAATCACTCCGGTACTGTGCGGTTCCTCGTACAAAAACAAAGGGGTTCAAATGCTCCTGGATGCAGTAGTCGCATATCTGCCGTCTCCGGTGGACGTGCCGGATATTCGCGGCGAACTGCCGGACGGAACGGAAGCGACCCGGAAATCGGGCGACGACGAACCGTTCGCTGCATTGGCGTTCAAGATCATGTCCGACCCCTACGTCGGAAAACTCACCTTCTTCCGGGTGTATTCGGGTACGCTCAACTCCGGTTCCTACGTGCTGAACTCCACCAAAGGGAAGCGTGAACGGATCGGTCGGATCCTGCAAATGCACGCTAACCACCGTGAAGAGATCAGCACCGTGTACGCCGGGGACATCGCGGCCGCGGTCGGTCTGAAAGACACGACGACCGGGGACACCTTGTGCGATGAAAAACACCCGATTATCCTGGAATCCATGGTCTTCCCGGAACCGGTGATCTCGATCGCCATCGAGCCGAAATCTAAAGCGGACCAAGACAAGATGGCGATGGCGCTGGCCAAACTAGCCGAGGAAGATCCGACGTTCCGCACCCATACGGACGAAGAGACGGGACAAACCATCATCTCCGGTATGGGCGAGCTGCACCTCGACATCATCGTGGACCGTCTGCGCCGCGAGTTCAAAGTGGAAGCCAAAGTTGGTAAACCGCAAGTGGCTTACAAAGAAACCTTCCGCAAATCGGCCAAAGTGGAAGGGAAATTCATCCGGCAAACGGGTGGACGCGGTCAATACGGTCACGTCTGGATCGAATTCGAACCGCTGCCGGAAGGCTCCGGTTTCGTATTCGAAAACAAAATCGTCGGTGGTGTGGTGCCGAAAGAATACATCCCGGCCGTACAGGCGGGGATCGAGGAAGCCATGCAAAATGGCGTGTTGGCCGGATATCCGATGGTGGACATCAAGGCGACCATCTTCGATGGTTCGTACCACGATGTCGACTCTTCGGAAATGGCCTTCAAGATCGCCGGCTCTCTTGCCCTGAAAGCGGCCAAGGACAAATGTGACCCTGTGCTTCTGGAGCCGATCATGAGAGTGGAAGTGGTCGTTCCGGAAGAATACATGGGAGACATCATGGGTGACATCAACTCCCGCCGCGGTCGCGTCGAGGGCATGGAAGCACGCGGCGGTGCCCAAGTGATTCGCGGTATGGTACCGCTGGCCGAAATGTTCGGTTATGCGACCAGCCTGCGGTCCAAAACGCAAGGACGCGGTACCTTCACGATGCAATTCGACCACTATGAAGAAGTGCCGAAAAACATCGCGGAAGAGATTATCGCGAACAACGCGGGTAAATAATCTCTCGGTTGTTGACAAGTGTTCACTAAGGCGGAAGCCGTCTCTGAATGATTCATCCGCGGCTTGGCCGTCGGAGCATCGATCGGGGGACGGCGTTCCGCGGAACCTTTTCGCAATCTGACATGCCTGCGGTGCATCATCATGAAAGTCAGAGGCGAACCTATGTGAATGATTTCGCCTCCGACTTTCTCACATACATCTAAAAAACATTGGCAAATTTGAAGGAGGATCACGAAAAATGGCCAAAGCCAAATTTGAGCGTACGAAACCGCACGTCAACATTGGTACGATCGGTCACGTTGACCACGGTAAAACCACGTTGACCGCCGCTATCACCACCGTTTTGGCGAAAACCGGTGGCGCTGTAGCAACTGCTTACGACCAAATCGACAAAGCTCCGGAAGAAAAAGAACGGGGCATCACGATCTCCACGGCTCACGTGGAATATGAAACTGAAAACCGTCACTATGCGCACGTGGACTGCCCGGGTCACGCCGACTACGTGAAAAACATGATCACCGGTGCGGCCCAAATGGACGGTGCGATCCTCGTAGTGTCCGCTGCGGACGGTCCGATGCCGCAAACCCGGGAGCACATCCTGCTGTCCCGTCAGGTCGGCGTTCCGTACATCGTTGTGTTCCTGAACAAAGTGGACATGGTGGACGACGAAGAGCTGTTAGAACTGGTGGAAATGGAAGTGCGCGACCTGTTGTCCGAGTATGAATTCCCGGGCGACGAAATCCCGGTTGTGAAAGGTTCCGCTCTGAAAGCGCTGGAAAACCCGGACAGCGAGTGGGCCGACGCCATTCTCGAACTGATGAAAGCCGTGGACGAGTACATCCCGACCCCGGAACGCGACAAAGACAAACCGTTCCTGATGCCGGTCGAGGACGTGTTCTCCATCACCGGTCGTGGTACGGTGGCCACCGGTCGTGTGGAACGCGGTACCATTAAAGTTGGCGACGAAGTGGAAATCGTGGGTCTGGCCGACGAAACCAAGAAAACGGTTGTTACCGGCGTGGAAATGTTCCGCAAGCTGCTGGATGTGGCTGAAGCTGGTGACAACATCGGTGCCCTGCTGCGTGGGGTTGACCGGAAAGAAGTTGAACGCGGTCAAGTGTTGGCCAAACCGGGCAGCGTGAACCCGCACACCAAATTTGAAGCTCAAGTGTACATTCTGACCAAAGAAGAGGGCGGCCGTCACACCCCGTTCTTCAACGGTTATCGTCCGCAGTTCTACTTCCGGACCACGGACGTGACCGGCGTCATCAAACTGCCGGAAGGCACTGAAATGGTGATGCCTGGTGACAACATCAAAATGGAAGTGGAACTGATCGCTCCGATCGCGATCGAAGAAGGTACACGTTTCGCGATCCGCGAAGGTGGACGCACCGTGGGTGCCGGTGCCGTGTCCAAAATCCTCGGCTAATAAGCGTGGAAATGGACAAACCCTCCGGGAATTTACCCGGAGGGTTTTATTCTCTTAGTGAGCTCGGCAGGGCTTGGTCAGCCGCTCGCCGATGAAAATATTGCCCCTACGGTTTCATCAGAAATCGCTCTGATCCCGCTTTTTTGAGGGCGCGGGGGAGCGGGGCTGAAAAAGATGCGTGCGATATTGAGCAAACAGAACGCAGTATGGTCTACTAAGCATGTGTGTGGACATTCATAGATTCGAGTAAGCTTGAACGTAGAGTCGCGATTTTCCCACGGTTGATGGGCAATTTAAAATCTCTGACCCCGTAAAAGAGGAGAACCGGGAAAAAATCACGGTTTTCCTTGCATCGGCCTGATGAATTCATTATAATAGGGAATGTTGGTCGTGGACAGCGATGATGCGGAAGGTTGCCGACACACCCGGCCCCTTTGCCATGGCCGGGGCGGGAAATTTTCGCGGAGAAGTCCATTTGCAAAATGGGCGAAAAGGAGGGGTATCCATGGCAAAACAAAAGATTCGCATCCGGCTCAAAGCGTACGACCACCGCATTCTGGATCAATCGGCGGAGAAAATCGTCGATACGGCGAAACGGACGGGTGCTGGTGTATCTGGTCCGATTCCGCTGCCGACGGAGCGTTCCGTCTACACAATCCTGCGGGCGGTGCACAAGTACAAAGACTCGCGCGAGCAATTCGAGATGCGCACGCATAAACGGTTGATCGACATCGTCAACCCCACTCCGCAAACGGTGGATGCCTTGATGCGTTTGGATCTGCCGTCCGGCGTGGATATCGAAATCAAATTGTGATACAGCATCAGAGAGGAAACACGGTGGTAGGAGGTGTGCGACGTGAAAGGGATTCTCGGCAAAAAACTGGGGATGACTCAGGTGTTCACTGCCGATGGTACCGTGGTGCCGGTTACGGTGATTCAGGCCGGTCCGTGCGTGGTTCTTCAAAAGAAAGAAGAAACCACCGACGGATACGAAGCCATTCAATTGGGCTTTGAAGACAAAAAAGAGCATCGGGCCAACAAACCGGAAATCGGCCATGCGAAAAAAGCGAACACGACGCCGAAAAAATTTGTGCGCGAAATCCGCGGCATGAATCCGGCTGAATACGAAGTGGGCCAAGAAATCAAAGTGGACTTGTTTCAAGAAGGGGAAATCGTGGACGTGACCGGCACGTCGAAAGGGAAAGGGTTTGCCGGTGCCATCAAGCGGCACAACCAAGCTCGCGGTCCGATGAGCCACGGTTCCCGTTATCATCGGGGTCCTGGTTCCTTGGGTCCGATCGCGCCGAACCGCGTGTTCAAGGGGCAAACGCTCCCGGGACGCATGGGCGGTGAACGCGTGACGATTCAAAACCTGGAAATCGTAAAAGTGGACACGGACAACAACCTGCTGTTGGTCAAAGGCTCCATTCCGGGTCCGCGAAACAGCTACGTGATCGTGAAATCCGCGGTAAAAAGCCGGTAATGAATGTCAGAGAAGGAGGGAGACGACATGCCCAAGGTAGCAGTATACGACATGAACGGCAGCCAAGTGGGGGAAATCGAACTGTCCGAAGCGATCTTCGGCATCGAGCCCAACAAGGCCGTTCTGCATGATGCCGTTGTGATGCAACAGGCATCTCTGCGCCGGGGGACCCACGCGGTGAAAAACCGTGCAGCCGTACGCGGCGGTGGACGGAAACCCTGGCGGCAAAAAGGTACCGGGCGCGCGCGTCACGGAAGCATTCGTTCGCCTCTGTGGGTGGGCGGTGGCGTGGTGTTCGGACCGACTCCGCGCAGCTACGCTTACAAATTGCCGAAGAAAGTACGTCGTCTGGCCATCAAATCCGCATTGTCCGCGAAAGTGAAGGACAACGAGCTGATCGTGCTGGACGATCTGAAAATGGAACAACCGAAAACGCGTGAAATGGTACGCGTGCTCAACAACCTGAACGCTGACCGCAAAGCGCTGGTCGTCAGCGGTGCGTTCGATGAGAACGTGGCCTTGTCCGCGCGCAACATTCCCGGCGTGAAGTTCATCCAAGCTGACGGTATCAACGTGCTGGATGTTCTGAGCCACGACAAGCTCATCATGACTCGGGACGCCATTGCCCGGGTGGAGGAGGTGTTCAGCCGGTGAAAGACCCGCGTGACATCATCCGTCGTCCGATCATCACGGAAAAATCGACCGAGATGAACGAAGAGCGGAAATACGTCTTTGAAGTGGATCTGCGTGCCAACAAAACGGAGATCAAACAAGCCGTTGAAAAAATCTTCGGCGTGAAAGTGGAGAAAGTGAACACGATGCGTGTTCGCGGCAAGAAAAAACGCTATGGTCGTTTTACCGGCCGCACGCCTGAACGTAAAAAAGCGATCGTGAAACTGACGGCTGACAGCAAGCCCATCGAACTGTTCGAAGTGTAAGCCCAGGGAAAAGGAGGGAATGAGGCATGGGCATCAAACGTTTTAAACCGACTTCTCCGGGTCGTCGTCAAATGACGGTGTCCACTTTTGAGGAGATTACGACGGATAAACCGGAAAAATCGCTTGTTGTTACTTTGCCCAAAAAGTCCGGCCGTAACAACCAAGGGAAAATCACGGTCCGGCACCAAGGTGGCGGTCACAAGCGGAAATACCGGATCATCGACTTCAAGCGCGACAAAGACGGTATTCCCGGCCGCGTTGCCACAATCGAATACGATCCGAACCGTTCGGCCAACATCGCCCTCATTCATTATGCGGACGGTGAAAAACGGTACATCCTGGCGCCGCACGGCTTGAAAGTGGGTCAGGAAATCATGTCCGGTCCCGATGCTGACATCAAAGTGGGGAACGCCCTGCCGCTGGCTAACATTCCGGTCGGTACGGTGATCCACAACATCGAGCTGAAACCGGGGCGCGGTGGACAATTGGTTCGTGCTGCTGGTGCGCAAGCACAATTGATGGGGAAAGAAGGCAAATACGCCATCGTACGTTTGACCTCTGGCGAAATGCGGATGATCCACATCAACTGCCGCGCAACGATTGGTCAAGTGGGTAACCTGGATCACGAGCTGATCACGATCGGGAAAGCCGGACGTGCTCGTTGGCTCGGCAAACGCCCGACGGTACGCGGTTCCGTGATGAACCCGAGCGACCACCCGCACGGCGGTGGTGAAGGTAAGGCTCCGATCGGTCGGAAATCTCCGGTCACCCCGTGGGGCAAACCGACATTGGGCTACAAAACACGGAAGAAAAACAAGCCTTCGGACAAATACATCATCCGTCGTCGCAAGAAGTAACGGCTTTTTGGGTCATAAGCACCTACCGGAAGGGAGGTTGGATGCATGGGTCGCAGCCTGAAGAAAGGGCCCTTTGCGGATGAGCATCTGTTGAAAAAAGTGCGGGAGCTGAACGAGAAGAACGAGAAGCGCGTGATCAAAACCTGGTCCCGTCGTTCCACCATTTTCCCGGAATTCGTTGGACACACAATCGCCGTGCACGACGGACGCAAACACGTGCCGGTGTACATCACGGAAGACATGGTGGGACACAAACTGGGTGAGTTTGTGCCGACCCGCACCTTCCGCGGTCATGCGGGAGATGACAAGAAAACGAAGAAGCGGTAAGGAAGGCGCTAGGTTAGCGAGAGAGGAGGTCGTCACATGCAAGCGAAAGCCGTCGCTCGTTACGTACGGATTGCACCTCGCAAAGCGCGTTTGGTAATCGACTTGATCCGCGGCAAATCGGTGGAGGAAGCGTTGGCGATCCTGCGTTTCACCCCGCGCGCCGCTTCTCCGATCATCGAGAAAGTGCTCAAGTCCGCCATCGCGAACGCTGAGCACAATCACAACATGGACGTACGGCGGTTGGTCGTGGAAAAAGCGTACGTGGACGAAGGGCCCACGATGAAACGGTACCGTCCGCGCGCACAAGGACGTGCCAGCCGGATCAACAAACGGACCAGCCACATCACGGTCATCGTATCTGAGAAATAAGGAGGGATGAAACGGTGGGTCAAAAGGTAAGCCCGGTAGGTTTGCGGGTTGGCATCATCCGTGACTGGGAATCCAAATGGTTTGCCGGGAAAGATTATGCCGACCTGTTGCACGAGGACATCAAGATTCGAGAGTTCATTCGCAAACGGATGAAAGACGCCGCGATCTCGAGCATCGAGATTGAGCGGGCAGCCAACCGCGTCAACATCACCATTCACACCGCGAAACCGGGGATGGTGATCGGGAAGGGCGGTTCGGAAGTCGAAGCATTGCGTCAAGCGCTGAACAAATTGACCGGTAAAAAAGTGCACATCAACATCAGCGAAATCAAAAATCCGGAACTGGACGCCTATCTGGTGGCGGAAAACATCGCGCAACAACTGGAGCGCCGTATTTCCTTCCGCCGTGCGATGAAACAGGCGATCCAACGCACCTTGCGCGCTGGAGCGAAAGGGATTCGCACCCAAGTGAGCGGACGTCTGGGTGGTGCGGACATTGCGCGTACGGAAGGCTACAGCGAAGGTACGGTGCCGCTTCACACTCTGCGTGCGGATATTGACTACGGTTTTGCCGAAGCGCACACGACCTACGGACGGATTGGCGTGAAAGTGTGGATTTATCGCGGTGAAGTGCTTCCCAAGAAGAAAAAAGGAGACGCGGAAGGGGGCGAATAACGATGCTGATGCCGAAACGCACCAAGTACCGCAAAGAGCACCGCGGCCGGATGAAAGGCCGGGCCAAAGGCGGTACCGAAGTGGCATTTGGTGAATACGGTCTGCAAGCTTTGGAGCCGTCTTGGATCACCAACCGGCAAATCGAAGCAGCCCGTGTTGCCATGACCCGTTACATCAAACGGGGCGGGAAAGTCTGGATCAAAATCTTCCCGGACAAACCGGTAACCCAAAAACCGCTTGAGGTGCGGATGGGTAGCGGTAAAGGTTCGCCCGAAAAATGGGTGGCCGTCGTGAAACCGGGTAAGATCTTGTTCGAACTGGCAGGTGTGCCGGAAGAAGTCGCACGTGAAGCGATGCGGCTGGCGGCTCACAAACTGCCGATCAAAACGAAATTCGTAAAACGGAATGAAGCGGGTGGTAGCGAATGAAAGCGAAAGAGCTGATGGACATGACCACCGCGGAAATCGAACAAAAACTGCGTGAGCTCAAGGAAGAACTGTTTAACCTCCGGTTCCAAAAAGCGACCGGGCAATTGGAGAACCCGGCCCGGATCCGTCAGGTTCGCAAAGACATCGCCCGCGCTAAAACCGTTTTGCGGGAGCGCGAACTGGGGATCGAAAGGAGGAAACAGGCATGACCGAGCGCAATCGTCGGAAAGTACGCGTCGGCAAAGTGGTCAGCGATAAGATGGACAAGACGATTGTCGTGGCGGTGGAGACCTACAAACGTGATCCGCTGTACGGCAAGCGCGTGAAATACACCAAAAAGTTCAAAGCCCATGATGAGCAAAACCAAGCCAAAGTGGGCGACATCGTAAAGATCATGGAAACGCGGCCGCTTTCCAAAGAGAAGCGTTGGCGTTTGGTTGAGATCGTCGAAGAAGCCGTGATCATCTGACGCTCGGGAAGTGAAGGGAAGGAGGGAAATCGATGATTCAACCGCAAAGCCGCCTGCGTGTAGCTGACAACTCCGGAGCCAAAGAGTTGATGTGCATCAAAGTGCTGGGCGGATCGAAACGGAAATCCGCCGGGATTGGTGACATCATCGTAGCTTCCGTGAAACAGGCAACACCCGGTGGCGTTGTCAAGAAAGGGGACGTCGTGAAAGCTGTCGTGGTTCGTACGGTGCGTCCGACTCGTCGTAGCGATGGTTCCTACATCCGTTTTGACGAAAACGCCGCTGTGGTGATCAAGGAAGACAAAAGCCCGCGTGGTACCCGGATTTTCGGACCTGTGGCCCGGGAATTGCGCGAAAAAGACTTCATGAAAATCATCTCGCTGGCGCCGGAAGTACTGTGACGGCGTGGCGTAACCCAAGCAACGGAACGTGAGGAGGTGCCGAGCATGAGCGCCAAGCGCCCGAACAAATTGCACATCAAAACGGGAGACACCGTGATCGTGATGCGCGGGAAAGAAGCGCCGACGCGCGACAAAAACGGGAACAAAGTGTACACCAAAGGTCGGGTATTGAAAGTGTTCCCGAAAGAGCAACGCGCGTTAGTGGAAGGGGTCAACATGGTGAAGAAGCACACCCGCCCGACCCCGAACAACCCGCAAGGCGGCATCATTGAAAAAGAAGCGCCGATTCACATCTCCAACCTGATGTTGGAAGACCCGAAAACGAAAGAACCGACCCGGATCGGATACAAATTCATCGAAGGCAAAGACGGCAAGCTGAAAAAAGTGCGCTATGCCAAAAAATCCGGCGAAATTATCGACAAATGACGGACGGATTGAGGAAGGGAGGGACCTCTGTTGGCAACACCCAGGCTCAAACAAAAGTATCGTGAAGAGATCACCCCGGCCCTGATGAAGAAGTTCAACTACTCTTCGCCGATGCAGGTGCCGAAAGTGGAAAAAGTGGTGATCAACATGGGTGTGGGTGAAGCGGTGCAAAATCCGAAAGTGCTGGATGGCGCCGTGGAAGACCTAACCCTGATTTCCGGTCAAAAACCGGTGATCACCCGGGCGAAAAAATCGATCGCAGGATTCAAATTGCGGGAAGGCATGCCGATCGGTTGCAAAGTGACGTTGCGTGGCGATCGGATGTATTACTTCCTGGACAAATTGTTTAACGTGGCGCTGCCGCGCGTGCGCGACTTCCGCGGGGTGTCCCCGAAATCCTTCGACGGTCGCGGCAACTACACGCTCGGCTTGAAAGAGCAGCTGATCTTCCCGGAAATCGACTATGATAAAGTGGACAAAGTGCGCGGGATGGACGTCATTATCGTCACTACCGCCGAGACGGACGAAGAAGCCCGTGAATTGCTCGCGCAATTGGGTATGCCCTTTCGCAAACAATAAACGGGAACGTAACTAAACGGCAAAGGAGGGGGATCCGTTGGCCAAGAAGTCGATGATCGCCAAAGCGAAGCGCAAACCGAAATTCAAAGTGCGCGCCTACACCCGGTGTGAGCGGTGCGGACGGCCGCACGCCGTCATGCGCAAGTTCCGCCTCTGCCGGATTTGCTTCCGTGAATTGGCGTACAAAGGGCAGATTCCCGGCGTGAAAAAAGCCAGCTGGTAATGGAAGTGGAAGGAGGGAAAGAGCATGGTGATGACAGACCCGATTGCTGACATGCTGACACGGATCCGCAACGCGAACTTGGTTCGCCATGAGAGCTTGGAAGTGCCTGCTTCCAAAATGAAACGCGAGATCTGCGAAATTCTGAAGCGCGAAGGGTTCATCCGCGACGCGGAATACATTGAGGACGGAAAACAAGGGATCATCCGGATCTTCCTGAAGTACGGCAAGAACAATGAACGCGTCATCACCGGGCTGAAGCGGATCAGCAAACCGGGCTTGCGCGTCTACGCGAAGCACAACGAAATTCCGCGGGTACTGCGCGGTCTCGGCATTGCGATCTTGTCCACCTCGAAAGGGGTCATGACGGACAAAGAAGCGCGTCAAGCCAAGGTCGGCGGCGAAGTTATCTGTTACGTGTGGTAATATCGGCGGAAATGAATGGAGGTGAACACGCATGTCGCGGATCGGCAAGAAACCGATTGACATCCCCAACGGGGTGGAAGTAACAATCAATGGAAGCCACGTGGTCGTGAAAGGACCGAAAGGCACATTGGAACGGACGTTCCACCCCGATATGACGATCAAACTGGAAAACAACCAACTGGTGGTGGAGCGGCCGAGCGATGAACGTCATCATCGCGCGTTGCACGGAACCACCCGCAGCCTTTTGGCCAATATGATCGAAGGTGTGACGAAGGGATTCAGCAAAACGCTTGAGCTGGTCGGCGTCGGTTACCGCGCCCAGAAAAAAGGCAACACGGTCGTCATCAGCGTCGGTTACTCCCACCCGGTTGAGGTGGAACAACGGGAAGGCATCGAGCTGGAAGTCCCGGCACAAAACCAAATCGTGGTCAAAGGGATCGACAAACAGCTCGTGGGTGCCGTGGCGGCCAACATTCGCGCCATTCGCGAACCTGAGCCGTATAAAGGCAAAGGGATCAAATACATTGATGAACGGATTCGGCGCAAAGAGGGTAAAACCGGTAAGTAATCTTAGGAACGTGAAGGGAGTGAATGCGGCGTGATCACCAAAGTGGACCGCAATCAAAAGCGGAAAAAGCGTCATCTGCGTGTGCGGAAAAAAGTGTTCGGCACGGCTGAGCGTCCGCGTTTGAACGTGTTCCGCTCGTCCAAGAACATCTACGCGCAATTGATCGATGACGTGGCCGGCCACACGGTGGCTTCCGCTTCCACCTTGGATCCGGAATTCAAGGAACTCGGGATCTACGGCGGCAATGTCGAAGCCGCCCGCAAAGTCGGTGAATTGATCGCAAAACGGGCGATTGAAAAAGGATACAAAAAAGTGGTCTTCGACCGCGCGGGTTACCTCTATCACGGACGGGTGAAAGCCCTGGCCGAAGGTGCCCGGGAAGGAGGGCTCGAGTTTTGAGCAAAGGAGGGAAACCGATGAAAAACGAACCGGCTGCGACCGAACTGATTGAAAAAGTGGTCAGCATCAACCGGGTGGCCAAAGTGGTGAAAGGGGGTCGCCGGTTCAGCTTCAGCGCGCTGGTTGTCGTCGGTGACGGCAAAGGCATGGTCGGTGCTGGGATCGGTAAGGCTGCTGAAGTGCCGGAAGCGATCCGGAAGGGGATCGAAGACGCGAAGAAGAATATGATCCGTGTCCCGTTGATGGGGACCACGATTCCGCATGAAATCATCGGCAAATTTGGTGCCGGCCGCGTTCTGTTGATGCCGGCTTCCGAAGGTACGGGTGTGATCGCCGGCGGTCCGGTGCGTGACGTGTTGACCGTGGCCGGTGTAGGCGACATCCTGACGAAATCGATCGGTTCCAACAACCCGATCAACATGGTGCGGGCGACGTTGGAAGGCCTGAAAGGATTGAAACGGCCGGAGGACGTAGCGCGCCTGCGCGGAAAAACCGTCGAGGAACTGTTAGGATAAGGAGGGATGACCGTGGCAAAGAAACTGGCTATCACCCTCAAACGGAGTATGATCGGCCGTCCGGAAAAGCACCGGGTCACCCTTCGCACGTTGGGTCTTCGTAAACGGGAACAAACCGTGGTTCACAGTGACAATCCGGCCATTCGCGGGATGGTCAATCAAGTCAAGCACCTGGTGGAAGTAAAGGAAATCGACGAGTAATCGACGAGCACACGACGAAGAGGAGGTGCGAGTGATGAAGCTCCATGAGCTGCAACCTGCTCCGGGTTCCCGGAAACCGAAAAAGCGGGTGGGCCGCGGAATTGCCGCCGGACAAGGTAAAACGGCGGGCCGGGGCACCAAAAAGCGCGTTCGGGCGGCGGTGTTCGTCCGGGATTTGAGGGGGGACAAAACCCCATTTACCGTCGTTTGCCTAAACGCGGTTTTACCAACCCCAACCGGAAAGAGTACGCGGTGGTTAACCTCAGCACGTTGAATCGTTTCGAGGAAGGCACGGTTGTAACGCCGGAGTTGCTGATGGAAACCGGGATTGTGAAGAAATTGCAAGACGGCTTGAAAGTGCTGGGCGACGGTGAGCTGAAAGTGAAGCTGACGGTGAAAGCCCACAAATTCTCCCGCACTGCCGTGGAGAAAATCGAAGCCGCCGGTGGAGCGACGGAGGTGCTCTGATGTTTCAGACCCTGGGCAACATTTTCAAAGTGGAAGACCTGCGCCGTCGTATCTTATTCACCTTGTTGATGCTGGTCGTCTTCCGGATCGGTAGCTTCATCCCGGTCCCCAACACCAATGAGGAAGCCTTGAAGGTGCTGGAATCGGGAGCGTTCAACTTGCTGAACACCTTTTCCGGTGGTGCTTTGCGCCAATTCTCCATCTTTGCGATGGGTATCATGCCGTATATCACGGCATCGATCATCGTCCAATTATTGACCATGGACGTCATTCCGAAGTTTGCGCAGTGGGCTAAGGAAGGAGAAGTGGGTCGCCGCAAATTGGCGCAAGTCACCCGCTATCTCACCATTGTGCTGGCCTTGATCCAGTCCGTCGGTTTGGCGATCGGTTTTGACCGTGTTGCTAGTAGGGCCTTACCGGGAGTGGATTTCATCACAGACAAGAGCTTTGCCTCTTATGCGCTGATCTCGCTGACGCTTACCGCAGGAACGGCCTTTTTGATGTGGCTAGGCGAGCAGATCACGGAAAAGGGAATCGGAAACGGCATTTCCATTCTGATCTTTGCCGGGATTGTGGCGGGGATTCCCAGCGCGATCGCGCAGATTTACGAGTCCCAATTCGCAAATGCCGGTGATCAGATCTTCCTCGTGATCGTGAAGCTGGTCATCATCGTGGCCGTGCTGGTGTTGATCGTGGCCGGTGTGATCTACATCCAACAAGGTGTTCGCAAGATACCGGTACAATACGCCAAACGGGTAGTAGGCCGGAAAATGTTCGGGGGTCAATCCACCCACATTCCGATGCGGGTCAATGCGGCAGGCGTAATTCCGGTAATCTTTGCCCTGTCGTTGCTGACGTTCCCGACCACCATCGCTCAGTTCTGGCCGAACAATCCGGTGGCTGTGTGGATCTACACCAACCTGATCTATACCGCACCGTTGGGGATGACCCTGTACGTGTTGTTGATCATCGGATTTACCTATTTCTACACGTTCGTGCAGATCAATCCGGTGCAGTTGGCGGACCAGATGAAAAAGAACGGCGGCTACATCCCAGGGATTCGACCAGGCAAAAACACATCTGTCTATCTGACCAGGGTCATGAATCGCCTCACCTTGGCCGGGGCGCTGTTCCTTGCTGCGGTTTCGATTCTGCCTGTCTTCTTCTCATCCGTGGCGAAACTGCCGAATACGGTACAGATTGGTGGGACATCGCTGCTGATCGTGATCGGTGTCGCGCTGGAAACGATGAAAACGATCGAGAGTCAGCTGATCAAACGGCATTACAAAGGATTCATCAAATAGCACAGGTACCCCGGGGCTGATCGGAACCGGGGACCGTAGTGCACCTAGTGAAAGGCCGAACAAATGTGATGGATTGTGTCCATGCGGAACGCACGTACTGTGAGTGGAAACCGGGAGGGATGCACCTTGAATATGGTCCTGATGGGACTGCCCGGAGCCGGTAAAGGCACGCAGGCTGAACGGATCGTCGCAGCATTCTCCGTCCCGCACATCTCGACAGGTGATATGTTTCGGCAAGCGGTAAAAGAGGGTACGCCGCTCGGTTTGGAAGCCAAGTCCTATATGGATCAAGGACAACTGGTACCGGACCGAGTGACGATCGGTATTGTCAGGGACCGCTTGGGCAAAGATGATTGTGCGGAAGGCTTTTTGTTGGACGGATTTCCTCGAACGGTCCCGCAGGCGGAAGCGTTGGATGAATTGTTGAAGGAAATGGGACGCCGATTGGATCATGTGATCTATATTCGCGTCGGCGAAGAGGAATTAATCAAAAGGCTCACCGGCCGTCGCATTTGCCGCGATTGCGGTGCCACCTATCACGTGGTGTTTGCACCACCGCGTCAGGAAGGTGTGTGTGACCGCTGTGGCGGGGAATTGTATCAAAGAGATGATGATCGCGAGGAAACCGTGGCCAAAAGGCTCCAAGTCAACTTGGAACAAACGAATCACCTGTTGAAGTACTATGAGTCCACGGGGATTCTGCGTCCGATTGACGGCGAACAACCGATCGAACAAGTGACAGCTTCCATTATGACGACAATTAGAGGGTCGAACGCATGATTATCCTGAAGTCGGCGAAGGAACTGGAACGCATGCGGAAGGCCGGGCGGATTGTGTACCTCACCCATCAGGCGATCAGGGAAGCGATTCGTCCTGGAATCACCACTCGGGAACTGGATCGGATAGCCGAACAGGTGATTCGCAAGCACGGTGCCACTCCTTCGTTTAAAGGGTACAACGGATTCCCCGGGAGTGTCTGCACCTCGGTCAACGATGAGCTTGTGCACGGGATTCCGGGAGACCGTGTGCTCCAAGAGGGAGACATCATCAGTGTGGACATCGGTGCTTGTTACCAAGGATACCATGGCGATTCGGCTTGGACATACCCGGTTGGCAAGGTTTCCGAAACAGCAGCCCGTCTTCTGAAAGTGACGGAGGAATCCCTATACAAGGGATTGGAGCAGGCCAAGCCCGGGGCACGGATTGGCGACATCGCGCACGCGATCCAGTCGCATGTCGAGCAAGCGGGGTTTTCAATCGTCCGGGAATACGTGGGGCATGGCATCGGTCAAAACCTGCATGAGGAACCGAGTGTTCCTAACTTCGGGACGCCGGGGCGTGGCCCTCGGTTAAAACCGGGTATGACCTTGGCCGTTGAACCGATGGTCAACGCCGGGAGCCGTTTTGTACGTACCCTGGCGGACAATTGGACGGTTGTGACACAGGATGGTTCCTTATGTGCCCATTTTGAACACACCATCGCGATCACGGAAGACGGCCATGAAATATTGACCACAGTGGAAAACGGGTGAAGGGTGATGTAGACGTGACTGATGCCGAAAGTCGACCACGTCTTGGCCAGATCGTCCGCGTGCTTCGCGGTCGGGAGGCGGGGACGTATGCGATCATCGTCGGAGTGGAAGAACCGCGTTTTGTCTTGTTGGCAGACGGAGACAAAAGGAAATTCGACCGCCCGAAGAAAAAGAATATCAGGCATATCCAGCCAACTCATTATATCGCCCAGGAAGTAGCGGATGCGTTGGCTGAGACCGGTCGCGTCACGAACGCGAAGTTACGGTACGCCCTGAACCAATACCTGCTTCACCACGGTGAGGAGCAGAAAGGAGAGTGAGGTCAATGGCCAAAGAAGATGTGATCGAGGTGGAAGGAACCGTTATCGAGCCGTTGCCCAATGCGATGTTTCGAGTGGAACTGGAGAACGGACACAAAGTGCTCGCGCATGTTTCCGGCAAAATTCGCATGCATTTCATCCGAATCTTGCCCGGTGACAAGGTGACGGTCCAGCTCTCCCCGTACGACTTAACCCGCGGCCGCATCACGTACCGGTACAAGTAAGCGTGATGGCGGTGCCTGGCACAGACGGGTTCGGTTTCGGGTTGGATCGGACGATTCACGTGAGGAATCGACATTGGCTGGGCACCACGTGGGAAGACAGGAGGGAAACCGAATGAAAGTGAGACCTTCGGTAAAACCGATTTGCGAAAAATGCAAAGTGATTCGTCGCAAAGGTACCGTAATGGTGATTTGCGAAAACCCGAAGCACAAGCAAAAACAAGGATAAGACTGGAGGTGTGACACATGGCACGGATTGCAGGGGTAGACCTGCCGCGCGAGAAACGGATCGAAATCGCCCTGACCTATATCTACGGCATTGGCCGCTCTACGGCGAAAAAAATTCTGGCGGAAACCGGCATCAACCCGGACACCCGCACGCGTGACCTCACCGAAGACGAAGTGTCCAAACTGCGGAGCTACATCGACAAAAACCTGGTCGTTGAGGGGGACCTCCGCCGCGAAGTCGCGCTCAACATCAAACGCTTGATCGAGATCGGTAGTTATCGTGGAATCCGTCACCGCCGCGGATTGCCGGTGCGCGGACAACGGACGAAAACCAACGCCCGGACTCGGAAAGGTCCGCGCCGGACGGTTGCGAACAAGAAGAAATAATGTAAGGAGGGAATACCATGGCCAAGCGGAAAACCACCACTCAGCGCGTGAAGCGTCGTGTGCGTAAGAACATTGAATCCGGTGTGGCGCACATCCGTTCGACGTTCAACAACACTATCATCACCATCACCGATCCGCGCGGCAACGCAGTGGCTTGGGCGAGCGCCGGCACGATGGGCTTCAAGGGCTCGCGCAAAAGCACTCCGTTCGCGGCGCAAATGGCTGCCGAATCTGCAGCAAAACAAGCGATGGAACAAGGGATGCGTACAGTGGAAGTGTTGGTGAAAGGCCCGGGTGCGGGGCGTGAAGCGGCGATCCGTTCCTTGCAGGCGGCCGGATTGGAAGTCAGCTTGATCAAAGACGTGACGCCGATTCCGCATAACGGATGCCGTCCGCCGAAACGTCGTCGTGTCTGAGCGGATAGAAACCTTCCAGTCTCTGATTTGGTTTACCTTGCCAAAAATGTGTGTATACTGGATAGGACGGGAGGTAGTCTCTTGCCCTCCGGCGAATGAAAGAGGGTGAGAGAAACTGCCTATAGGTGCGATCTCACCCGGAACGCGACGTTCTGAAGGAGGGTTTCTAACCGTATGATTGAAATCGAAAAACCGAAAATCGAAGCCGTGGAAATGAGTGAAGATAACCGGTACGGCAAGTTTGTGGTGGAGCCCCTTGAACGGGGGTACGGCACCACGCTGGGTAACTCCCTCCGCCGCATTTTGCTGTCCTCCCTTCCGGGTGCGGCAGTCACCTCCATCCAGATCGACGGAGTCTTGCATGAGTTCTCCACCATTCCGGGTGTTGTCGAAGATACTACGGAGATCATTTTGAACCTGAAAAAGCTAGCATTGAAGATCCATTCGGACGAAGAAAAAGTGCTGGAGATCGATGTGGAAGGCGGCGGAGAAGTCAAAGCGGGCGACATTCGAGCTGACAGCGATGTCGAGGTGTTGAACCCGGATTTGCACATCGCCACTCTGGCCGATGACGGCCATTTGCGAATCCGGATGACTGCCAACCGCGGACGTGGATATGTTCCGGCCGAACGGAACAAAAAAGAAGATCAACCGATCGGTGTGATTCCGATCGATTCGATTTACACCCCGATCGAGCGGGTGAACTACAAAGTTGAGAATACGCGCGTGGGTCAAGTGACCAACTACGACAAGCTGACGCTGGAAGTGTGGACCAACGGCAGCTTGCGTCCGGATGAAGCGGTCAGCTTGGGCGCCAAGATTCTTACCGAACACCTGATGTTGTTTGTCGGCCTGACGGATGAAGCCAAAGAAGCCGAGATCATGGTAGAGAAAGAAGAAGATAAAAAAGAAAAAGTCATGGAAATGACCATCGAGGAGCTGGATCTGTCCGTCCGGTCTTACAACTGCCTGAAGCGGGCCGGCATCAACACTGTGCAAGAGCTGACGCAAAAAACGGAAGAAGATATGATGAAAGTCCGGAACCTGGGGCGGAAGTCCCTGGAGGAAGTGCAGGAGAAATTGGCCGAACTGGGTCTCTCCTTGCGCAAAGAAGAGTAATCGACAACTTGGATCAAGGGGGAGGGATAACCCATGGCATACGCGAAATTGGGTCGTAATTCCGCGGCACGCAAAGCGTTGTTCCGCGACCTCGTCACCGACCTGATCATCAATGAACGGATTGAAACCAGCGAAGCGAAAGCCAAAGAAGTGCGTTCCATCGTCGAAAAAATGATCACCTTGGCCAAACGCGGCGACTTGCACGCCCGTCGTCAAGCGGCGGCTTTCGTTCGCAAGCATCGTTCCCACACGGTAAAAGACGGGGCGGAAGTGACGCACGAAAAAGTGGACGCGGTGAAAAAGCTCTTTGACGAAATCGCGCCCCGCTACGCGGAACGACAAGGGGGATACACCCGTATTATCAAGATCGGACCGCGCCGCGGCGACGCCGCTCCGATGGTCTATCTGGAACTCGTCAAGTAATGTGGAACCAGCTCGTTGTTTTTGGATGAAAGGGAGAGGGCAGGATCACTTTGGTCCTGAAATCTGCCCTTTTTTCTTTATGGAGGCATGGACGGCATGCGGCCCTTTATCGAGGTGGGAGATGTAAGTTTCTGGTATGAAACGGACCCGCCGCCGAAAGACCAGTGGGTATTGAAAGAGGTGCAACTTACCGTTGCCAGAGGAGAATACGTGGCAATCATGGGCCCCAACGGGTCAGGCAAATCGACCCTGGCTCGACTGATGAACGGCTTGCTTCTGCCCAAGGAAGGCAAAGTACGGATCGGCGGGTACAACACCGATGACGAAACCCATCTTTGGCAAGTACGGCAGAGAGTGGGCATGGTCTTTCAAAACCCGGACAACCAGTTGGTGGCCACCACTGTGCGGGACGAGATCGCCTTCGGGATGGAAAACCTCGGCGTTCCGCGTGAGGAGATGGTGCGCCGTATACCCGAAGTGTTGGCGCAAGTGGGTTTGGAAGGCATGGAGGAGTGGCCACCCCACCTTTTGTCCGGGGGACAAAAGCAGCGTCTCGCCATCGCTGCCGTACTGGCGATGCGACCAGAGGCGATTGTGTTGGACGAAGCGACGTCGATGCTGGACCCCGCAGGGCGGCAGGCTGTGTTGGATATTCTGCATCGGATGCATCGAGAAGGGATGACCATCATCCACATTACGCACTCGGCAAAAGAGGCGGCACACGCCGAACGTTTGCTGATCATGGCGGACGGGGAAGTGAAGATGGATGGAACACCCGAGGAAGTGTTCCAGGATGTCGACCGGTTGTCAGTGTGGAGGCTCGAAGTCCCGTTGATGGCGGAATTGCACCACCGGTTGACCCGGTCCGGGTTTGATTTGCCCGTATCGTGGACGGAGACGGAGAAATGGGTGGAAGCGGTATGCAGATTGATCTCAGGGGAGTCAGTTTCACTTATGGACAAGGAACACAGCAGGAAAAACAAGCCTTGAAGCAACTGGATCTCCATGTGCCGGCCGGAGCGCTGGCTGCAGTGATCGGGCCGACGGGATCGGGAAAGTCCACATTGGTACAGTTGATCGGCGGGTTGCTCCGACCGGAGGAGGGCATCATCCGTGTCGGTGAGACGGAAGTGAACGAACGGAGTTCCTCTCTCTCTCCGTTGCGCCGTCATGTGGGCATTGTCTTTCAATATCCCGAGCATCAGTTGTTTGCGGATACGGTGGAACATGACATCGCCTACGGTCCCCGCAACCGGGGCGTTCCGGAAGAAGAAGTTCGCAACCGGGTAAAACAGGCGATGCATTGGGTGGGACTGCCCGAATCATTGTCGGATCGTTCTCCGTTTCAACTGAGCGGTGGACAGATGCGGCGGGTCGCCATTGCCGGTGTATTGGCCATGCTCCCGCAAGTCCTGATATTGGATGAGCCGACGGCGGGCCTCGATCCGGCAGGGAGAGAGGCTTTGTTGCAACGGATTGACCGATTGCGCCGCGAGCGGCGGATGACCGTTCTGCTGGTCTCTCACAGCATGGAAGAGGTGGCCCGTTATGCAGAACGAATTTTTGTATTGCACCAGGGCAGATGCGTGTTGCAAGGGTCGCCTGCCGAGGTTTTTGCCGACGAAGGCCGATTGAAGGGATGGGGGTTGGACATTCCCGAGATCACCGCATTGATTCACCGATTGAATCGCAAACTGGACCCGCCGCTTCCCCTGGATTGTTTCACGGTAGAGGCGTTGGCGCGGTTACTGGCGAACCGGCGCGGGGAGGGAGCATCCCATGAACCCGTTCGGTAAACCGATCATCGGGCAGTACGTGCCCGGAGATTCCCCTGTTCATCGGATGGATCCTCGGGCCAAGCTGGTGTTTGTATTTGTTTATCTCACCGCTGTTTTCTGGGTGCGAGTTCCGGCAGCATATCTGTTGTTCATCCTCGTCAACCTCGTTGGCGTGTGGTTGTCGAGGGTGTCCTGGCGACAGCTGCTGCATGGAATGAAGCCGATTTTGTGGCTGATTGCTGTCACAGCGTTGTTGCACATATTCCTGACCAAAGGCGGTGATCTGTGGTGGCAATGGGGACCGATCAGCATCCATGAACAAGGCGTCAAACAGGCGGGTTGGATGTCTGTGCGGTTCCTTTTGCTGATCACGATGGCCACCCTGCTCACGTTGACCACGACACCCATGGATCTGACCGAAGGGATGGAGCGGTTGATGAAACCGCTCAAATGGATCGGCGTACCCGTTCATGAACTGGCGCTGATGATGTCGATCGCACTCCGGTTTATCCCGACATTGTGGGAAGAGACGGAGAAAATCATGCGGGCGCAGATGGCCCGCGGTGCCGATTTTGAATCGGGTGGTATGCTCAAGCGGGCCAAAAGTTTCATCCCTGTCCTGATTCCCCTCTTCGTCTCCGCACTCAAGAGAGCGGAAGATCTGGCGATGGCGATGGAAGCACGCGCATACCGGGGAGGGGAAGGACGCACTCGGTTACGGGAATTGCGTTTTTCGCAGCTCGACTGGGCGTTGTGGGCGGTGATGGGCGGACTGATCATCGGCTCATGGATGTTAGGGCGTGTCTGATGAGACTGTAAGTGGGCGATGTTTTCCCGGGTTCCTTGGAGTGCGGGTGGAGCGAACAGGGAACCATGCGGGCCATATGGATCAAACACACTCTAGAGTCCGGCTGAAAAGGGGGGAGGGACGTGCGCAAGATTAAATTGACGGTTGCTTACGACGGCACCGATTTTCACGGATTTCAGCGCCAGCCCGGCAAGCGGACGGTGCAGGGTACTTTGGAAGCTGCCATCTCGAGATTGAACGGTACCGAAACCCATGTGACGGGAGCGGGGCGCACCGACGCCGGCGTTCATGCGTGGGCTCAGGTGTGTCACTTTGAAACGGGAAATCCCATGCCCGTCGAAAAATGGGTCACCGTGCTCAACCAGACTCTTCCCCGGGATTTGGTCATCCGTATGGCCGAGGAGGTGGCGCCGTCCTTCCATGCGCGCAAAGACGCCTGCTGGAAAACCTATCGCTACGTCATCGACCGTTCGCCGGTACCGGACGTGTTCACCCGCCGGTACGCCACCCATCTTCCCGTATCATTGGATGTACGGCGGATGCAGCGCGCCGCCGAGCAATTGGTGGGGACGCACGACTTCACCTCGTTTTCCTCGGCCAAATCGTCAGTGGAAGATCGGGTGCGTACCATCTACCGTTGTGAAATTCGTGAACAAGGAGACAAACTGCGGATCGAAGTGACGGGCAACGGATTTTTGTACAACATGGTCCGGATCATCGTCGGGACACTGGTGGAAGTGGGCACGGGCAAACGAGCCCCGGAATCGATTTCCCGTTCCTTGGCTGCCAAAGATCGTTCCGCTGCAGGCAAAACCATGCCTCCGGAAGGGTTGACGATGGTCGAAGTGGGCTATGAACCGTGGGAGGGAATGGACTAGGTCGTCTCTGATGAAGCCGTAAGAGGGAAATGTTTTCCCGGGCGAGTGAAGGTGCGGGTAGTGCAGGAATGGAATTGCGGGCAATTTCCTCTAAGGGCGAAGCGGACTTTGCCCTCGTTCTGCACCACTCTTCGGGTCGGAGCGGCTATAACCTTCTTCCTTGCGGGCGCAGGTGGAGTGAGCGGGGAAGGAATGTGGACAGTAGTGTGTCCGATTTTGCGCATAGGCGTTACAAGAGCCGGAAGGATAGGCTCATCCGGGTAATGTGGGGTTGGCAAACATCACCTCCAGGATGATCAAGGGCTTTGCCTTGACATCGCTCTCCATTTGATATATTATGATCGTTGGTATTTTCCACTGAATAGCCCCGGTGGAAACAATTCGGCGCGAACGTTTTGGATATATCACCTGCAAATTGTGACGGACGATCAATCGTCTGCAATCGAGGAGGATCATCGATGCGAACCACATATATGGCCAAACCGAATGAGGTGGAGCGGAAATGGTATGTGGTCGACGCGAAGGGGAAACCCCTTGGCCGGGTCGCTTCCCAAGTCGCGGCGATTTTGCGCGGGAAGCACAAACCGCAATTCACCCCTCACGTTGACACCGGCGATTTCGTCATCGTGATCAACGCGAGCGAAGTGGAATTGACCGGTAAAAAAGCGACCAAGAAAATCTACTACCGCCACTCCGGTTACCCTGGTGGATTGAAAGCGACCACTGCCGGTGACATGCGGAACAACCGTCCGGAACGGATGATCGAGCTGGCCGTCAAAGGCATGCTGCCCAAAAACAGCTTGGGACGGAAGCAGTTCAAAAAACTGAAAGTCTATGCAGGACCGGAACATCCCCATCAGGCGCAAAATCCTGAAGTGTGGGAGCTTCGCGGATAATCTAAAGGAGGGAACCGATCGTGGCACAAGTCCAATTTTACGGAACCGGTCGCCGCAAGGAATCGGTCGCCCGCGTTCGGCTGGTTCCCGGTGACGGCCGCATCGTGGTCAACGGCCGCGACTTGGACCAATATTTCGGCTTGGAAACGTTGAAAGCCATCGTACGTCAACCGTTGGTGTTGACCGATACCTTGAACCGTTACGACGTGTTGGTGAACGTGCATGGGGGCGGCTTCACCGGTCAAGCGGGTGCGATCCGTCACGGCATCGCCCGTGCTCTGTTGAAAGTGGATCCGGATCTTCGCCCGACCCTGAAAAAAGCTGGCTTCCTGACACGCGACCCGCGGATGAAAGAACGGAAGAAATACGGCTTGAAAAAAGCCCGCCGTGCTCCGCAATTCTCCAAACGGTAATCGGCAGAATCACACACCCTCGCCTATGCAGGCGGGGGTTTTTGTTTTCTCGCATGTGATCAGTCATTTTGCGCATGAAGAGCCGTGGGCAGAGGGAACCTAAGCGCGTGTACTGTAGAGCATGTCTGGTGAATATTGTGCAAATGCTTTTCCGGCTCGCTTTACCTGCGCCCTGCAAGGAAGCAGTTGATGGCCACTCCAACTCGGAGCTTTCTTAGAGGAGGAAGTTGTCCGTAATTTCATTCCTGCGCTTTCCGGGTCTTTGCTCGGCAGGGATTAGGTCTTCGCTCACCCGGGAAAGCATTTGCCCCCTTACGCTTTTACCAGCACCCCAGGCATGATCGGGAAAGAGTAGTCTGTTTCCCACGAGCGGCTGATAAGCTGATGTGATACAACCAGACAATAGGGAGATACACTCTGGATGGTTTGCCGGAGTTCCGGTTGGTTGGAGATTGGAAACGGAGATGGCAATATGGCACGCGTCATACCATTCGAACGGTTGCGGGCTGCCCGGGAGGAACGCCTTCGGCAGGAAGCGTTGGAAGGTTTTCCGTGGTACCGAATGGATCGTTTTATGGATAAAGTGATGATTCCCACGCTGGTGTATTTGCCGGAAGAACGTCAGATTCCGGTTTGCGAAGCGTTGTATCGGCTTGCATATGAATCGTTTTTGCTGGGACTCACAGCCAGTCAGTCCATTTTTCACGACCGGCGTCTCCCGCGTATTGCAAGCCGTCCCTTGGGATGGGTGGGGATCTACGATGAAGCATATGAACCTCGGGGAAAGGCCCTGATCCAATCGATCGCCGACGAGTTCAGCTTGTCCGTCATATTGGCCGACTGGGCGGTTGAGTCGGTCTGGATCGCGATGGAAGCAATGGTTCCGGAATGGTTTTCGCTGGGTGTCCACCACGGCTTGTCCCAACGCCTGGAAAAACGATAACATATCCAACCCGCTCGTCCCATATACATGGGACAGGATCAATCGCGAAAAGGGCGGGATTTTATGCGGGAATCTTGGTGGTGGGTACTGCTGAGGCGGCAGATCATCGGCAGGCGCTCAGGCGGGTGGTTGGCACTTGTCGCGTTGTCCTTCGTGGTGGCGATCGGATTGTACAAATGGACGGACTCGGGTTTCCGTACAGCGTGGAATATGCCGCTGGCAGGAAAGGTAATCGTGCTGGACCCGGGTCACGGTGGACCCGATGGCGGGGCCGTCAGTGCAGACGGGTTGGTGGAAAAAGATGTGACCTTACCGATCACCTTTTATCTTCGAGACTATTTACAGGAAGCAGGTGCCCTTGTCGTGTTGACTCGGGAATCCGACCGCGATTTGGCCGAGGAAGGCACCAAAGGATTGAGCCGTCGCAAAACGCAGGATTTGTTCTCGCGGGCGCGATTGATTAAAAGCAGTCGGGCGGACGCCTTGATCAGCATTCATCTCAATGCGATACCTTCTTCCCGTTGGTCAGGGGCTCAGACGTTTTATCATCCCAGCAGGGAGGCCAACAAACGATTGGCTACCTGGATTCAGAAAGAATTGGTTCACAAGCTGGGCAACACAACCCGGTTATCCAAACAAAACGGTGAGGTCTTCCTGTTGAAAACTTCGCCGGTGCCGGCCGCTTTGGTTGAGGTCGGTTTTTTGTCCAATCCCCAGGAAGCGGCGATGCTGAGGGATGAGGGATATCAAAAAAAGCTGGCGGCGGCCATCTATTACGGGATTCTCCGGTTCTTTTCGGGTGAACGCTTACCGGATGAGGAACGATAGTGTGATATAATGGCATTGAAACTGAATGAACACTGGGGTGTTGTCATCGATGTTGACCGAAGAAAAAGTATTGGATGCCCTGCGCGATGTGAAAGACCCCGAGATCAACAAGAGCTTGGTTGAGCTCAATATGATTCGCAATATTCGCATCCAAGGGAAAAAAGTATCACTGGATGTGATTTTGACCATCCAAGGATGTCCGCTCAAGGAAAGAATCCGTGAAGATGTGGTACGGTCCATCGAGTCATTGGGTGCCAAGGAAGTGGACGTGCGTTTCGGTTCCATGACCGATGAAGAGCGTGCTGCCCTGTCTGCTCGTCTGCAAGCGGAACGGAAGGGGGCGTCGGCTGGAGGCGGACCGGCACCGGGACAGCCGATTTCTCCGCTATTGGCGGAGGACTCTCCGACCCGGTTTATCGCCGTGGCTAGCGGGAAAGGGGGCGTCGGCAAATCGACGGTCACGGTCAACCTCGCCGTCGCCTTGGCACGTGAAGGAAAAAAAGTGGGGATCATCGACGCCGACATTTACGGGTTCAGTGTTCCGGATATGATGGGGATCGAACAGCGACCCACCGTGATCGACAAAACGATTTTGCCGGTGGAACGCTTCGGAGTCAAAGTAATGTCGATGGGCTTTTTCGTACAGGACAATTCCCCCGTCATCTGGCGCGGTCCCATGCTGGGCAAGATGTTGCGCAACTTCTTCACCGAGGTGCACTGGGGCGAATTGGACTACATGCTGTTGGACTTGCCGCCTGGAACCGGGGATGTGGCCTTGGACGTGCATCAATTGATCCCGCAAAGCTCGGAGATCATCGTTACGACGCCGCATGCGACCGCTGCATTTGTCGCCGCCCGCGCAGGTGCGATGGCGTTGCACACCAAACACGAAATCTTGGGTGTGGTGGAGAACATGTCGTGGTATCAATGTTCCGAGTGCGGTCACCGCGATTACGTGTTCGGGAAAGGCGGCGGGGAAAAATTGGCACAGGAACTGCGCACTGAATTGTTGGTGCAGATCCCGCTGGGGGCACCGGACAACGACATGGACGCGCCTGATTTTGCGCCTTCCGTTTACCGGCCGGAAACGGAAACAGGGAAACTGTACCGTCAATTGGCACAAAAGGTGATTCGCTTGACACAAGTAACCACTGCCTGACGGAAAACGCATGGGGAAAGAAATGACCGATTCAGGTCAGAATAATCATGATCAGCGATCGATCCTTTGAATGGAAGCGTTTAGGGCAAGAGGAAAAAGAGCCGTGCAAGCATTCAAGGGGTTGAGGCGAATTAATCTCTTTCACCGGGTTTACCGGTGCTTTTTTTGTGAAGGGAGGATGACGATGGGACGAGCACCGCTCATCCAATTACAGGATGTGGTCAAGATATACCGGACAGCGGAAGGGGAGTGGCGCCCCCTCGACGGGGTGACCGCCTCGATCGATGCGGGGCGAATGATTGCCGTCATGGGGCCTTCCGGTACCGGGAAAAGCACATTGTTCCGCTTGCTCAACCGCTTGGAGGATCCGGATCGGGGAAGCATCACTTACCAGGGGAAACCCTTGACCGAGTGGCACCCCATTCGGCTTCGACGGGAGGTGCACTATGTATTTCAAACGCCTGTGCTGTTGCCCGGAACGGTGGAAGACAACCTGTCCTATCCCTACAAATTGGTGGGAGAGAGAGCTGACCGGGAGGAATTGGCGCAATTGTTGGAGCGGGTGGGATTGCCCGCATCGTATCTGACGCGGCGTGTGGAACAGATGTCAGGTGGAGAAAAACAACGGGTCAACTTGGCCCGGTCTTTGGCATTGGACTCACCTGTACTGTTGCTGGATGAGCCCACTTCCGCACTGGATCCGGAAGGAGCATCAATGGTGGAACAGGAGATTTGTCGCTTGCACAAGGCGGGAAAAACCATCGTCTGGATCACACATGATCCGCTACAGGCCGAGCGAATCGCCGAGGAAATCTGGGTCCTTGAAAACGGCCAATTGCAGAGAAAGGAGGGGGTGAATACATGACTGCAACCGCAACCGTTTGGACACTGGCGTTTGTTTTGGTGGCGATGGGGTTCTCGCTATGGTTACGGCTGGGGTTGGAAAGAGATCTTGTCATCGGTACGATACGCGCAGCCATTCAGTTGATCGCGGTCGGGTATGTACTGCATTTCGTTTTCAGTCAGCAGAGCGTCTATTGGATGGTGTTGATGTGGACAGTGATGATCGTGGTCGCCGCACGCAATTCGGCGACCCGCGGCAAGGGCATTCCCTGGGTTTTCATACGCATTTTCTTTACATTGTCCGTTGTTACCGGATTCACTTTGCTGATGATGATCTGGCTGAAACTGATACCGGTCAAGGTACAGGTTTTGATTCCTGTCAGCGGGATGGTCATCGGTAACAGTATGGTGGTTTCGTCCCTGTTGCTCAACCGGATGAAAGAACTGTCCGAATCGATGCGCGAGGAAATTCTGGTCGCATTGTCTCTCGGTGCAACACGCCGTCAGGCCAGTGCGCGTTTGTTGAAGCGCTCGATTCGTTCTGGCATGATTCCGATCATTGACTCGTTGAAAACTGTCGGTCTGGTTCAGTTGCCCGGGATGATGACCGGATTGATCATTGCGGGTACCAATCCGATTGAAGCCGTACGGTACCAATTGCTGATCATGTTTTCGTTCACGGCCTCTTCTGCATTGACCAGCATTTTGTTGGGATTTCTCGTCTATCCGACACTGTTCACACCGGCTCACCAATGGATCGGGTGGCGTGAACCTGACACGACCTAGGTCGTGTCAGGTGTTAGGATGGTGTTTCATCAATCCCTTTTCCCGGGTAAGCAGGTTACTCTCTCGCCCATGTAAATCCTATCCTGGAAACCCATTATTTCCACCAAAAATAAAATCATTTTCTGGGACTTTAGGCCCATTACTTCAAGGACCCAACGGTTTATAATGAGTATCGCTCGGGTCCTATTTTGCTACTTTTTAGGGGTTGAAAGGAGAGGTCTGTTTGCCGAACAAATCGATCAAGTTGGTTTCTTCCGTATTGTCGTTGGCGCTGGTATCCACTATGGTCTTTTCGCCTGCGGTTCATGCGGAAGGACGGTCAGACGCGGCTTCCGCTCAAGCGGATTTGAAAAAACAAGCCTGGGAGCAACGTTTGCAGGAGGCCATTCGTGACCATGCTTCCGAGATGAAGCAGGCGGCACGCACCTCGTCGACCGAGTCGGGCACGATCCGGGCGATGGATGTGTCCACGGTGGATTACCAAAACCAGCTGGATGTGTACGCATCCCATGAATACTTTTTCAGTGTGAGCAGCGGCGGTACACTGGAAGTGAAGGATCTCGCCCCCAGTGAATGGCTGGATTACGAGATCTATGATGCGTATACGGGAGAACCCGTGGAAGGCAATCAGTTGGCTGCAGGGGATTATGTGTTTGCTGTGTACAGCATATCCGACACACCGGTAAGCTATCATTACCAACTGAGCGGTGTGACGTTCAGCAACGCCCCGACCCAATTGCCTTCTCTCTCCGTCACCAATCCGAGCGGTCATGAAACCCGGCTGGCCAAGGGAACGACCAGCTATACGTTCAAAGGGAGCACCGACGCCGACAGTTTGGATGTATATCCGAACGACGAAGAGCCGGTCAGCCTGACGGCACCCGGTGCCTTCTCGTACAACATGAACCTGCGGGGAGGCTGGAATACCGCCGATTTCTATGCGCTGGACACCAACACCGGCAACGCAGTGATGTCTCATTACGATTTGATTGTGCCCAGCCTGAAGCGTTTGGCGGGAGCGGATCGTTATGAGGTATCGGCCAACATCAGCAAAGAACTGGAGCAAATCGGTCTGTATCCGGATACGATTGTGATCGCCCGCGGCGACCTGTTCACGGACGCGTTGTCCGGAGGTCCGCTGGCGGCTCAGGAAGCAGCTCCGATTTTGCTGACGGCGACCAGTTCGCTTCCCAGCTCCATCAAATCGGAAGTCCAACGGCTTCATCCGCGCAGAGCCATCATTCTTGGCGGAACGGGGTCCGTTTCCACCACGGTGGAAAGCCAGTTGAAGTCGCTGGGCGTGAGCGAGATTGAGCGTATTGCCGGAAGCGACCGTTTCGCTGTGTCGGCCGCCGTGGCTGCCAAAGTGGCGAGCCCGTACCAAGACACCGCCATTGTGGCGAGCGGGTTGAACTTCCCGGATGCGCTGTCGTCGTCCAGCTTGGCGGGGCAGATGGGCATGCCGATTTTGCTGGTGGGGCAGGATAAAGTGCCGGCTTCCATCGCTTCGTTCATCCAAAGTCACCCGAATATCAAGCATTTCATCATCGTCGGCGGACCGGCGACGGTATCCGAAAACGTGAAAAACGAATTGAGCAAATACGGCACCGTGGAACGCATCAGCGGCGCCAACCGTTATCAGGTGGCCATCAACGTCGCCAAATATGGTATGGATCATTACGGTATGGATCTGTCCACGATGGTGTTCGCCCGCGGGGATGTCTTTGCCGATGCGCTGTCCGGTGGTCCGTTGGCGGTATTCACCGGTGCGCCCATCATGTTGACCACCTCGACCAAGCTGGAGTCCAACGTGGATGCGTTCCTTTCCGAACATCGCGGGGAAACCGACCAAATGTATATTTTGGGTGGTTACGGATCGGTGTCTTCCACGACGGAACAACAATTGTCCAATTATCTCAATTGAGCGAGCAACTCTCTCATCACCGGCCATACTGGCCGGTGATTTTTTATGTCGAAAGTCGTATTTTAGGTCTTTCGACTCATTACAAGTGCCCTTGAACCCATTAAAATGGAGTTGCAGTTGAAATTTGGAAAATTGGAGAGGAGTTCGGTGGCGTTGTCAAATGCGCGTCGATTTTCGGTTTTGCTTGTGGTGGTGTTGGTGGTTGCGCTTGTCGCTACAGGATTTTCGACGCCTTCTGCGGACGCTGCGAAACAGGTCTTCCGGAAACAGCCTGCGGTCCAGAAAGGCAAGGTATTGGTCAAAAAGCAACTGTTGCTCCATCAGTGGAAAGAAGCCAAGCAGGATCAGCGATTCCGTCCCATGATGAACAGGGCAGACAAGCATCCCGCCAATGCGCAAACAGTTGAAAACGAGGCGCTGTTCCAAGGGCAAATCGACTTTTTCACCGTTCACCAGCATGCGTTTCAAACTGACGGAGGTATGGTACATGTGGAGTTGTCACCATCCGACGGCTCGGTGGGGTATATGATTGTCCCGATGGATCCCGATGATGACAACGTCTACTACGACGGTGATAATTTGCCCGCCGGGGCTTACGGTCTGGTCGTCTTCGGAGGCTCGGAAACCTCTGTCGATTATTCGGTAAAGCTGACCGGAATCCCCTTCACGTATATCTCCCAAAAGCTGCCGCAATGGAATGTGACCAGCCCGGACAAAAGCTTCTATCGGATGAACAAATCAGATCAGAAACTGACGGTGAAAGCCAGTACAGACGCGCCGATGGCCGTGCTGTTCGTCAATGATGATGAGCCGTTGGAGCTGAACAACCCGCAAGATGTGCAACAGGATGTCTATTTGCAATTGGGATTCAACACCATGTCATTGATGGCACTGAACCATGACGGCAGTGCATTATGGAAAGGGTTCCATGTGATCAAACCGGGCTTGAAACGCATGGGTGGAAAAGACCGGTTTGAAGTGTCGGCCAATATCAGCAAGGAGATCAGCTACCGTTTCTTCCGTCCATCCACCGTTGTGCTGGCGCGTGGGGATGTGTTCACCGACGCCTTGTCTGGAGTGCCTTTGGCCGTTGCATTGGAAGGGGCTCCGATTCTGTTGACCAACACCAATGGACTGCCCACTGCTATCAAGGAGGAGATCAAGCGATTGGCTCCCGAAAGGGCAGTGATTCTGGGAGGCACCGGTTCCATCTCAACTTCTGTGGAAACACAGTTGAAACAACTGGGTATTCAAGATGTGGAGCGAATTTCCGGTTCCGATCGGTTTGCCGTTTCGGCAGCCGTAAGTTCCAAAGTGGCTGAGATCGGATCGGATACTGCGATCGTCGTAAGCGGAACCGTTTTTTCCGATGCCTTGAGCAGTTCCAGTGTGGCGGGTTGGGGTGGCATACCCATCCTGCTGACGCTCAAAGATCAACTGCCCGCCTCCATTAAAACCTTCATCGCTAAAAACCCGCAGATCGAAAACTTCATTATCGTCGGTGGGCCAGGCACCGTTTCCGATCAGGTGAAAGCCCAATTGCTTCAAGCTCGTCCCGGTGCATCAGTGGAGCGTATAGGTGGTGCGGACCGATATGAAGTGGGGGTCAATGTCATCCATTACTTCGGATTGCCGCCGTTCGCATTAACTTTTGCCCGTGGCGACCTGTTTACCGATGCACTTTCCGGAGCACCGCTGGCCGCCTATATGGGTGCGCCGATTCTGTTGACACCGTCAACCAAACTGGATCCCAAGGTGCAACGGTATCTGGATGTCAACGAGGGCAATACCGATGTGGTTTACATTTTCGGTGGACCGGCCTCGGTTTCCGATCAAGTGGCCAAACAGTTATACGGGTATATTCCGTAAAGCGATGGTTTCACACCCCGACAATCATGCTGTCGGGGTGTTCATTTTTGTTGTCTACTGACCGCCTTGACCTTGACTGCCGCCTTGTTGTCCGCCTTGACCACCTCCACCCCCTTGTCCTTGCCCGCCTTTTTGGCTCTGGGCTTGTTTCACCGCCTCTTGCAGGAGTTTCATGAATTTCTCCTTGAAGCTGGGGGTTTGCAGGGCATCTTCCATTACTTTCATGGTTTCTTTGCGGTATTGCTGGCTTTTCATCAATTGCAGGACATTTTTCTCAAACTGTGGATCTTTCATGATATCGATCATCAATTGTTGGTATTGCGGATCTTTCATCAGTTGCTTCATCAGGTTTTTCTGCTCGTTTTCCACCGTTTTGAACAGGTTTTTGGCCACTTCCGGCTTTTTCAACAGCGATTCCAATTCCTTTTTCGCTTTGGGGTCCGTAAAGGATCTGGCAACCGCCATTTCCAGGTCCTTTTGTGTAAAGACCATATTCTTTTTGAATTCGGGGTCCTTCATCACTTCCTGAAGCGCTTTCTCTCCTTCTTTGGTGTGAAGGACGTCCATCACCATCTGTTTCATCTGCTGATAGTCCGGTCCTTGAGATTCTTCTGGTTTTTGAGCGGGGCTGCAGCCCGCCGTCACCAAGATCACCAGACCGGTCAGAAAGGCTAGGTACCGCATGGTTCGCCCCCGTTTCCATTTGCTCATACCATTAATATGGATGAAATCCGCTTCGATTATGCCGACTGGCCAAAGGGGTTCTCCATTTGGTACAATCCAGTTGCAGTGAGTGAAACGGGGAGCGACGAAACAATGACGCTACGGAAATGGTTTTATCTGTTTTGGACGACGATGGTGTGGGGGGCGGTTGGCGCCGTCGTGGTAGGCGGAGTGCTCAATGGGATAGCAGGACCGCTCGGTTTGGACATCAAAAAACAACTGTTTGCGGGTCTGATGTTTGCAGCAGTGGCGGAACTGGGGTTTTTTGCTTATTTGATGTTCAACTGGCTGGGTAACGGATTTTTCCGCGATCCGTTTTGGTTTCGCTTGATTCAGGTGTTGCTGACTGTTTTGGTGTTGGTTGATCTGGCTTATTTGCGCATTGTGAAGTTTGGCGAAGTCGGCGGGATTTGGCCCCAGTTGGGACTGCCGATCAGTGTCCTGATCCTCGCATGGATTGTAGCCTATGTCAAAGTCCGCCTGACGAATCGGACCGCTTTTATACCGACACTGTTTTTCATGGTGGTTGCCACCATCATGGAAGCGGGGCCCTCGTTGAAACAAGCGCCCCTTGTGATGGTGTTTTTCATGGTTCTCACGCTGATGGTGTGCAATGCCTGGCAGATTTTGCAGTTGCACCGGTTGGTAGCGCCAACCAGCAGGTCAGGAGAAAAGACATAAACACGGTCAGGCCAAAAATTTCAGAATAGGGATTCATGATCCATTGAAGAGTGAAAGCCATCTCCCAGCTGGATTTGGACGACACGGGAGACGGCTTTTTGCAAAATGGACCGGCAGTTTCACTTACGTACAGGTTGTTCATTCCACCGCTTTGGTGTCTGTCTTGGCACCGGCGATCAATTCAGAGACAGTAACGAATTTGTACCCTTTGGATGTCAATCCATCGATGATCTGCGGAAGTGCTTCGTGAGTCTGTTTGCAGGAATCGCTCGCATGCATAAGGATGATGTCGCCGGGATGGGCCTTGCTTAAAACACGGCTGACGATTTTTTGCGTGCCGGGATTCATCCAGTCCAGGGAATCCGTATCCCACTGGATTGTCGTATACCCCAGGCTGTTTGCGATACGCAGGACTCGTTTATCGAAGTCGCCATTGGGAAACCGGATCAGGTTTGGCTCTTTGCTTGTCACTTTGGAGAGAATTTGGTGCGCTTTCGTGATTTGCGTGCGGATTTGTGCTTCGTTGTACTGGCTGTAGTTGTCGTGACGATGGCCGTGCGAGCCGATTTCATATCCGGCATCCACGATGCGTTTGACAATGTCGGGATGACTTTCCGCCCAAGGGGACGACAGGAAGAAAGTCGCCTTTTTCACCCCTTTTTGTTCCAATACATCCAAAATGGGACCGGCTCTCTCCTCCCCCCAACTGATGTCGAACGTCAAGGCAATTTCCTTCTTCTGTGTATCCACGCTGTAGACAGCTGACGGCCCGGAATCGAACGGCAGGAACACTTGGATATGCTGATGGTCGGCATAATAAATTCCCAAGGCAAAAAGAAGTGCGACGACGGCGATAAAATATCGTTTCAGCCGTTTACCGGACCAGATCCAGAAGAAATTCATCCCTCCACCTCCTTGCAATACGGATTGGGAAACCTGTCCTTTGTCCCATACTTAAATGTATGGAGGGACGAGCCGCGATATGATCAAAAAAGGGACAGATTCATCCCGGCGTGAAAGGGGAAAGTGGACATGGTACGATTGATGCGGGCGCTGCGAGAGGAACGACGGTGGATTGCGGTGGCAGGG
>NZ_AP024601.1:222500-357500 GCF_018326425.1 Polycladomyces abyssicola
GATCGGATAGGCAAATCCGTCCGGTCATAAGGCTGAGCCGTGATGGCGAGGGAAATTGAAGTACCGAAGTCCCTGATCCCACACTGCCAAGAAAAGCCTCTAGCGAGGAGTGAGGTGCCCGTACCGCAAACCGACACAGGTAGGCGAGGAGAGAATCCTCAGGCGCGCGGGATAACTCTCGTTAAGGAACTCGGCAAAATGACCCCGTAACTTCGGGAGAAGGGGTGCCTCGGTAGGGTTAACAGCCCGAGGAGGTCGCAGTGAAGAGGCCCAAGCGACTGTTTAGCAAAAACACAGGTCTCTGCTAAGCCGTAAGGCGAAGTATAGGGGCTGACGCCTGCCCGGTGCTGGAAGGTTAAGGGGAAGGGTTAGCCGAAAGGCGAAGCTCTGAACCGAAGCCCCAGTAAACGGCGGCCGTAACTATAACGGTCCTAAGGTAGCGAAATTCCTTGTCGGGTAAGTTCCGACCCGCACGAAAGGCGTAACGACTTGGGCGCTGTCTCAACGAGAGACCCGGTGAAATCGTAGTACCTGTGAAGATGCAGGTTACCCGCGGCAAGACGGAAAGACCCCGTGGAGCTTTACTGCAGCCTGATATTGAATCTAGGTACAGCTTGTACAGGATAGGTGGGAGCCTGAGAAGCCGGAGCGCCAGCTTCGGTGGAGGCGCCGGTGGGATACCACTCTGGCTGTACCGGGGTTCTAACTCGCAGCCGTGATCCGGCTGGAGGACCGTGTCAGGTGGGCAGTTTGACTGGGGCGGTCGCCTCCTAAAAGGTAACGGAGGCGCCCAAAGGTTCCCTCAGCGCGGTTGGAAATCGCGCCTAAGAGTGTAAAGGCAGAAGGGAGCTTGACTGCGAGACCTACAAGTCGAGCAGGGACGAAAGTCGGGCTTAGTGATCCGGTGGTTCCGAGTGGAAGGGCCATCGCTCAACGGATAAAAGCTACCCCGGGGATAACAGGCTAATCTCCCCCAAGAGTCCACATCGACGGGGAGGTTTGGCACCTCGATGTCGGCTCATCGCATCCTGGGGCTGAAGTCGGTCCCAAGGGTTGGGCTGTTCGCCCATTAAAGCGGTACGCGAGCTGGGTTCAGAACGTCGTGAGACAGTTCGGTCCCTATCTGCCGCGGGCGTAGGAAATCTGAGAGGAGCTGTCCTTAGTACGAGAGGACCGGGATGGACGCACCGCTGGTGTACCAGTTGTGTCGCCAGATGCATCGCTGGGTAGCCAAGTGCGGACGGGATAAGCGCTGAAAGCATCTAAGCGCGAAGCCCCCCTCAAGATGAGATTTCCCATCCCCTCGTGGGAGTAAGACCCCTTGTAGATGACGAGGTAGATCGGTCCGAGGTGTAAGCGCAGTAATGCGTTGAGCTGACGGATACGAATCGGTCGAGGGCTTCCCCTCACTCGCAAGTGAATGCAGACGATCCCGTAACCAATTTTGAAGGTGTAACCAAACACCATATCCTGTCTGGTGGTGATAGCGGAGGGGAACCACCCGTTCCCATTCCGAACACGGAAGTTAAGCCCTCCAGCGCCGATGGTACTTGGGGCGGGAGCCCCTGGGAGAGTAGGACGCTGCCAGGCAGGAGCTCCTTCAAAAACCAAAAATTACAGCTTGCAAATGAGGACAAATCGTTGTATACTAACTCTTGCCGATTGAAATTGAAACATTCCTCAGTAGCTCAATGGTAGAGCGCCCGGCTGTTAACCGGTAGGTTGCAGGTTCGAGTCCTGCCTGAGGAGCCAAGCTCCCATAGCTCAGTCGGTAGAGCGCTTCCATGGTAAGGAAGAGGTCACCAGTTCGAGTCTGGTTGGGAGCTCCATCGATACGGCCCGTTGGTGAAGCGGTTAACACACCAGCCTTTCACGCTGGCATGCAGGGGTTCGAATCCCCTACGGGTCACCAGATGCAAGAGGAGCTTGAGGGGTTTCCTTCAAGCTCTTCAATTGGGACGGTTAGCTCAGCTGGGAGAGCACCTGCCTTACAAGCAGGGGGTCGGCGGTTCGATCCCGTCACCGTCCACCACCCTGTGGAGGGGTAGCGAAGTGGTCAAACGCAGCAGACTGTAAATCTGCCGGCTTTGCCTTCGTAGGTTCGAATCCTACCCCCTCCACCATCCCTACATAATGGGGAGTAGCCAAGTGGTAAGGCAACGGACTTTGACTCCGTGATGCGCAGGTTCGAATCCTGCCTCCCCAGCCATCCACAACCATTAAAAATAATACGAGCCATTAGCTCAGTTGGTAGAGCACCTGACTTTTAATCAGGGTGTCCCAGGTTCGAGTCCTGGATGGCTCACCATATGCGGAAGTGGCTCAGGGGTAGAGCACCGCCTTGCCAAGGCGGGGGTCGCGGGTTCGAATCCCGTCTTCCGCTCCAAACAGAACAGGAAAACCCTTCGTGAGATTCACGAAGGGTTTTTTTGCATGAGGAAAAAGCAATGGAGTGCTCTTTCAGAAAGTCGACAACCGGTCAGTAGCTTCCCATTTCCGCAGAAGCGGAGATTTTTTTTTATTCATGCTGATGCAAATCAGCACTCCTCTCAGCCACATCTCAGGATCGGCGGTTCCCTGTGGTATTCCGTTCAGCAGAGACAACTCGGCATGGACCAGTCCAACGGTTTAGAAAAATCAATGCATTACATGCCTTTGATTCTAGGCATATCCTATGGGAATGGAGCGGTAAGACCTTTATCCCGAATAGTGAATCCTGCTGTTTGTATAGAGCACGCAAATTTATACGGAAATAACCATCATATGGAAAAATCCGTGAAATGCCTGGATTGGTGGGTTTTTTACGTTATGGTACAATGAAATCCGCGGAATAGTCGCACATAAGCTTGAAAAAGGGGGGAATCTCTCCTAAGGGAGAAAGGCGCCTATGAACCAGTATCAAGAGCTGAAACCCATCACAGTGATCGGGGTACCATTGGATTTAGGATCCGGACGTCGCGGAGTTGATATGGGCCCGAGTGCGATCCGCTACGCGAACTTGCATGAAAAACTGACCAAAATAGGATTTGACGTGGAGGACATCGGCAATCTGTCCGTGCCCACGTTGGAAACGTATAAAGTAATCGATCCCAAGTTGAAATATTTGGACGAAATTGTCGCCGTCAATGAAAAGCTGGCGGAGACCGTCTCCGAAACGGTGGAAAAAGGACGGTTCCCCCTGGTGTTGGGAGGGGATCACAGCATTGCGATCGGCACGATCGCAGGGGTGGCCAAACACCACCGCAAATTGGGCGTGATCTGGTTTGATGCACACGGTGATCTGAATACACACGAAACCACGCCTTCCGGCAATATCCACGGCATGTCGCTGGCAGCCAGCCTCGGCTATGGTCATGAGAAGCTGGTCCATTGTGGCGGATACGCACCCAAAGTGGGTCCGGAAAACGTTGTGATCATCGGTGCACGAGAATTGGACCCCGGTGAACGAAAGTTGATCAAGGAGTTGGGTATCCGCGTTTTCACCATGCACGACATTGACCGGATCGGTATGGCACGTGTGATGGAAGAAGCGCTGAAAGTGGTGACAGACGGTACGGACGGGGTTCATCTCAGTTTGGATCTGGACGGACTGGATCCGAAAGATTGTCCGGGTGTCGGCACACCGGTTGTCGGTGGGATTACCTACCGCGAAAGCCACTTGGCAATGGAGATGCTGGCGGAAGCCAAAGTGCTTACCTCGGCGGAATTTGTGGAAGTCAACCCGATTTTGGACATTGGCAATAAAACGGCCAAAGTTGCTGTGGCTTTGGTGGGATCGGCTTTTGGGGAAATCGTGTTGTAGACACGGCTTCCCTTTCATTTCAATCTCTTTAGGGCGTGTCTGGTCATACGTACGGGAGCAATGTTTCCCAGGCGAGCGAAGACTCGGGGATCACAACATTGAGATCGCGGGCAATGCGCTCAAAACCAAGCGTACTTTGCCCTGCGCCTTGCTCCAGCGGTTTCAAAAGGCCTTGGTTCCTTATTTGCGTGATGCAGGAGGAGCGTGCCGGGAAAGTGGTGCATACGATTGTGGTCGGGCAGTATCGGACGATTGGGCACGCCCTGAACATTTCAACCGTTCGTGGGTGTACTGTTTGATCGGGCGGTTGACCTTCTCATCACATCATCGGCATTCCCCACAAACCCCTGAAAGGCGGGATGCCCGTTTCCGTTTTTCTCTCCGTTGCAGTTCCCTCCGTTTACGGTTTTCTCGTCCACCATAAAAACTGCATCCAATTCTACCGGGATACCGCATCACCAGGCTCCGATCGTGGTGCAATGGCATTTATTTCACTTTTCATTCTTCGGAAATACATTTATAATTATGCATATGTTAGAATATTTATCGTTGGATGTGAAAGAAGGTTTCCGCTTATCTGTAAGTGGGGAATACAGTATAGAAACCTTGATTCACTTGCAGATTGGACAGGATGGTTTCCGTGCCGCGATAGAGCGGTGTAAAGGTGGTTGAGGAGGTGTCGCAGGCAAGATGAGTCAAGTTAAAGCGATTGAGACAGAGAAAGATCATCCGTTGCGACGGGATGTACGCTTTTTGGGTCACATCTTGGGAGATGTTCTGGTCATGCACGGAGGAGAAGCATTGTTAAATAATGTGGAAAGGATCCGTGAAATGACCAAACAGCTTCGTCAAAGCTACGATCCGGAGATCCTGAAACAGTGCAAAACGCTCATCCAGGGATTGTCTCCTCAAATGCGTCGGGATGTGATCCGTGCGTTCGCCATCTATTTCCAACTTGTCAACATTGCAGAGCAAAACCACCGGATTCGCCGTCATCGCGAGTACCGTCGTTCGAGGCAAGATGTGGTTCAGCCCCATTCAATTGAGAGTGCCGTACGGGAATTGAAGGAACAGGGGCTGTCGCCCGAGCAGGTGGAAGAGATTCTGGACGTGCTCGCATTGGAACTGGTGATCACTGCTCATCCCACTGAGGCGATGCGCCGGACGGTATTGGATATTCATCACCGCATTGCCAAGCGGGTGGAGGAGTTGGATCATCCCTATCTGACGGAAGAGGACAGGGAGCGTATTCGCCAGGAGTTGCTGGGGGAAGTGATCACGTTATGGCAAAGTGATGAGCTGCGGCAACGTAAGCCCACAGTGATGGACGAAGTGCGAAACGGCCTGTACTACGTGGATGAGACGCTGTTCGATGTGTTGCCCGGGATTCACAGCGAACTGGAACGTTGCCTGAAACGGTATTATCCAGATCATGAATGGCATGTGCCTTCCTTTTTATGGTTCGGTTCGTGGATTGGCGGGGATCGGGACGGCAACCCTTCGGTGACGCCGGAAGTAACTTGGCGAACCTTGCGGTTGCAGCGTGACTTGGTGATCAGGAAGTATGAGGAAGCACTCAGGCGATTGATCAAAAAATTAAGCCATTCCACGCGGAAAGTTCGCGTATCGGAGGCTTTGCTCGACTCATTGCGGGCGGATGAAGAAGAAGTGGTATTGGTGGATATCGGGGAAGGCAAATGGCGGAATGAGCATGAACCGTACCGCCGCAAATTGACCTATATGCTCGCACGACTTCACCATACGCGACTGGGCAAGAAAGATCATGGTATCTACCGTTCCCCAGAAGCTTTTCTATCCGACCTTCGGCTGATCGAGCAAAGCTTGCGCGCTCATCACGCCGATGTGATTGCCGATCGGGATCTCGGTCAGTTGATCCGACAAGTAGAGCTGTTCGGATTCCATCTTCTTACGTTGGATATACGTCAACACAGTGCCGAACATGAAAAGGCCCTGACAGAGATTTTGTCAAGCATGGGCATCGTTGATCGGTACGATCAATTGTCTGAGAAGGAAAAAATCGATTTGTTGACGGAGTTGCTGGAAGATCCTCGGCCATTGACGTCTCCGTTCATGTCGTTTTCGCCGGAAACGGAACAATGTTTGGAGTTGTTCCGTGTGATCCGCCGGGCTAAGGAAGAATTTGGCGAGGAAGCGATCCGCAACTACCTGATCAGTATGACGCAAGGCACCAGCGATCTGCTTGAGGTGGTACTGTTCGCCAAAGAAGTGGGGTTGTTCCGGAAAACGCCGAACGGTCCGGTCTCCCGTCTCCACGTGGTTCCTTTGCTGGAAACGATCGACGATTTGCATCGCGCTCATGAGATCATGGAGGCGTATTATCGTCATCCGTCTTATGTGCCAGCAAATGCGGGGCATCATCCCACTCAGGAAATTATGCTTGGGTATTCGGACAGCAATAAGGATGGCGGTATGCTGACGGCCAACTGGGAACTGTATCACGCCCAACAGCGGTTGTACCGGTTGTCCCGTCGATACGGGGTCAATACAAAATTTTTCCACGGCCGCGGCGGGGCGCTGGGGCGCGGCGGCGGTCCGCTGAATCGCAGTATCCAGGCAAAGCCGCCGGAGACGGTAGTGGGCGGAGTGAAAATCACGGAACAGGGAGAAGTACTCTCTTCGCGTTATGCATTGAAACCCATCGCGTTCCGCAGTTTGGAACAAGCCACTTCCGCGTTATTGATGTCGGCCGCATCCGCTCTATCCGGTCGGGAGTCTAAGTTGAAACCGCAATGGTTGGAGGCGATGGCCCAAATTTCAGAAGAGGCGCTCAAAGCATATCAATCGTTGGTATTTGAAGATCCCGACTTTCTCACTTATTTCCATACGGTCACACCGCTTCCGGAAATCGGGGAGCTTAATATCGGTTCGCGACCGACGCGCCGCAAAAACAGCCAAGCGTTCGAAGATCTGCGCGCCATTCCCTGGGTTTTCGCGTGGACGCAAAGCCGGTATCTGTTCCCGGCATGGTATGCGGCGGGCACGGGATTTACTCGGTTTGTGAAAAAACATGCAGACGGCTTGCGAATCTTGAAGGAAATGTACCAGGATTGGCCGTTCTTCCGTTCGCTGGTCGACAACCTGCAGATGGCGTTGGCCAAGGCGGACTTCGTCATTGCCCGCGAATACGATTCACTGGTACAGGATCGTGATATGGCGGAGCGAATTTTCGGCAAATTGGAGGAGGAGTATCGCTTGACCCGCGAAATGGTGCTGGCCATCACGGGGCAAGCGGATGTGTTGGATCATGTGCCGGTGATCCAGGAATCGATCCGGCTGCGCAACCCGTATGTGGACCCGCTCAGCTTCATCCAAGTCGATTTGTTGCATCAGTTGCGGTATCACTGCCCCTCCAAAGAAGAGTGCCAGGAAACACTGGAACAGGTGCTGTTGACCATTAACGGCATTGCGGCGGGATTGCGCAATACGGGATGATTCGTGGAAATAACAATAGCTCCATCCGGGACGTTTTTGAAAAATGGGCTGTTCGCGAAATTTTGTCATCAGTCTCTGATATTGAGGAGAATCGTAAAATACGGATGGCTGATTAGATATCAGTAACGTCTAACGATCGCGGTTGTGGGATGTAAGGACTTCCGTCAGGGGGTCCTTTTTTCATCTTTGTTTTGTAGAAAAATCACCTTTCGTTTTCCATTTTTGCTACACTAAGTGTATGAGTGACAAGATCTGTCCTTATATTGTACAAGCGCTCTTTCGGTGAGTGATGCCGCCTGCGGTGGTTCAGGTATCATGTTTTCTTTTACTGTGGGATGCCTTATGATGAAAAAAGGCGTGAGAAAGTGGAATCTCCGATTGCATCCCATCACAGACTAACAGAAGGCAACAATCGGATGGAGGCGCCCCATGCTTACGCTGGACGGTTTGACCCGTTATGTCAATGATATTGTCGACATTTTGATCGTCAGCTATATCATATATCAGCTGTTGTTGCTCCTTCGCGGTACAAGAGCAGTACAACTGTTGAAGGGGATTTTTGTGGTCGTGGCCGTCTGGATGGTCAGCAGCTTCTTTCACCTGTCCACATTGCAGTGGTTGATGCAGAATTTGTTTTCTGTAGGTGTCATCGTCATTTTGATCATCTTTCAACCCGAACTGCGCAGGGCATTGGAACAGTTGGGAAGGGGCGGTTTTTTCGGACGGAGCAAATTTGCCGAAGAGCAGGAAGTCAGCCGTCTCGTGGGTGAATTGAACAAAGCGGTCACCCACTTGTCCAAACGCCGTATCGGTGCATTGATTGTGGTGGAAAGACAAACTGGGTTATCCGACTACATCGAGACCGGCATCGAATTGTCGGCAGCCGTCAGTTCAGAGCTGTTGATCAACATCTTTCTGCCCAATACGCCATTGCACGATGGTGCGGTGATCATTCGCAAAGATCGGATTATGGCCGCCGGTTGCTATCTGCCCTTGTCGGAAAATCCTTTTATCAGCAAAGAGCTGGGAACCCGGCACCGTGCAGGAATCGGCATGTCCGAGGTGTCCGATGCCATCGCCGTGATCGTCTCGGAGGAAACCGGCAGTGTTTCATTGGCCATTCACGGTCAGCTGGAGCGCGGACTGAGTGAGGAAATGCTCTTGTCGCGTTTGTATCAGGAGCTGAGGCCCCCCGAGAAAAACAGTAACTTTTGGAGTTGGAAGGGGGAGTGAGCGATGGAAAAATGGTTTGAAAGCAATACAGTACTGAAATTGCTCGCTCTCGGATTGGCAATCACATTGTGGATGTCAGTCAATGATAAAACACTGCCGCTCCCCACAGAAGATGAGAGTTTCACCACCATCCGCAACGTCTCATTAGAAGCGCGGTTTGATCAGGAACGTATGGATTTGACGGATGCCCCCAAGACAGTCAATCTGAAGCTGAAGGGCAACCTGTCCGCATTGAATCATCTGAATCCGGACGAGTACCACGCCTATGTGGATTTGCGCCATCTGGGTCCCGGTACACACCGAAACGTGCCGGTGAAGGTGAAAGGTCTGCCGTCCGGCATTGAGGTGGAAGTGGAACCATCACAGGTTGATGTGACGCTGGAGCTCAAAGAACAAAAAGAGATGCCCGTACAGGTGGATCTGGTGGGCACGCCCGCTCCCGGTTACAAAGCGGGCAAACCCATCATCTCTCCAACGCGTGTTCTGATCCGGGGTTCTGCATCGCTGTTGAACCAGGTGACCGCGGTCAAGGCGGTTGTCAATGTGGACGGAGCGACTGAAACGGTTTCGAAGTCAGTTACGTTACAAGTATACGGGGAAGAAGGTCCACTCAACCAAGCGGAGATTTTGCCAAGGCCTGTCGTAGATGTAGAAGTGCCCGTGGCCAGCCCCAATGCTGAGATCCCACTCAATGTGGGCATTGCCAAGTATCCTCCGTCGGGATACGCCGTCAGCCAATTGATCATGAACGTTGATAAAGTGACCGTTTACGGTCCCTCGGAATATATTAAAGGATTAGAAGTATATCCTGGACCCAAATTGGACTTGTCTCGGACCAAGAAGGATGATACGTTCGAGATGTCCATCCCGTTGGTTAACGATGTCGACAGAGTGGAGCCGAAAACGGTGCGCATCTCCGTGAAGATCGTTCCGGCGCAGGCCCGCACATTGACCAACGTGCCTGTTAAGGTGAGTGGTTTAAGCGAGGGGTTGAAGTCGCAGGTGATCACTCCGTCGGGGGGAAAGTTGTATATGACAGTGACGGGAGCCCCTGACTTGGTCCGGAATCTGAAATCCGGCGATATCCACGCGTATGTGGATGTGTCCCGGTTGCCGCCGGGTATTTATGCCCGACCGATCCAAATCAAATTACCGCCGTTTGTCCGGCTGCAGTATGATCAAACTTTGATGGCGACAGTACGGCTTTCTAAATAGATACCAACCAAACGGGGACTGGCGTTTGTTTTTTCCCCATCGTTCCGAAGGGTGACACGTCCGGGGGGAACATTTTTGTTCCAACGGACGTCTGAAGGTGTGAAGGAGGAGAAATCATCATGGGTAAGTATTTTGGAACAGACGGTGTACGAGGTGTGGCCAACCGGGAGCTAACGCCGGAGTTGGCGTTTCGTCTCGGCCGCTGCGGTGCGTATGTGTTGACGCAAACCAAAGAGCGTCCGCGCGTGGTGGTGGGACGTGATACCCGTCTGTCCGGTCAGATGTTGGAATCCGCTTTGATTGCAGGAATGTTGTCCATCGGTGTGGACGTAATCCGTGTGGGGGTTGTCAGCACACCGGGTGTGGCATATTTGACCCGTCACTATGGAGCGGATGCGGGTGTGATGATTTCCGCTTCCCACAACCCGTTCCAAGACAATGGCATCAAATTTTTCGGTGCAGATGGTTTCAAGCTGTTGGACGAAACCGAGGCCGAGATTGAGAAGTGGCTGGATGAGCCGGAAGATCGCCTGCCGCGCCCAGAAGGGGAGGGAATCGGTCGGATCATTGATTACCCCGATGCGGCACAGCATTACCTGGAGTACTTGAAAACCACGATTGATACGGATTTGTGCGGCATGCACATCGTGGTGGATTGTGCCAATGGGGCGGCATCAGATTTGGCTCCCCAACTGTTGCGCGAGCTGGGGGCGGATGTGACGGTACTCGCTGCTGAGCCGGATGGTGTCAATATCAATGTGGAAAGTGGCTCTACTCATCCGGAGAAACTGCAGCAGGAAGTGGTCAACCGCCAAGCGCACTTGGGACTGGCGTTTGACGGGGATGCAGACCGGTTGATCGCTGTGGATGAAAATGGCGATTTGGTGGACGGCGATCATATATTGGCGATTTGCGGGAAATATCTCAAGGAAAAAGGACAACTGAAGGGGAACACGGTCGTCACCACGGTGATGAGCAATATCGGCTTTTTCAAAGCACTGGAGGAGTTGGGAATCGCCGCGGAAAAAACCAAAGTGGGCGACCGCTATGTGATGGAAGCGATGCGGGATGGTGGCTACATTCTCGGCGGTGAACAGTCCGGTCACATCATCTTTTTGGAGCACAACACGACAGGAGATGGGTTGTTGACCGCACTGCAGCTCTTGCAGGTTGTCAAGGACAAGGGACGCACCTTGAAGGAACTGGCGTCCATCGTAAGCAAATACCCGCAAATACTGGTAAATGTCCCCGTCAAAAAGAAAGAGGGCTGGGATCAAAACGAAGCGATCCGCAGCAAAATCTCGGAAGTGGAACGAGCGCTCGGAAGCGAAGGGCGCGTGTTGGTGCGTCCGTCCGGTACGGAACCGCTCATTCGGGTAATGGCGGAAGGGCCGGATGTGAACGCGCTGGAAAAATATGTGGAGAGCATCGCGGAAGTGGTGCGCGAACAATTGGCATCCTAAGGGTGTGTCCGGTAAAGGTTCGAAAGTCGTCTCCCGATCCCCCATTCGAAAAGAGGCGGGCGGGAGACGACCGTTCGCCTTTACAATGAATCGATTATTGCGTAAGATAATAAATAGTTTTTACTTGTGGGAGGTGATGTGGAAAAAACAGGGGATGGTTCGTGTTCCGGTTTTGTCGTCAAGCGCCAGGACTGCCGGTAAAGGCAGTTGACGAGGTGGAGGACGATCGATTTTTCGGCGGATACCTCCCGGCCCGGCATCGGGGCCGCCGAGCCGAAACACAAAAGGATGAGGCGACTCGTCCCACAAAGGTTTCGGCACGATGCCGCAAGTCACGTCGGTTGAAAAAATACAGAATGAGCAAATAGAGCGTACGAAAACAAAGAATAAAAAGAGAGGGAAATACCTCTCCGGCTCTGTCAATTGAAGGGGGTTTGGTGAAACCGATGTGCGGAATCGTTGGATACATTGGGCCGAAACAAGCCCAAGAAATTTTGTTGGAAGGCCTGAGCAAGCTGGAATACCGTGGATATGACTCCGCTGGATTGGCGGTTTATAACGGCGAAACGATCGGTGTGCAAAAATCCAAAGGACGGTTGAGTGAACTAGAAGCACGGCTGAAATCCCGCTCCCTGCCGGGCAATCTGGGGATTGGTCATACGCGCTGGGCGACCCACGGGAAGCCTTCCGACGAAAACTCGCATCCGCATGTGGACCAGGAACAACGGTTCGCTGTCGTCCACAACGGGATTATCGAGAACTATCTCGAACTGAAGGAAGAACTGCAAGCGAAGGGACGCGTATTTACTTCTGAGACGGACACGGAAGTGATTGCTCATCTTCTCGCCGACCTGTGGGACGGAGATCTGGTATCCACGGTGCAAAAAGTAGTTGCCCGGTTGGAAGGGGCTTACGCTCTGGGCATCATCAGTGAGCATGAACCGGACAAAATGGTGGCGGTCCGTCTGGCCAGCCCGTTGATCGTCGGTGTAGGTGAAGGCGAAAACTTTATCGCTTCGGACATCCCGGCCATTTTGAAACACACACGTGACATTTACGTGGTGGAAGACGGAGAAATGGCCGTCATCACACGCGAAGGCGTGCAATTGATGAAAACGGACGGAACTCCGGTTCAACGGGACACGCTCCATGTGGATTGGGATGTCGTCACCGCTGAAAAAGGCGGTTACGATCACTTCATGCTGAAAGAGATCTATGAACAGCCCAAAGCGATCCGGGATACCATGGCCGGTCGGATCAAAGATGGCCAAGTGGATCTGTCCCGCGAGATCGGGATGAGCGAAGATCAGATCAACAATATTGAACGGATCCATATCGTGGCGTGTGGTACCGCATATCATGCCGGGTTGGTCGGAAAATACGTGATCGAAGACTTGGTACGGATCCCGGTCGAGACGGATATCGCTTCCGAATATCGGTATCGCAACCCGATCATTACCCCGAATACACTCGTGGTCGTCATCAGCCAGTCGGGTGAAACGGCAGACACCCTGGCTGCACTCCGCGAAGCGAAGAAAGCGGGAGCACGCGTGCTGGCGATCACCAACGTGGTGGGTAGCTCCGTGGCCCGCGAAGCGGATGATGTGATCATCACCTGGGCTGGTCCGGAAATCGCGGTGGCTTCCACCAAAGCATACACGTCTCAATTGATCGCCATCTACCTGCTGGGTGCTTATTTTGCCCGCATCCGAGGCACCCGGGCGGAAAGCGAGTTGGCTGATATCGTCACCGCATTGCAACAGTTGCCGGAAAAAGCGGATCAAGTGTTGGGCAATACGACGGCCATTCAGCAATTCGCTCAGGAAATCGCCCGTCATGAGGATCTGTTCTTCCTCGGTCGCGGATTGGACTATGCGGTAGCCTTGGAAGGGTCTCTCAAACTGAAAGAGATCACCTATATCCACTCCGAAGCATATGCAGCGGGTGAATTGAAACACGGCACCCTGGCTCTGATTGAAGAAGGCGTACCGGTGATCTCGCTGGCCACCCAAGAAGCGATCTACGACAAAATGGTCAGCAACATCATCGAAGTGAAAGCCCGCGGAGCGCACGTGTTGGGACTGGCGCTGGAAGGGGATCAGGAACTTCACAAATCGGTGGATCAAGTCTTCACCATTCCGAAAACCTTGCCGCTCCTGACCCCGGTCTTGGCGGTGATTCCGCTTCAATTGATCGCTTATTACGCTTGTGTGGCCCGCGGATACGACGTGGACAAACCGCGTAACTTGGCCAAGAGTGTAACCGTGGAGTAATTGAAAAGCAAAGTGAAGCCTGCAGCCTTGAGGCTGCGGGCTTTTTATTTTCTTTTAATGTTAGTATGGTTCAATGTCATCGGGCTTGTGCCAGTACCTCTGATCTTTTTGGAAGGGAAGTAAAACATGCGACTGGGATCTTCTTCGTTCTTGTTCAGGTACAAGCCAACATTCAAGTGAACGTGTGGTTCAACTACAATCAACCGGCTCAAAGGGATAATGGGACCGGTTGAAATATTATGAATGTATGTGAGAGCAAAATGTGAGAATTCCTTCCCAAATATCCCTGTCCCATGCCTTGAAGAAGGGAATAGGAAATCAACCTGAATTCGTCAAAAATTTTCTTGGTGAAATGATCGATTCTTCCTGTAATATAGAAAAAGAGGCCTTATACACATACAAAATAAGGTGAATGGGAGAGGCGAACGAGGTTGAACTGGTGGAATCGCATTGCTCAGTATTCACAAAAGCAGTTGGAACAGGAGTTAACGCGACGGGAAGCGATTGAGAAATTAACTCAGTTGATGGGGATGGTCGTGGGGTCCAGCACCTTTGCACCTGATTTCCTCAAGTCGTTGTTGATGTTGGTGGGGCAATCCAATCATTTGCATTTGTTGCAGGGGAGCCAGCCACCGCTGAGCGAACCGTCACATGCAACCAGCATTCGTGAAGAAAACCGCAAACCGGGAACGAACAACTGGAAGATCTCGATCCCCGGTAAACACCTGTTGCAGGGTTACGCTTCCGCCGTATCGGTCCGTCCGGGTAACTGGATCACGTTTTACGTTTCCAGCCAGAAGCCGTATCGGATGGAGATCTATCGGATGGGTTGGTACGGTGGACGTGGGGGACGTTTGGTCGAAAAAATCGATGGATTTCCACCCGTATCACAGCCATCAACGCCTGATCCGGAAACGATGGACGCCGGTTGGAAGCCGACACACGCCATTCGCATCCCCGATCACTGGACAACCGGTTTTTATCTGAATAAACTGGTAGACGAAGAAGGGCGACAAAGCTATATACCGTTCGTCGTCCGTCAACCTGTGCCGCACGCTGATTTTGCCGTCTTGATCGCAACCAATACCTATCAAGCCTACAATGCCTGGGGCGGCAAGAGTTTGTACTCCTACAACAGCACTGAAGGAATTCAATCCGCCAAAGTTTCGTTCAACCGTCCGTTTGATGACTTCTTTGGTGCAGGTCAATTTTTCAAGTTTGAGTACAACCTCATTCGCTGGCTGGAGAAAAAAGGGTACAGCCTCACTTACCTGACAGATATGGACGTGCATCTCGGTCTGCTTGAGAAAGCGCAGGTCAAAGCGCTGATTATTGCAGGACACTCCGAATACTGGTCGATGCAGATGCGAAACAGCATCGAGACCCTTACCAACAACCGTATCAATTTGGCGGTGTTTGGTGCCAATGTCGGGTACTGGCAGGTTCGCTTTGAACCGGACAAAGAGGGACGTCCCAATCGCGTGATGGTTTCTTACAAACAAAATGCCGATCGCGATCCTTACTATTATATCCATCCGGAATTGGTCACGACGCGTTTTCGCGATAAACCGGTATTGAAGCCGGAAGATCAGGTTTTTGGCATCATGTACGCCGGAATCCCGGACCATCCCGCTCCATTGGTGGTTTCTGACCCCAATCATTGGATCTATGAAGGAACCGGTTTGAGGAAAGGGGACAAGATTCCGGGTGTAGTCGGCGGCGAGATCGATCGTTACGGTGGCAAGATCCCGGGTGTTCAGGTGATTGCCCACTCGCCGATATATTGCTACGGAAAACCCAACTATGCCAATGTGGTTTGGTATCCCAAACCGGGAGGCAAAGCGGCATTTGCGACGGGAACGTTTTATTGGAGCTGGTTCCTGGATCCGTTCGGCCATACGGCTCAGGCGGCGTACAATGCCAAGGTGGAACGGATGACGACCAATGTGCTGGAACGGTTGAAGTCATAAAACACCCCTTCACCGGTGTTTCCGGTGAAGGGGCTTTTTTGTCATTCATGGTTTCGGCAGATATATACGAAAGCGGGCGGAATGTTCCAGGGCGTGAAGACGATTTCAACCGTGTGGAACTGTTGCTCCAAATGTGGTTTCATCTGGAGCGTGTATTGAAAGGTGATGAATAGGCCGTTGGGTCTCAGTGAACGTCGCACTTCCCGAATAATCCTGTTCCGCAGCGGTGGGGGGAAGTTGGCGAACGGCAGCCCACTGAAGATGCAATCCGCTTGCCCCAAGTCATGTTTGCGAAGCTCGCGGGAGAGGTGACGGGCATCAGAGGCGAAGAGGAAATCGGGATACGCTGTTTTCAGCCGATTCCGAAGCTGCCGATCCTTTTCGAAAATCAGGGCGTAACTGTTCGCCTTTTTCCATTGGTGAATGTATCGCGTCAATGCACCCGTTCCTGCACCCAATTCCACGATAACGTCCAGTTGTTCCCAATCGACGGGTTTCATCATTTCATAAGCCAAAAAAGGGGAACTGGGTACAATGCTTCCAATGCTCCTGGGTGATCGCAGAAACTTCAGCAAAAAGACGGCGTGATCCAGCACAATAAAACTCCCTTCTCTTCTTTCATTCCATTATAACGGGAGAGAAAGAGAGTTCATAGTCTTGGTTAAAAAAGAAGGGTGGCCTTTTTTCCGCGAAAGAGGAAAGGGCCACCCGATAACCGGACGAAAAACGCTTGCGGTCGGTTCAGGAGAATTTGAATGTCACAACCAAGATGATCAGCGTCAAAATCGCCAATGAGAGATTGAGCCAAAGAATGTAGCGCTTGACCGCGATTTCGGTATCCTTTTCTGCTTGTGCTTTCTTCAGCAGTTTACCGCCGAAGAAGGAAAACAACAGAACATAGATCAGAATCCACGTGCTGGCGAAGCGTTCTTTGATCAGCAACCACAACGGTTTGTCACTCCCCCAATCGCCGCTCATCAGCATATACAGTCCGGTGATGAGCGCCAGTATGGCCGTCGGTACCAGCATGGTCATGTTGGCCCGATGGGCAGCCAGGAGTGACGCCTGTGCATCGATCGATTGCCCGCGAGCAGCATTTCGTAGCCAAATGGCCATCATGGACAATCCCCCAAACCAAGTGGCGACGGAAACGACATGAATAAACAGAGCGATATGATACGCCATTCGACGACTCCTTTCTCTACTTGATTAATACTTCGTATGCGGACAGATCAGGTCGGGCGTTTTGATGGGTACGACCGCCGTGAGCCCGTTTGAAATGTTCGCTTTGCGTCCAGTTGACAAAGGCCTCTTTTGATTCAAAAACGGTCTCCACCAACAGATGGGACTCGTCTTCCGCTTTGAGCAGGCGAAACGAGATGAATCCGGGCACTTCCTTCATCGATTCCGGTGCCGTACGGAATCGTTCCACCAGATGTTGCAGTTGTTCCGCGGATTCGATTCGAATGCGGTTGTTCACCTGATACATGCGTATTCCTCCGTTCGTTTTCTTCTGACGGCATTGATATTGTAACAAAAGACGGAAGCTTGTGAAGCGTGGCGGGGAAGCGACAACTTTCTGACAAGTTCCGCTCCCCGGCTGCCTCCTGTAGAAATATCTGCAAGTGAACCGGATATACTACATTCCTCGTGAGTGGTCATCCCCGCTTCATTGGTCTTTTTCTGTAAAGGGGCGGATCAGCGAACGGATCGACGTTTGCAGCTGATGCAAGGTTTGTTCGGCACGTTCTGCATTGTCGGCCACTACGCTGAAATAAAATTTGATCTTCGGCTCGGTCCCCGACGGTCGAACGGCAACCCAACTGCCGTCTTCGAGGCGGTATTTCAATACGTCCGCAGAAGGCAGCCCGTCGATCCCTTTCAGATAATCTTGACATTCTCGTACGGAGAAGCCACCGATGTCGGACAACGGCTTTCCACGCAACCGCTCCATGATGCGGGTGATCGTTTCCTGTCCCGCTTTTCCTTCCAGGGTCAATGAGAGCAAGTCTTCCCGATAGGTGCCGTACCGCCGGTACAGGTCGTTCAACACATTGACCAGGTTCTTTCCTTTTTCGTTGTAGTAGGCGGCCATCTCACAGCACAGCATTGCGGCTTGAACGGCGTCTTTGTCCCGCACAAATGAACCCGCCAGATAGCCGTAGCTTTCCTCGTATCCGAACAGGAATGTATGACGGCCGCTTTTTTCGTACTCCTCGATTTTGGCGGCGATATACTTGAATCCGGTCAAGGTTTCTTCCATCGTGATGCTGTAGGATTGGGCGATTGATTGGCCCAGGTCCGAAGTGACGATGGATTTGATCACAGCGCCGTTTTCAGGGAGGTCGCCCTGTTGCTTCTTCTGTTCCAAGAGGTAATACAACAACAATGCGCCAATCTGATTCCCGTTGAGCGGTTGGTATTTTCCTTCACGCACGCGTACCCAAACTCCCAGGCGGTCAGCATCCGGATCAGTGCCGATCACCAGATGAGCGTCCCGTTCCCGGGCGAGCGCCAGCGCCATGTCGAAAGCGCGGGGGTCCTCCGGATTGGGCGACGTGACTGTAGAGAAGTTGGGATCAGGATGCTCCTGCTCGGATACTGTGTAGACGTGTTCATAACCCAGCTCCCGCAGAATGCGGCGTACAGGCTTGTTGCCGGTCCCGTGCAACGGGGTGAATACGATGCGCAGCGGCTTATTCATCCGTTTTGCCAAATCGGGATGCAAGGACAGCGCACGCAACCGACTCGTATATGCACTGCGGATGGCTTCTCCCATTATGTGAAGGCGTCCCGTTTCAATCGCTTTTTCTATCGGCATACAAGGGATGGTCAGTTCGTTTTCGACCTGTTCGATTTGCTGAATGATACGGTGTGCTGTATCGGAAGAGATCTGCCCGCCATCTTCGGCGAACACTTTGTATCCGTTATATTCCGCCGGGTTGTGGCTGGCGGTGATCATGACGCCGCCCGCCGCCCCCAAATGGCGAATGGCAAACGACAGCATCGGTGTGGGGCACAATTCGTCGAACAGGTAGACCTGGATGCCGTGATGGGCGAACACCCCCGCCGCTTCCCGGGCGAAATCTAACGACCCGTGGCGGGAATCGTAGCCGATGACAACCCCCTTTTCCGGGGCATCGGACTGATTGAGCAAATACCGAGCAAAACCTTCACTGGCGCGGCGGACGGTGTAACGGTTCATCCGGTTGGTTCCCGCACCGATCAGCCCGCGCAGCCCTGCGGTACCAAACGTGAGGTGGCGGTAGAACCGGTCCTCGATTTCCGTTTCGTCATGTCGGCACATCGCCAACTCTTCTTTTAGCCCGGGATCCAAATCGGGAAACGACATCCATCTTTCGAAAGCTTCCATGGCGACACTCCCATTTCAGAAATCGTTTTTTTCAGCAAAACATCACTTTCATCATGCACGATGGAGAGTCAATTGACAACTGACAACTAGGAGATATTTCATAAAGGGTGAAATATTATTGCAACGAATTGTTTTCCCGGGCAAGCGACCTTCAGGAGCCCCGCAAAGCGGAGAAACGGACCACGAGGAGAAATGCGGGCTATATGTTTGAGATAATTATCAATTATAAGAATAACCTCACAATGAAAAAGGGAAATGAGCAGAATTTCCGAATAAATATCATGGGTACGGTTCTTCGCGATGGTATGGGAAATATGTCGACCATTGAATCCAACATTAAGGAGGACGGGGCATGTATCCCACGATCGGAACACTGTTGGAACAGACGGCGGAACGGCATCCGGACCGGGAAGCGATTTTGGATCTCCGTCAAAACCGGCGCGTCACCTATGAACAGTGGAACCAACACGTCAATCGGTTGGCGCGGGCATTGACGGATGCGGGGGTGAAGAAAGGAGACCGTGTTTCCGCGGTGTTGTACAACACCTTGGAATTGGGCTCCCTCTTTTTCGCCTGTGCCAAGTTGGGAGCGGTCTTCAACCCTATCAATTATCGGCTCTCCAGTGAGGAGATTGCGTTTATTCTCCGGGACGCGGAGCCGAAAGTGGTCGTCTTTGAGTCGATGGTGGAAGCACAGATCCGGCCCATCGCGGAACGACAGGATGACTTGGTGTTTTGGTGTATCGACCGAGGAACATCATCAGGATATGCACAGGATTATTGGGAATTGGTCGAGAAAGCGCCCGATCTTTCCATCAATATCAATGTGGACGAACAAGACACCTTTTCCATCATGTACACCAGCGGCACCACTGGCAAACCCAAGGGGGTCATGCACCGTCATCGCGATCTGATCGAACAGAGCCAAATCCTGATCGCCATGACGCAACTCACGCCCCGAGACCGTGGACTGGCTGTCGCACCCATGTTTCATGCGGCGGAACTGCACTGTTGTTTTCTGCCGCGGGTGCACATCGGCGCCGGCAATGTCTTGTTGCATCAATTCGATGCCCGCACCGTGTTGGAGACCATTCAGCGAGAACAAGTGACCATGTTGTTCGCTGCACCCACCATGTGGAACCTGTTGCTGAAAGAAAACGTGGAGGACTACGATTTGTCGTCCCTTCGGTTGGGACTCTATGGGGCGGCACCGATGGCACCGTCAATGGTACGAACCATTCATGAGCGGTTGGGGATCGGCTTGGTACAGGCCTACGGCATGACCGAAATGGGCCCTGCTGTCACGTTTCTCCTCCCGGATGAACAACTGAAAAAAGCAGGTTCTGCCGGGAAACCCGCCATTCATCACGAAGTGCGCGTGGTCCGGCCTGGAACGGATGGTCCCTCCGAACCGGAAGAGGTCCTCCCGCCGGGGGAAGTGGGCGAAATTCTGGTACGGGGAACTTGCTTGATGCAGGGCTATTACAAACGCGAGGAAGCCAATCGAAAAGCTTTATACAAGGGTTGGTACCACAGCGGCGATTTGGGCTATCTCGACGAAGAAGGGTATCTCTGGGTGGTGGACCGGATGGATGACATGATCATCAGCGGGGGCGAAAATATTTATCCCCGGGAGATCGAGGACGTCTTGTACGAACACCCCGGTGTGTTCGAAGTAGCCGTCGTCGGCGAGCCGGATGAAACGTGGGGAGAACGCGTCGTCGCGTATGTGGTGCCCAAGGATCATTCGTTGACGGAGGAAACATTGGATGCGTTTCTGCGGGAGAGTGACAAATTGAGCAATTACAAACGGCCCAGGCGTTACGTTTTCGTGGAAGCGCTGCCGAAAAACGCAAGCGGCAAAATTCAGCGGTATCGATTGCGTTCTGGAGCAACGGGTGTCTCCGTCGGTCAGGAGGGGGCCGGTTGATGAAGTTGGCACACCAAGAGGAGTTACAGGTGTTTCGCCAAACATTCCGTCGCTTTCTGGAAAAGGAAGCTGTACCCCATTACGAGCAGTGGGAAAAGGATCGGCTGATCCCTCGATCATTTTGGAAGAAGATGGGGGAGAACGGCTGGCTTTGTCCCACCGTGGAAGAGCGGTACGGCGGAGCGGGTGCCGATTGGTTGTACGCGGTGGCCATCATCGAGGAGATGGAACGCGTCGGTTCCGGTTTGGCCGGCATTGCGCTGCACAATGAAATCGTGGTTCCCTATCTTACCGCTTATGGTACGGAGGAGCAAAAACAACGTTGGTTGCCGGGATGTGTCAGCGGTGACTTGATTACGGCCATCGCCATGACGGAACCGGGAACGGGTTCCGACCTGGCCAATATCACCACGACGGCCCGACGCGAAGGGGACGTTTATGTGCTGAACGGGCAAAAAACCTTCATCACCAACGGTATTCATGCTGACTTGATCATCGTGGTGTGCAAAACCGATCCCAGCGCAGAACCGAAACACAAAGGGATCAGTCTGCTCGTGGTGGAACGCGGAACACCGGGATTTGAAAGAGGGAAGAAGTTGGAGAAAGTGGGCTTGCACTGTCTGGACACAGCGGAACTCTTTTTTGACGAGTGTCGCGTGCCGGTCCGCAATCTTCTGGGTGAAGAAGGAAAAGGGTTTTACTATCTGATGAACCAGCTGCAACAGGAGCGTTTGGTGGTGGCACTGTCCGCTTGGGTGGCGGCTGAAGAGATGTTTCGAACAACATTGGACTACGTAAAAAAGCGGACGGCATTTGGAAGGCCGATCGGCCAGTTTCAACACACGCAATTCACCATGGCGGAGATGGCTACGGAGATCGAACTGGGGCGGGCCTTTCTCGAACGTCTGATCGAAGAACACAGGAAAGGCGTTGACTGTGTCACCGAGGTCTCGATGGCCAAATGGTGGCTGACCGAGATGGCCAAGCGCGTGGCCGCACAGTGCATGCAACTGCACGGTGGTTACGGATACATGGAGGAATACCCGATCGCACGGAGATTCCGGGACATCGCTGTCACCTCCATTTACGCGGGAACCAATGAGATCATGAAATCCATTATCGCCAGACGCTTGGGATTGGGAGAGGGAAGGTGAAACCATTGCTGCATGGCATTCGTATCATTGATTTTTCATGGTATCTGCCCGGACCGTTTGCCACCCAACGGTTGGCGGACCGCGGAGCCGAGGTGATCAAAGTGGAACCGCCCGGCGGCGATCCCGGCCGACGGATGCCCGCTGTTTTCCAGGCATACAATCGCGGCAAAAAAAGTGTGGTGATCGACCTCAAACAACGGGCGGGGATAGAATCGGCCCTGCGTCTCATCGCGGACGCCGATGTGGTGGTGGAGAGTTTTCGGCCGGGTGTAATGACTCAGCTGGGCTTGGGCTACGAACAGGTTCGGAGAGTGAAACCCGACATAGTGTATTGCTCTTTATCCGGGTACGGCCAGACTGGGCCCATGAGCGGTCTCGCCAGCCACGATTTGAATTACGTGTCACTCAGCGGGGCACTGTCGCAAATCAAGGACGACAAGGGCAGTCCTGTTCACCCCGCCCTCACATGGGCCGACCTGATCGGGGGCATTGCCGCGAGCGAAGCGATTACCACCGCGCTGTTCCGTCGGGAACGATCGGGGGAAGGGGCTCATCTGGACATTTCGCTGACCGGCGTCATGGCTTCGTTGATGGCGCATTATCGATACCAGCCCGAGGGAATTCCATTTCTGAGCGGCCAGGTCGTCAATTACGCCATCTATGAAACAGCCGATGGCCGGTATGTCAGCTTGGCTGCTCTGGAAGAAAAGTTTTGGGAGCGATTTTGCAAGCGTTCGGGCAGAGAGGATTGGTTGAAAGCTTATTTTTCTCCCGCGACGGACGAGAATCCGGTTTATGAAGAGATCAAGCGTTGGTTTCGTTCCCGTCCGCTTCAAGATTGGGAGGCATGGGGGCGTGAAGCGGATTGTTGTTTGACCCCCGTCCTGGAACCGGAAGAAGTGTGGCAACATCCACAGGTGAAGCATGATATCGGCAACATCGGAATGTCTTCCCCAAACGCCCAAGTTCCCGAATTGGGCGCACACACGGAAGCGTTATTGAAGCATACGGAAAAAGTAGATTGAGCGAGGAGCACCAGACAGGGAGGGAGAGCGTTGAGAGAAGCCTATTTGTTGGATGCCGTTAGAACCCCGTTCGGTAAACGGGACGGCGCTTTGAAAGAGATTCACCCCGTCGATTTGCTGGGCGGCCTTTTGCAAGGATTGCTTCGTCGCACCCGGATCGAGCCGGGCAAAGTGGACGATGTGATCATGGGATGCGTGGACCAAGTGGGTGAACAGGGGGCCAACATCGCCCGCAATGCTTGGTTGTCGGCCGGTCTCCCCGAGTCAGTTCCCGCCACGACGGTGGATCGGCAATGCGGTTCGTCATTGCAAGCGGTTCAATTTGCGGCGCAAGGCGTAATGGCGGGGCAGTACGATTTGGTGATCGCCGGCGGGGTGGAATCGATGTCCCGGATCCCTATCATGTCCACGCTGGGCCGGGGGATGGGCACCCCGATGACGGAAGGGATTCGCGAGCGGTATCGTCTGGAGGGGAATTGGTTCGATCAAGCGTATGGCGCGGATATGATTGCCAAACAGTGGAGTCTGACGCGTGAAGATCTCGACCGGTATGCTTATAACAGTCATCGACGGGCGTCAGCGGCTCGTGCCAGGGGATATTTTCAACAAGAAATCCTCCCCGTACAAACACACGTACGTGTTGAGGAAGATGAAGGGATCCGCGACAACCCGTCATTGGAAAAAATGGCGCAATTGCCCCCCGCATTCGACCACGTCGACCTGATTACGGCTGGCAACGCGAGTCAAATCTCCGACGGGGCGAGCGCCCTTCTGATCGGTTCGAAAGAAGCGGTGGAGGCATATGGTCTCCGTCCTTTGGCCCGGTTTGTCGCATTTGCTGTCGTCGGTGCCGATCCGGTGACGATGTTAACCGGGCCGATCCCGGCCACGAGAAAGGTGTTGCAGCGGGCGGGTCTTAGGGTGGAGGATATCGACCTGTTTGAGATCAACGAAGCATTTGCCCCCGTTGTGTTGGCTTGGCAAAAAGAGATAGGTGTTCCGTTGGAAAAGGTGAACGTCAACGGTGGTGCGATTGCGTTGGGACATCCATTGGGAGCGACAGGGGGACGGTTGGTCGGCTCGTTGGCATACGAACTCCGCCGGCGAAACGCCCGCTACGGGTTGATCGCCATCTGTGAAGGCGGCGGCATGGCCAACGCGACCATCATAGAGGCGATGTAGACGCGATGGAGCGGTAGACGGAAGGGAAGTGGTGTTATTCATCATATTCAGGGGAAAGGAGTGGCATAAGGTATGGATGTTCGAAAAGGTGTGGTTGCCGTTACCGGTGGTGCATCCGGACTGGGCGAAGCGACGGTACGCCATTTTGCACGATTGGGAGCAAAGGTAGCCATCTGGGATACCAACGAGGAAAAAGGTGCCGCTTTGGCGGAAGAATGGGTCGAGCAGGCGATATTCGTGAAAACAGACGTTACCGATGAAACGAGCGTGCAACATGCGGTGAACGCGGTTGCGGACCGCTTCGGCACGGTGCATGTGGTGGTCAACTGTGCAGGAATTGGTATTGCCAAAAAAGTGCTCGGAAAAGATGGTCCGCATGATCTGGGCTCGTTTGCAAGAGTGATCCAAGTCAATCTGATCGGCACTTTTAATGTGATTCGACTGGCCGCGGAGCAAATGATCCAAAACGAACCAAACGCCGAGGGGGAACGGGGAGTGATCATCAATACGGCTTCGGTGGCCGCTTTCGAAGGGCAGATCGGTCAAGCTGCATACAGCGCCTCCAAAGGCGGGATCGTGGGCATGACGTTGCCGATCGCACGTGAACTGGCTGCTCACGGCATTCGCGTCATGACGATCGCGCCCGGTTTATTTGACACACCGCTGTTTGCTTCTCTGCCGGAAAAAGCGCGGGAGGCACTCGGTGCGATGACCCCGTTTCCTTCCAGGCTGGGCAGGCCGGAAGAGTTCGCTCTGCTGGCGCAAAGCATCGTCGAAAACCCCATGCTGAACGGAAGCACCATCCGCTTGGACGGTGCGTTACGCATGCAGCCGAGATAAAACTTCCGGGAAAGTTGTACTCATTTATACAGCAGTTTCTGATAAATGAGGGTGTGTTTGGTAAGTCCGCGAGGGGCAATGTTTTCTCAGGCGAGCGACTTACCAAGTCCCGGCTAGCGAAGCTACGGAAAGCTCATAAATGAAATGATCAGACACGCCAAAGTGACGATCCGTTCCGGTGATTGGACGGATCGCTCTTTTTTGGATGGGAGATTTCTATAATGGGAATATAACAGAAAAGCGCGTTTGATCACGATCTGTCATAATGGAGAGAGTAGATTGCAAGAAAAAAGGAGTGGAATGAAACGTATGAATCATATGTTCCGGTTGTACGGTGCGCTGGTTTTGCTGAGTCTCATCTGGGGATTGTCCTTTGTATTCATCAAATATCTGTTGGAACCGGCGGGCATATGGGGAGTGGTTTTTCTACGTTGTCTTGCGGGCGTTGCCGTATTGATTCCGCTGTTGTTGTATCGCGGAGTACCGCCGTTGCGGTCCATTCCGTGGGGGCCACTCGTCTTAGTCGGAGTGTTGAATGCCGGCCTGCCTTGGGGATTGATCTCTTGGAGCGAAACGCAGATCCACAGCAATACGGCATCGATCCTCAATGCCACCACGCCGATTTGGACGAGTTTGATCGGTGTGGTGGCATATTCGGTGGTTTTGACGAAACGGCAGTGGATTGGGATTGCCACGGGGTTTGTCGGAATTTTGATTTTGATGGATTTCCGCGTAGCGGATTTATTCCGCGAACATTTTGTCGGAATCGGCACGATGTTGGTGGCCGCCATGTGTTATGGTTTCGCTTCACAATATACTAAGCGCTTTTTGTCGGACGTGGATGTGCTGTTGACCGCCACGGTGACGTTGGTAACGGGTGTCGGGGTGGGGCTCATCGGTATGGCATTCACCCGGGGGGTTTCACTGGATGCTCTGTGGAATCTCAAGTCTGCCTTTGCGTTGATAGGATTGGGGGTATTTGGATCCGGTATTGCCTATCTGCTGTTTTTTTACATGATCACAGCAGGTGGTGCCCAATTTGCCGTCAATGTTACATACTTGGTGCCACTGACAGCGATCATTTGGGGAGCAGTTTTGCTGCATGAGCCCTTGTCCCCCCATATGGTCATCGGGTTGCTTGTCATCTTTGCCGGAATTTATCTCTCAACGGCCCAAACCAAACAGAAACAAACCCAGGTGTTGAGGAAATAGAAAAGGGGGATTGGTATATCGAATAGATGCAGGTTTTGTCAGTCATTCTCGGAAAAGGGAAACTATGAAAATTTTTAGTTGTTGATTAAACAGTTCACAATTGCGTGCAAGTATACTAATATAATGATGTAAAATGATCAATCCACTGATTGACAAGGAGGTTCCTATGTCTGTCAGCGTCATTGGAGAGCTGCTTCGCCACCGGACGCGGTTGTCACCGGATGTGGAGGCTTTGGTGTCGCCGACGAAACGGTTGACGTACCGGGAATACAATGGGATCGTGAACAAGTTGGCTCATTACCTGCTCCAATTGCAGGTTCAAAAAGGAGATCGGATTGCACTTATTTGCAAAAACAGTCATCATTTTCCGATCATCTATATGGCTGCGGCTAAAATCGGTGCCGTGACGGTACCGATCAACTGGCGGCTCAAAACGGATGGCATTCGTTACATATTGGAAGACTGTACTCCCAAAATCCTGTTTTACGACGGAGAATTTGATGAGGTCACTCCTTTGTTGGGCAGGCTTCCTTTCATTCAGCAGGAAATTCGCATGGACATAGAAGAAGACACTTTGGAAGAGTTGGTTGAAGGATATCCAGATGAAGAGCCGCAGGTGGATGTGATCGGAGAAGATCCTGCCGTGATCATCTATACTTCCGGAACTACCGGCCGGTCCAAAGGGGTCGTATGTACCCACACCAATTTATACTCAGCCAGCGTCGCCAACACGACCACATTGGATTGGCGGTATCGGGATCGGTTTTTGGTGGTTTCCCCGTTGTTCCACATCAGCGGCATGGTGATTCCCATCTGCGCCCTGGTTCGTGGCCTTACGGTGGTCGTGAACGACCAATTCCACCCCATCCAGATTTGGGATCTCCTCCATGCTGAGAGGATCAACATCATGTTTTCCGTACCTTCGATGCTGAACTACATTTATGAGTCGTTGAAGCATCAGGATGTGGATGCGCCTTCTCTTCGCATGATTATCTGCGGCGGGGCCAAGGTACCGGCGGAGTTGATCCGGGGGATGTACGACTTCGGGTACCATGTGATACAGGTGTACGGTGCAACGGAGTATGCGGGAGCCGCCACCTTTTGGCTGCCGGAATATGGTCTGGAGACATGCGAATCGGCGGGAAAAGCTGTATATCTGACGGAGATGAAAATCGTCGATCCCACCACGGGCGAATCATTGCCTCCAGGTGAAATCGGAGAAGTGGTGTTAAGGGGGCCATTGACGTTCGCAGGATACTGGAATATGGAGGAAGCCACCCAGGAAGTGATTCGAAATGGTTGGTACCATACGCGGGATGCGGGCTGGATGGACGAGAACGGTTTATTGTACGTGGTCGACCGGCTGCGGGATATGATCATCACCAGCGGGGAAAATGTGTTCCCGGCACAAGTGGAATCGGTCATCAATCAATTGGAGGAAGTGGCCGAGTCCGCCGTGGTCGGTGTCGCACATCCGATATGGGGCGAGCTTGCCCGGGCTTATGTCGTGCGGAAGCAAGGAAGCACGGTCACCGAAGAGGAGATCATCACCCATGTCCGCCGGTATTTGCCCGATCACTTCCTGCATGAAGTCGTCTTTGTGGAGGAACTTCCGAAAAACAGCATGGGTAAAGTGATGAAATACGTGCTTCGTCAACATGCCAATCAACAAAAGCAGATGCAGTGAATAAAAAGGGTCCCGCCAATCTCATGAAATGGCTTCTGTATTTTGCAGAAGCCATTTTGTTTTGCCAGGAATCGTTCATTTGTTGCTTCTTTGCAGGGCAACTGGCAGAGCGAGCCGAAAAACAAGCGCAAAACGCAAGAATATACGGGTTGATCGATTTTTGATAAGTTCTGGAAAATCCATGCATGAGCATGATGTGATGGCCGGAAAGAAGGGTCGAATCTATCGTGATTAGTAGTATACTGGAAGGTACAAGAATGGTTGAATCAGTCATCCCAATACGAGAAAGGCGGCGCGGATCAGTCAATGGTGGAAGTGAGTGGATTGGTCAAACGGTATAACGGTGTGGCCGTGGTGGACGGTGTAACGTTCAACGTGAAGCGGGGGGAAGTCTTTGGCCTGTTGGGGCCAAACGGTGCGGGAAAAACCACGACCATGGAGATGATCGAAGGATTGCGCGTACCGGACGAAGGGGAGATCCGGATCGACGGAATGGATGTGGTCCGAGAGCGGGATCGGGTGAAACATGTAATCGGTTTGCAGTTGCAGTCAACCGCGTTGTTCGAGCACATGACTGTACGGGAGATGATCGTGCTCTACAGCAGTTTCTACCCCCATGCACGTCCGGTGGACGAGCTGCTGACGGCTTTTGACCTGCAAGAGAAACGGAATACCTGGGTCAAACATCTATCAGGTGGACAAAAGCAGCGTTTGGCCATTGCACTGGCCGTGGTACATGATCCGCAGGTCTTGTTTTTGGATGAGCCGACGACCGGGTTGGACCCGGGAGCACGGCGCGCGCTGTGGGACATTATCCTGCGTTTGCGGGATGAGGGACGAACAGTGTTTTTGTCCACTCACTATATGGAGGAAGCGGAACAGTTGTGTGACCGTGTGGCGATCATGCATCAGGGGAAAATCATCGCATTGGATACCCCGGCGGGACTGATCCGTCAGTTGGATGTGGACAGTGTGGTGGAATTCACCTGGGAATCGGAATTGGACTCTTCCCCGCTCGCTGCTTTGAGTGGAGTGAAGGAGGTGCGCCGCTCCGAGGATCGCAATGTGATGCTGTTGACGGAGCGGCTGCCGGAGACGTTGCGCGATTTGATTTCATGGTCCGAAACAAGCGGAGTCCCATTATCCGGTTTGCGAACACGAACGGCAACGCTGGAAGATGTGTTTCTCCACTATACGGGAAAGAGGTTGACATGAGACGTGAAGGCATACTGGCGATTGACCCAGGCGCAGTTGTTGTTGTTTTTGCGAAACAAAAACGTCGTGATTTGGTCGCTGGTGGTTCCGATATTGATGATGGTGGTTTTGGGCACATTGATCAAAGGGGGAAACACATTCAGGCTGGATGTCGCGGTCGTCGATCAGGACCATTCCTCCGCTTCCCGTGAATTTGTGCAATCATTGAAGTCGGTTCGCGGTGTTTCGGTCGAAATGGAAAAGGATTTGAATCAGGGGATCGCTCAGGTAAAACAAGGTGACCGTCAGCTGGTGATACTGATCCGAAATGGGTTCGGCCGTCATCTCAACCAATGGGCGGAGAAAGTTCCGTCCAAGGAAATAGTCCTTTATCTGGACAAAAGCAATCTGACAGCCGCCCAGCTTGGGACGACCGTGGTGGGTCAAATGGTGGATCAGTTGAACAAACGGTTGATCGGGTTTCGACCTGTGATCACGACTGAAACGGTGAACATCCAAAGCCACACATTGGGTTATATCGACTTTTTGGTGCCTGGTTTGTTAGCGCTGATGATCATGAACAACAATATGAACGGCGTGGCCGCCACAATCGCATCTTGGCGAGAACGGGGCATCCTGCGTCGAATGCAGGCGACACCGTTGTCCAGCGCCACATTCATCGCCGGCCAGATCACGGCTCGAATCGTGCTAAACGGCCTGCAAGCGCTGATCGTGCTGTTGGTGGCCTATTGGGTGTTCGGGGTCCATGTTTACGGTTCGTGGTGGTTGTTGTTGATACTGATCCTGTTGGGGACGCTGACGTTCATGTCCATCGGCTTCATCATCGCATCCTTGGCCAAAACGCCGGAGACGGCCGGGCCGATGGCGGGATTACTTTCGTTTCCCATGATCTTTGTTGGCGGCGTCTTTTTCCCGTTACGAGATTTGCCCGACTGGTTGCGCCGTGTTGTTGACGCGATCCCGATCGGCCATTTGACGCATGCCCTGCGCTCGGTCATGAACGAAGGTGCCGGTCTGTCGGCGTTATGGACACCTGTAGTGGTGTTGACGGCATGGATGATCGGGTCGTTTGCCGTGGCTGCCTGGATGTTCCGTTGGGATGCAGAGTGAGGTGAATAAGGGTGATTATCGGAATCGGAACGGATATCGTACAATTGGATCGTTTGCGGCAAAAAGACAGGGAACGCTTGGCACAACGCGTACTGACGTCGGAAGAACGACAGTGGTGGCCGAAGGGGGATGTGCGCCAAATCGAATATTTGGCAGGGAGATTTGCGGCCAAAGAGGCGTTGGCGAAAGCGGCCAGAACTGGTATCGGACGAACTCTCGGCTTTCAGGATATTGAGATCTTGAGTACTGACAACGGTTGTCCCGAAGTGCGGCTTTCCGAGCATAGTCGACGGAAACTGGGATGGGCGGATGATGTGCGGATTCACCTCACTATTGCCCATGAACGGGATTACGCCGTCGCCACGGTGGTGGTAGAACGGGTGCCGAACGAATGGTGAGTGGCGGAACCTGGGCCCGTCAACCTTGTCAGCATATCCGGACGGGCCGGTTCATATAGATATAACGCGGTTGGGAGGGACCCATGTGTATTTGGTAACTGCACAGGAGATGCGCGATCTGGACCGGTACACCATCGAACACATCGGGATACCGGGTGTGGTGTTGATGGAACGCGCGGGACTTGCCGTCGCACAGGCGATCACGGAGCATTTCGCCCAACCGGGTCAGGCGGTGGTACTCTCAGGTCATGGCAACAACGGGGGGGACGGGTTTGTCGTCGCCCGGCATCTAGCTATGGCCGGATGGCGGACGGCAGTGTGGTTGGTCGGTTCCGAGGAAAGAATGACGGCGGACACCCGAACGTTTTACGAATCTTGCCGTCAGCTGGGTATGGATGTAAAAACGTTCGGGGCTGAGCAGGCGGACGAACTGCGGCGATGGTTGGAGACAGCCGACGTTGTCGTCGACGCTCTTCTGGGAACAGGGATACGGGGACCGGTTCGTCCGGTGATGGAGTCGGTGATCCGGCTGGTAAACGATCATACACGGGGGCGTGTGGTGGCCGTCGATGTGCCCAGCGGGGTGGAGACGGATACCGGACGGGTCGCGTCTGTGGCGATCAAAGCGGATCAGACGGTGACATTCGCCTATGCAAAATGGTGTCATTACTTGCGTCCGGGAGCCGAACACTGCGGAGAGGTGATCGTGGCAGATATCGGGATCCCGCCATCAGTTACTACGTACCGGAGACCTGCCGCACGTGTCAACCATCCCCAGTGGTGGCGGGAATATCTGAAACCCCGGTCAAGATGGGCGCACAAAGGGACGCACGGTCATCTGCTGGTCGTCGGCGGTTCCCGCGGGATGCTGGGAGCTGTCGCCATGGCCGGTACCGCCGCCCTGCGCGCCGGTGCCGGATTGGTCACGATTGCCGTACCCGAAGCACAACACGATCCCCTGGCGGCCAAAGTGACGGAAGCGCTCGTATGGTCATGGTCAGACGACGGTCATGGGCGTTTTGCACCCGGCAGTTCAGAGCGCATCGGCGAGCGTTTGAATCGCCTAACGGCGGTGGCCGTCGGTCCCGGTTTGGGACGTTTTACGGGAGAACGCGAGTGGCTGGCCGAACTGCTCCGGCAGACAAACCTGCCCATGGTGTTGGATGCGGATGCGCTCAACGTGTTGGCTGATCATCCCGATATTCTCACTGAACGTAAAGGGGAGCTCATCCTGACGCCACATCCGGGTGAAATGGCCCGCCTCACAGGTACCGACACAGTCCGTGTGGAGGAAGAGCGTTACCGTGTGGCCAAGGAATGGGCCGAACGATACGGTGTCACCGTCGTCCTCAAAGGAACGTATACGATCATTGCATTTCCCGACGGCACCCAAATGGTGAATCCCACCGGCAGTCCAGCCATGGCCAAAGCCGGGTCCGGCGATCTGTTGACCGGAATCATCGGCGCGTTGTTGGCCCAGAAAATCCCACCGACAGCCGCTGTTCCAATGGGTGTCTATGTTCACGGGCTGGCTGGGGAGTTGGCGGTCACATCCGCCGAACACAGCGTGATCGCTTCCGACATTCTATTGCAAGTGGGGCCTGCGTTTCATCGACTGTTGTCCGATCGCGTCCGTACCTAACCGACACATTTCCCGGGAAATGGACGAAGGGGCTGATGAAATGCGTCGGATTGCATGGGGGGTGGCCGCCCTTTTGTTGATCATGGTGGTTTTGACGGGATGCGGACAGAAAAACGCCGCCGATATCGTGAGCGATCTGTCGAAGCGATATGAAAAAATGGAAGGATACACGACAAAGGCCAAGATGACAATTCATACCGGCAAAACCCCCCAAATATACGAAGTGGAAGTATGGTACAAACAGCCGAACTTTTACCGAGTCTCCCTCAAAAACACCAAAAAAGACATCACCCAAATTCTGCTTCGCAATGACGACGGGGTGTACGTGTTGACACCCCACCTGAACAAGAGTTTCCGTTTCCAAAGCGACTGGCCGGAATCCAGCGGGCAAATCTATCTGTACCAATCATTGATCAACAGCATTATCGACGATCAGTCCCGTGGGTTTAAGGCGGGCTCCGACGGATATCAATTCGATGTTCGTGCCAAAACCAACAATCAGACGTTGAGTCGGCAACGGATTTGGTTAAACAAAGATCTGTATCCAACCAAGGCGGTATTGCTCAACGATCAGGATCAGGTGATGGTGGAAGTCACCTTTGACCGCTTCAATACTGACCCGTCTTTCGACAAAGATGCGTTTGACATGAACCGCAACATGAACGGACTGAACGAGCAGACATTGCCTTCGATGCGTCATGCGCAAACCGACAAAAACCATCATTCGGAAAAAGAAGTGGAAGCGATGGTTCCGGGTTACGTGCCGAAGGGGAGTCAGTTGGTCGATGAGCAAACCGTCGTCAGCATGGAAGGCGAGGTTGTCATCATGCGGTACCAAGGAAGACAACCGTTCACCCTAACACAGAAAAATCCTGATGCCGTACAGGCCAGTGCTCCGATGTACGGTCAACCGGTCGATTTGGGCTACACGGTCGGCATTTTGTTGGAAGGCAGTGAGAAGAAGCGGCTGTCTTGGACACACAATAACACGGAATTTGAGTTGTACGGCAATCTGCCTGTAGCGGAAATGGTCAAAATCGCTCAATCGGTGCAGGATCAGCCTAAAAAATGAAGCGAAACCCCGTTTCGTGTCGTCACGAGCGGGGTTTGTTTTTGTTTACAACGATTCTCACCCTAACTGGGTTCCTTCATTCTCTGGCCGAATGATCCTACCGAAAGAGATCCGCTTGTGCTGATAGGAAGGCCGGGTGCCAGGAGCAAAGATATGCCCGCACAGTTCAGAGCTGGGGAAGAAACTGCGGTAATCCGGGACGATCCTTACAGGGGTCTGCCACCAGTTTCTCCTGGACCATCGAGTTGTATTGGCGGGCAGTGTTCTCGATGGTGTTAGCGTTTAACACTACCTCCAACCCGGTTTTCTTTGCCTACCGACGCAGACCGGGGATACCGCTTTCCATTGGTGCGTAACACTCAGCGGCTACGCCATTTTCGCTGGAAACCCAGGTGCCGAGTCTGTGTTGACCACCAGCGAGTGGTTTCCCTGAGTGTGCCCTGGTGTCCACATCAAAGCAACCCCAGGCCCCAAAAGGACGTCTCCATCGATCATCAGCAACCGCTCTTCGGGGATGTCTGTGAATTTTTCCGGTTGGTACCAGATCCGCTGTAACGGATGGAGGCGGGGTAGAATATCCCATTCCTTTCGTTGAACGATCAGTTTGGCCTTGGGAAAGTAAGCCTGAACCGGCCGATCGGGGCTGATGTCCGCTCGGGGTTTTGTCGTCCCGATCCACCTCCGCACATCCTGGGTGTGTAGATGGTCATAAGTGATAAAATCAATATCCTCCGGCCGGATCTCGACGGCTTCCAGATGATTTTCCACCGTGCCGTAGCGGTATGACAACAGGGTGTGACTGAAAAACTCACCATATCTTCGAATCTGCTCGGCAAAATAGGGGGTACTGGATACCAATTCGTATTCGGTAGGTTCATTCAGCAGTGTCCAGACCTTTCCTTTTGACCGCCACTTTACAATAAACATACGATTGTTGAGACTCCACACGGCTGAAGTACCACAGGCACTCCCTATGGTCGCCGTGGGATTCTTGGGTAGTTCACGTCCTCAGTCCATTTCTGTTTTGGACAACTCCCAAGTTCAGGGCTGTCTCATCAGCCCATCCCATGCACAGCCGGGCTGTATGTACCCGCATGGGCGGGACACCTGTTACCAGTGTCCTAGTTCCTTTTTTCACTCTTATGGTTTTACCCAGCGGGAGAGACTGGTTCGCCGCTGGAACCCCATACCATAACGTTTTCAAGGAACGGAACCCACTACCAGTGGAATGAACACCGCTCATACGTTCGATTATACTATAGACAAGTTGTCTTGCCATCCCCACAAGGGGGATTCCAAGCAACGCCGCCTTTCATCCCACGATTAAAATACCCCAAGGGCACTTCCGATGGTCGCCGTGGGCTTTTAGGCGGCAGTTTCTGTAAACCACACATAACTCACGGGAGACAATGCAGCCCGCCACAGCGCATACTTTCGAGGATAAGGAAGTGTGATGAGATCAAAAGAGTGAAAGGCTGTTACGGTACCTGTCTGACGAAACCACTCCTTGAACCGGGGAGCCGCATCGCGGATCATCTCCAGCTGTCGCCCCGGATTTTCCTCAGCGTGGGCCTCCTCAAGGAAGTGAATTTTCTGAAATAGATGAGTCCAGACTTCTTCCTGCACCTTCACGGATACTCCCTCCCTGTTTTCAAATAACCGCCCCTGAAGGAGGGCTGTTTTGTCATGATCTCCGATCAGGGGAAAGTCTCCTATTATTCCCACATGAGGTGGATGTGCACCTTTTTTCTGTAAGCTGACCCACCTGCAGGTGACTGATTCCCTAGTCGAAGGGAAGAAACATGATTCTGATCCTGAGGGAGGAATCATAAGACCAATCTGGTAAATATATGGAGATGGAAAATCATTACCGTATACAGTTGAAAGTGATCTTTCAATCCGAGCCTAGATTTCAAAAAAATAAAAAATATTGGATGTCCGGATGGCAAATTCACTAGTGAGGAGGTCCTGTATTGAAACGGTATGTGATTGTCATACTCGTGCTGATCAACATGCAGTTTTTGTTGATGCCTTCTACGGGAGGCGCCCAAACGTCTAATGATCCCGGTGGTTTCCTCAATATCATGCCTCCGGGTCAAGACGGGACGGTAAACGCACTGGAAATGACCAAATTTCAACTGACCGGAGAGTATCCCAGGCACTTCAATGATCAGACTCAAATGTACGATTCCCTGGTGGATCGCATAAAGGGGATCAAGGATGAAGAACTTGTCAAATATTTCAAGAAAGCTACCTTCGGTGTCAATGGTAAAGTGGAACGTACCTATTCCCCGACGAAAGGCGTAACGGTTCAGCGGGATGAATTTGGCGTCCCCCACATTCAAGGGAAAACCAGGGAGGCCACGATGTTTGCCGTGGGCTATGTAACCGCGGAGGACCGATTGTTCCTGATGGATGTGCTCCGCCATCTGGGACGGGGGCGGCTGAGCGAATTTCTCGGGGCCAGTGAAGCAAACAAGGAGATGGACAGGGCCCAGGTGAAGGTAGCCCCGTACAAAGAGGAAGAATTGACCCGTCAGGCCAACGAGCTTTGTCTTCAGGGAGAGGAAGCAGCCCAGGTCTGCAAAGACATAGAAGCCTACATAGACGGGGTGAACGCTTTTATACGTCAAGCGCGAATGAATCCCAACTTGCTTCCCGCGGAGTATCCCGCCCTCCAGCAGATTCCGAAAGAGTGGAAGCTCGAAGACAGTGTGGCCATCGCCAGCTTGGTCGGCGGGATTTTCGGGAAGGGCGGCGGAAACGAAGTGGCCAGTAGCCGATTTCTGTCCCAGTTAATGCAAAAACACGGTTCCCACAAGGGACGGGCGATCTGGGAGGATTTCCGGAGCGCGGAGGACGTGGAAGCTCCCGTGACGACGGAAAAATCCTTTCCCTATAACCAGCCTTCTTCCGTCGATCCAAAATCCACGGCCATACTCGACTTGGAAACCGTCGGCAAAACATTGGAAGAGATGAAACCGCCGAAGATGGTGGCGGACGGCCCCTTCGGTTCGATCGACTTGAGGGCGCCCAAGGGGATGAGCAATGCGATACTGGTAAATGCAGAACACACCAAAGAGGGACGTCCCATTGCCGTATTCGGTCCTCAGACAGGCTACTTCAGCCCCCAGCTGCTGGTGGAGACAGATGTTCACGGACCGGGGATTGATGCCCGGGGAGTGGGTTTTGCTGGGGTCAACATGTATGTGCAACTGGGGCGGGGACGGGACTATGCCTGGTCGGCCACCTCCTCCGGAGCGGACAACGTGGATCAGTGGGTGGTTAAACTCTGCGAGCCGGATGGAGGCAAACCCACGATGAAATCCCAGGGTTACTGGTACAAAGGGGAATGTCGTCCCATGGACGTTTATACTCACCGGCAAATTGCTAAACCCACGGCCGCAGGAATACCCGAGCCGTCCAAAGACAGTCTTATCTTTGACATCAAGGTGGAACGGACTGTCTACGGCCCTGTCAATGCCCGGGGAACCGTCAGGGGAGAGCCGGTGGCTGTAACCACCCAGCGCTCCACTTACGGCAAAGAATTAAACAGCGCTCTGGGCTTCCGCCGAATCAACGATCCGGATTTTATGAGAGAGGGTTCCGCTTCTTTTTTAAAGGCGTTCGACAAAGTGGATTACACCTTCAATTGGTTTTACGTGGACAAAAAGGATATTGCATATAAGCACTCTTGCCTGTGTCCCGTGCGGGACCCCAGGACGGATCCCGATCTTCCTGCATGGGGGACCGGGGAATACGACTGGACGGGGAATTATCTGAAGCCGGAGGAGCAGCCCCATGACATCAACCCCAAACGGGGATACTTCGCCAATTGGAACAATAAACAGGCTCCCGGTTTCCGAGCCAATGACGCGAACTTCAGCTACGGTCCCGTTCACCGTTCCCTTCATTTGGACAAGCGGTTGGCGAAGATGATATCCTCCGGGAAGAAACTGACTAAGGCGGACATGGTTAACATCATGATGGACGCAGCGACGGTGGATTTGAAGGCGCAGGAGGTTTATCCGTGGGTGTTGAAAGTATTGGGAGAAAAAGCCCCCGGTAATGATCCCGTACTTCAGGAGATGAGGGACCGGTTGGCTGCATGGGTGGAGTCCGGGGGACACCGGCGTGATTCATCCCCCAAAGATGGCATTTATGATGATGCAGTGGCCGTGGCTATCGGGGATGCTTATTTCGAAACCCTGACCAGGGTGATGTTTGATAAAGCCCTGAGTGGAACGAACTTGCCCAATGTACTCGAGGATTCGCCGCGGGGCGGTTTGGGTTCGGCTTTTCTCGAGGGTTATTATTCCTATGTAAACAAGGATCTGCGTCGGCTTCTGGGTGAAAAGGTGAAGGACCCCTGGCACACGGTTTACTGTGGTGACGGAAATCTCTCCTCTTGCAGGTTGGATTTGTGGAAGGCGATGAGAATAACGGCAGACCGTCTTCGTAAGGAATACAATTCCGATGACGTGGAGAATTGGGTGTATGATGACGCTCAAGATGCCATCAAGCAAAAGCCCATGGGTCTACTTGCCGCACCGGACATGCGATGGGTAAACCGGCCCACCTTCCAGCAGGTGGTTCAGGTGGGTGTGAAAAATCCGTAGGAATAAAAGAGAAGGAGTGTTCGCATGCTGATCAAATGGATTGTGTGCGATGTGCCGGAGGAAAAACGGGAAGCCTTTTCTCGGGAGCAACAGCGATGGTCGGCACTGCGGGACGTACAGGGGTTTGTGGCCCAATTCGGCGGGTGGAATGCGGCTGATCACACTGAGGCGTGCATTGTCGGATTGTGGAAGGATCGGGAAAGCTATACGGCGTTTATGGATCAGATCCATGATGAGATCTATGTATCCGGTGGTCAACAGGAGACGTTTGACCGGATTGCTGTTACCGTCATGGAAATGATGTTGCCGGTCGGCCATCTGGAGAGGTTGCAGTCAGGCGGATGGATGGAAGCGGAGCTGATCCGCGTTGCGGACTGTCGGGTACTGCCCGGGAGGGAAGATCATTTTCTCCAAATGCAGCAGGAGGTATGGAACCCTGCCATGGAGCAAACCGACGGGATGTTGGGCGGTGTGTTCGCGGGGAACGTGTCGGCACGGCGCTTTCTCACCATCACTTGGTGGAAAAGTGCGATGTTACATCGGACATATGTGAAAAACCATGTTGCGAACCTGCGGGAGCAAGCGCAGTTGGATCTGGATATCGAACAGCTTGTCGGGTATGAAGTGTGGTGTGAGCCGAGTTGGCGGGTGACGGCGACTGTACAATCTGCCAAAGGAAGATGAGCAAGGGAATGGACATGCCTGAAAGTTTGATCCGCCGGAAAAAGGGAACCGACTTCCGTGGTTGGGAAGACGGTTCCCTTTTTATTATCATTCTACTGATCCTTACTCACCTTGAGGTTGATAAATGTCCCAGGCGAATTTGACAGACTCTACTATTTTGTTGGCGATCGTTTCTGCATCCAAATTGTTGATGGTAATTTTGGAATTATGCAGGGAATAAGCTTTTCTTCTCTTAAAAAACAGGTCTTCAATCTCATGTAACGTTTTGTTTTGCAGAACGGGACGGCTGTCGATGATCAAAGGGAGTCGTTCTTTCCAAGATTCCCACGATAGATCAAGGAAGTAGACGATGCATTTAGACAAACAAACCTTTCTCACTTCCTCTTGTAAATAAGCACCTCCACCCAAGGAGATGATCTTCAATTTCTTGTGATTGCAAATATTTACGATTAGCTCCCTTTCTACTCGACGAAATTCTGTCTCACCGATTTTCCTAAAGATGTCTGTTACCGACATATTATAAATTTTTTCTATTTCTTCATCGATATCAATAAAGTCACGATAAAGTTTTTTAGCCACAAGCTGGCCGACCGTTGTTTTACCGACGCCCATAAATCCTATCAATACAATATTTTTCTCACGAATGGGGATTTCCGACACATCTGACATATGAAGCTCACTCTCTTCATAAAAAACATTTTTGTGTTTAGCATAGCAGGTTGAAATACCTGGATCAATGGTGAAGGAAAAGAGGAGATATGGTTGCAAATAAAAAAACCGGGAGTTGAAAAACTCCCGAAAAATTCCAGAAAAACTTTGAATTGAATCCCAGGGATCGTTAGTATCCAGAATAGGGTAAAACGGCCTTTTCCCGCGCCCCGTGCATCGAAGCAGATCGGGTGGGAAAAGGCCGCATGTTTATAGAAACGAGCGTTTAATCCTCCAGCCAGTTGGTGTGGAAAACACCCTCTTTGTCGATCCGTTGGTACGTGTGTGCTCCGAAGTAATCCCGTTGGGCTTGCAGGAGGTTAGCCGGCAGGCGCTCCATACGGTAGCTGTCGAAATAGGCCAGTGCGGCGGAAAATGCCGGTGTCGGGATGCCCGACTGAACCGCAAGGGTGACGACTTGACGCCACGCATCCTGGTAGCGCTCCACGACATCCCGGAAATACGGGTCGAGGAGCAGGTTGGCCAAGTCAGGGTCGCGCTCGTACGCTTCCATGATGTTTTGCAGGAAGCGGGCGCGGATGATGCAGCCACCGCGGAAGATTTTGGCGATCGCACCGTAGTCCAGGTTCCACCCGTAGGCTTCGGAAGCCGCGCGCATTTGGGCGAAACCTTGGGCATAAGAGCAGATTTTGCTGGCATAGAGTGCTTGGCGAATCCGCTCGATCCATTCTTCCTTGTTGTCGACCGCAACCGGTTTCGGCCCGCGCAGCAGTTGGGCGGCCCGTGTCCGTTCCGCTTTCATCGCCGAGAGGAAGCGGGAGAAGACTGACTGGGTGATGATGGACAGCGGAACGCCCAGATCCAGCGCGCTTTGGCTGGTCCATTTGCCGGTTCCCTTCTGGCCGGCTGTATCCAGGATCACATCAACCAATGATTGGCTGGTTTCAGGGTCCACTTTGGTGAAAATATCCGCAGTGATTTCGATCAGGTAGCTGTCCAGCTCGCCCTTGTTCCACTCGGCAAATACACGGTGCAACTCCTCATTGCTCAGGCCCAGCACGTCCTTCATCAGGTGGTAGGCTTCGGCGATCAGTTGCATGTCGCCGTATTCAATGCCGTTGTGCACCATTTTTACATAGTGACCGGCACCGTCCGGACCGATGTAGGTGGTACAGGGCTCCCCGTTTACCTTGGCCGCGATGGCGGTCAGGATCGGTTCCACTTGGGCAAAGGCCTCACGGTCACCGCCAGGCATGATGGCGGGGCCTTTCAGCGCTCCCTCTTCCCCACCGGAAATACCTGCGCCGATAAAATGAAGGCCGCGGGCCGCCAACTCCCGACTGCGACGGATCGTGTCGTGGAAATAGGCGTTGCCACCGTCAATGACGATGTCCCCTGTTTCCAACAGCGGAACCAATTGTTCCAAAGTGCGGTCGGTGGGCTCGCCGGCTTTTACCATCAGGATGATTTTTCGCGGACGCTCCAGCATGCCGACGAATTCTTCCAAGCTGAATGCTCCGCTCAGACGCTTGCCGGTGGCCTCCTTCAGGAGTTGTTCCGTTTTCTCCGGAGACCGGTTGTAGACGGCAACGGAGAATCCCTTGCTTTCTATGTTCAATGCGAGGTTTTTGCCCATAACGGCTAATCCGATCACACCGATTTGCGCTTGGGACACGTTGCGATCATCCTTTCGTGACGAACTCTCAACATTCCCATCTTCTCAAACTGCGTCGCCTTCGTCAAATCGGCATTCGGACAGTGGTACGATGCGCGTTTTCTTCACCCATTTATAGCCCAACCACAAGAGAAGGAACAGCGGTAACCCAATATAGGATACCAGGATGCCGTACCAGTCGATATGGTCACCGGTAAACGCCCCGTAGTTTTGTCCCGCGATGACAATGATGCACAGGACGAAGGCGAATATGGGACCAAACGGATACCACTTAGCGACGTAAGGCAAATCGCGCAAGTCCCGTCCCTGGGCGAGGTACGCCTTACGGAACCGGTAATGGCTGATCGCGATGCCCAACCAGGCGATAAACCCGGACAATCCGGAGGCATTGAGCAACCAAACGTACACGGTTCCGTCACCGAACACGGAGGCCAGGAAAGCTGTAGCCCCGACCAAAGACGTTACAATCAAGGCGTTGACCGGTATGCCTTTGGCGTTGACCTTGGCTAAAAAGCGGGGAGCTTGTCCCTCTTTGGCCATATACCACAATATCCGAGTGGCAGCGTACATCCCCGAGTTGCCGGCAGAGAGCACGGCGGTGAGAATGACCGCGTTCATGACGGAAGCGGCAAAGGCGAGCCCCGCTTTTTCAAAAACGATAGTGAACGGACTAACGCCGATATTTTCCACACTACTGTCCACCAGTCGGGGATCAGTGTACGGGATCAGCAGACTGATGACGAAAATGGCCAGCACATAAAACAGCAGAATACGCCAAAAGACCTGCCGCACCGCTTTGGGGATATTGACCCGCGGGTTTTCACTTTCTCCGGCGGCTACTCCGATCACTTCTGTCCCTTGGAATGAGAATCCGGCAACCATGAACACACTGAGTGCGGCCAGCCAACCACCGTGAAATGGTGCGTCTCCAATTTGCCAGTTTTGGAAACCGATCTTCTGTCCGCCGATGATACCGAAGATCATCAACAACCCTGCGGCGATGAACACGATGACGGTGATCACCTTAATAAGTGAAAACCAGTATTCCGATTCACCGTAGCCCTTGACGGAAAGGAGATTCAGACCAATCATCAGCGCCAGGAACAACGCACTCCACAAAAAAGATGAGCTGTGGGGGAACCAGAATTTCATCACCAGCGTCGCCGCGGACAGCTCGGCCGCAATGGTGATCGCCCAGTTATACCAATAATTCCATCCCATGGCGAAACCCAGCGCCGGATCGACGAAGCGGGACGAATAAGTGCTGAATGATCCGGAAACGGGCAGAAATGCCGCCATTTCGCCCAAGCTGGTCATCAAAAAGTACACCATGAACCCAACCGCCAGATAGGCCAACAACGCTCCGCCGGGACCGGCCGTGTGGATGGAGTTGCCACTGGCCACGAACAAACCGGTACCGATCGAACCGCCGATGGCGATCATGGTCAATTGTCGGGAACGCAACCGCCGCTGCAGGCGGTTGGAATTTTCCGCTTGCAAAGATGGATTTGACGTGACTTTCATGTGTTCACACTCCTTTTCATAATAAAAAATGCCGTCGAAAGGCTCGACGGCATTGAACATCCGTATCACCTTCCGCCAAGATAGCGCTCCACGTCCGCTTTCAACCGACCAGACGTGACAGTCCTGTTCCTGTTCGGTAACAGGCCCAGCCCGCGTGCCCAGAGCATGCGACGCGGACTTCGGCGGCTTTTCCTTTCAACCGGCTTCCTCGCTGTCTCTGAAGCTCGACCGGCCTACTCATAAAAGCCGCAACCTCTATCTCACCGCGGCGAGATGGAGAAGGCTTATTCCATTGTCACTCGTCCATGAGTATAACGAAATGATCGCGTCAGAACAATGGGATTTTCATCCATTGGACTTTTCCAAATCGCGGACGGAGTCGCTTCGATCAGCTTCCCGTTCATTTTTGAACGTCCCCATCACCATGTCGAACACCGGGTTGGTTACCCCGTACCAATATTGTTCGTTCTTGAAATGGTGCCACAGGTGCATCTTTTTCATCCAACGGCCCCAGGGCGTGATCGGCTGGATGGGACGGTGTGCCACATAGTGACACCATTCGTAATATAAGAGGAAACCCAACACACCGGTGGTAAACGCGACCGTGAAGACAGTATCCTCCGAGACTGCGTACAGGATGCCGGAGACTGTAGCCACAAGAGGAAAACTGTACCATATCGGCAAAAACAACAGGTGAAGGTCATCCGGGTCTTTGTGATGGTGATAGTGCAACCGCTGCAACAACCGCAACAGCCAAGGATTCTTTGGTGGCGGGAGATGAAAGAAGAAGCGATGAATCAAGTACTCGCTGAGCGCATATAACACCATGCCGAGCACCAGCGCTCCCCAAACAGCTCCTTGATCGAGATGAGGCAGGGTGAATGCGGTGCCGGCGGCGAAAACGATACCGGTGATCCAGATGTCGCGATGGCCGAAAAACTCCCGCAGAAACCGAGTTTGCACCATCCCGTATCATCCCCTTTTTGATCCGGATTCACGCAAAGACGTTGCCAGTAACGTCAGGTAGGATCGGATAAACCGGAAAAACGATCGTTTCCGCCCATAAAGGTTGGCCACCAATGTGCGGAAGGGGGTGAGCTTGTTTTGGTACGGAAACCAGTGAACCTCCGAGGGCAACCAACCGCGGTCGATCAGCAGGGATTTTTCATGACAAAAAATTCGGTATCCCTCGTCGCCATGATAACGTCCAATCCCGCTTTCCTTCACCCCACCGAACGGGAGGTACGGATTGGCGATGGCAAGAACAACGTCATTGATGAGGACACTGCCTGTTTCCAATGATTGTGCCACCCGGCGGGCTTTTGCGATGTCACTCGTCCACACGCTGGCACTTAATCCATAGACGGAATCGTTGGCCGCACGGATTGCTTCCGCCTCGTCCCGAAACGGCAACACACAGATGACCGGGCCAAATGTTTCTTCGCGCATGACAGCGGATCGGGTATCCACACCCGTCAGGATGATGGGTTGAATGCGGAGGTCGCCGGATTTCGGCCAGTCCCGGGGGTGGATGCCGCTGACCAGTTTGGCTCCGTTTGCGACCGCATCCTCCACTTGACGGCGGACGATCTCCTTTTGCATTTCTGTTGTCATGGTACCGAGATCGGTTTCGTCTCCGCCGTTCGACCGCAGTCGTGCTACTTCCCGTTTCAGTGTTTCCACAAAGGTGTCGTAAATGGGCTCTTCCACATAAATCCGTTCCACCGACATGCACACCTGACCGTAGTTGGTGAGCGCTCCCCACACTGCACCTTGGACTGCCCTGTTCAGCTTGGCGTCGGCAAAGACAATCATCGGGTCCTTCCCGCCCAATTCCAGTGTGGTGGGGATCAATCGTTTGGCAGCCTCTTGCTGAATGATTTTTCCCGTCTGTACTGAGCCGGTGAAAAAGATATAATCCGGGTGTTCCTCGATCAATCGGGCGCCCAAGTCCTTTTCACCGATCGCCACTTGGACCACGCCTTCGGGAAAGCCGGCCTCGCGAAACAGGGATGCGATCCATGCACCTACCCGAGGAGTAACTTCCGATGGTTTGAGAATGACAGCGTTGCCTGCGGCCAGCGCTTCGATCACGGGAACCACCGACAACTGAAACGGGTAGTTCCACGGTGAGATCACCAACACCACCCCGCGGGGTTGGTAGGTGACGACGGACCGTTTACCGATCAGGGAGATCGGCGTACGCACCCTTCTTGGTTTCAGGGCATGTTTGGCCCGTTTTTCCGCATGACGGATGGCATCCAGCACCGTCAGGATGTCGCTGGTGAGTGCTTCCACTTTTGGTTTGCCCGTGTCTTGTGAGATGATCTCCATACCTTCGTCCATCCTGTCGACAATGAGGTGACGCAGGGCGCGCAATAAAGAGAGCCGTTCATCAATACTTTTTCGTCGCCAAGTATCAAAGGCTTCTCGGGCTCGACGCATCAGATCTGCGCTCGCATCTGGCGGTGTCAGCTCGATTTCCTCCCAATCCCGCACTGGAACGTGATGTAGTGTTGTCGATTCCATTACTTTCCCTCCTCATTTTTTCTGATTTGTCTATGTTATTCTATTTATTCTGAAATAAAGTGTCAATGTCTTCTCCTGGGAATCAGGTTCATTTGACCTGTTACCTTGTCAGCAGTCTCAACACCCTCCATATAACAAGCGTACTTATCAAATGGATCCTACATAGACGAGATCGAATACTTTTACCATTGACAATGGTTTATTTTATCCCCGCAGTGATTTTACTATTGAAGGGGTTCCGAACTTATATTCAGATTGTGTCCGATTCTGGAGAGAGTATCGATATTCCGGTTATTGTCTTTCAACGAGGAAAAGCCAGTCAGTTCGTCGATCACATCAACCGGGTCTTGGCTGAATACAACCAATGATATGCTGTTAGTTGCATGGTATGAGAGAGATGTGCAAATGGGAGAAACCCGTCCGGTGATAATACGGACGGGTTTCGTACGTGATTGTTAATGATGAAGTAAGAGAATGTTGGACTTGTACATCATTTCAACAGTGCTGATGTATGCGCCGGGAGCGTCACCCTCGCTTGATCCGGTCCGTTTTGTCGGATTTGCACATCGAAGGGGCCGGCGTATACAACGCGCAAGCGATGATCCGCCGGAACCGTGACAGTGGCTGTTTGGTCGGACAGATTGTGCAGGACGGTCAATTGCTCGCCTCGGCTGACTCGTTGATAAGCCGCCACCTGTGGTTCCTTGACGGAAAGCGGTTGCAAAGTCCCGTACATCAGTGCAGGATGCTGGTGACGCAAACGGATCCACTGACGGTACCAGTGCAACAGGGAATCGGGATCGTGCATTTGTGCCTGTACGGAGACGGCGTTTGGTCTGGTGTTGAATCGGGGTTCCTCCCAGGTCGTTTGTCCGGGGCCATGACCTGGGTACCAGCGGAAAGGTTCGCGGATGTACTCGTCCGGCTTTTCCCCGAGCATACCGATTTCTTCCCCGTAGTAAAGGAACGGGTTACCGGGCAGGGTGAGCAGGATGGCCGCGGCTGTTTTCGCTTTGTTCTCATCACCGTTCAATACGCTCATCGTGCGGTTTTGGTCGTGATTGGTCAAAAATGGTGCGTCGATGGCACGGGGGTTGACGTCAGCATACATCCGTCCCGTTTCGGCGGCCAAGGCAGCAATGCCCGCATCTTGACCCTGTTGAAGGGATTGCAAAATGCGACCCGACAGATCAAAGTTGAACAGCGTAACCAGTTCACCGTAGTACGGAGCGACACGCTCTTTGGCATCCCATACTTCACCGACGAGATACACGTTGGGCTTCACTTTCTGCATTTCCCTGCGGAATTGGTTCCACCACTCGTGATTCTTGGCCTCCTGCGTGTCGGGGTAGATGTGCTTCGCCGCGTCCAACCTGAAGCCATCGACCCCTTGTTTCAGCCAAAACTTCCCGATTTTGATGATCTCCTCCCGAACGCGGGGATTGTCGTAGTTCAAATCGGGCATGCCGCTCCAAAACAGTCCGTAATAGTAGTCTCCCGAGCCAGGGAAGGTCTCGTGCCAGACGGGTTGTCCCCACGGACCTTTTTCGTGGATGTCCGTGTTTGCGTCCGCCCAGATGTAGTAGTCCCGATAAGGGCTGTTTTTGTCCCTGGACGCGGAGACAAACCAGGGATGTTGGTTGCTGGTGTGATTGACGACCAAGTCGATGATCACCTTGACTCCGCGTTTGTGCGCTTCATGCACCAGTCGGCGGAAATCGTCCAATGTGCCGTACTGCGGATCAACCTGGTAATAATCCACCACATCATATTTGTGGTAGCTCGGTGATTTGGTGATCGGCATCAGCCAGATACCGTCCACTTCCAGGTCTTTCCCAGCATGGGGATGGCCGTCGTTGAGGTAATCCAGTTTGGAGACAATCCCGGCCAGGTCCCCGTCTCCGTCCCCGTTGGCATCAGTAAATGAGCGCACATAAATCTCATAAAATACACCATGCGGCAAGGTAAACCGGTTGCCTTGTGAAGCGGAAGAGGTGTTGTCTGCTCTCACTCCCGGCACCATGAGGAAAAGGAAAACCATCACCAATATTGACGAAATCACTCGTTTCCCCTTCATTCAGCTCCCCCCTGTCAGATATGGTGAAACCGTTTGCGCAAATTATTGTATGAAATATATGAATATAAATGCAAGAAAAAATATCTTCTTCGCCAAATTTCGTTGAATTGTAGAAGGATGGTTTTTCTGGAAAGCGATGGATTTCACGGAATGTACGCCCCTATCCCTTTGCAATTCCGTGTCTGAGCATGTATGATGATGGGTGTAAAACGTTGTCGGATGCGTCTTTGAGTGGTTGAATAGAGTGAATCGTTGACCTGAGAGAAGGGCGGCTCTCAACCGGCTCTCAATCCTGTGAGCAGGGAGCGGGTCACCCGGATTGGCACCTTGCCGAAGTGCTGTTGACCCGCCTTCGGTTTGAAAGAGGTGGAGAGATGGATTCCTCGGTTATCTATGAGGAGCAGACACCGTATTCTGTGTTGCTCTATCGAAAAAGCGGCCTGATGCGGTTGTTGGAGACGGGACTGTTTCTCGCCGGGTTTGCCGGATTGTTCTTGCTGTTTCCTTACCGCTCTGTCCCGTTTATCATGGGAACGATCGTCGTGGCGGCTGTGGTGATATTCGGGTTTCCCGCACTATTTCGGGCGTTGTATCGTCCACGTTACGTGCTTTATGAGGACAAGCTGGTTATTTATATGGGAAATCAGAGAGAAGAAATCCCGTTGGTTCAGATTGAACCGGCTTATGATTTGCCCTATATTTTCCGAATACGAGGCAAACGCCGTCCGCTTTTGGTCAGCAATCAATTCGTGGATCAATTGCAAGCGCAGTTGGAGATCATTCGGCGAACAGGAGCTCGAGGATGAACCAAACCTATTATCGTGATACGATCGCAGAGATTGATCTCGATGCTATCACACATAATGTTCAACAATTTAGAAATAGATTTCCGTCATCAGTCAGGCTGATGGCGGTCGTCAAGGCTGACGCCTATGGTCACGGTGCCGTTCCGGTGGCGAAAACGGCGCTGGAAGCTGGTGCGACCCATCTGGCGGTTGCCTTTTTGGACGAAGCGCTGGAGCTGAGAAATGCGGGAATCGAAGCACCGATCCTGGTGTTGGGGTATACCCCGCCCGAAGCGGTGGCAGAGGCCGTACGCCGCGATGTAACGTTGACCGTTTATTCGGATGCGGTGGTGGACGAGGTGGCAAGTCAAGCCGCCCGTTTGGGACGCAAAGTACCGGTTCATGTCAAGGTGGATACCGGCATGGGCCGATTGGGATTGTTTGAAGATGAAGTGTTGCCGTTTTTGCACAGGATCGGACGGTACGATACCATCGAGGTGGAAGGGTTGTTCACCCATTTCGCCACGGCGGATGAAGTGGACAAATCCTATACGGAATGGCAACATGAACAATTGGAACGGATCATCACTCGGTTGCAATCGGAAGGAATCAAGATCCCGCTTGTTCACTGTGCGAACAGCGCCACGGCGATTGATTTGCCAGCATATGCACATCAGTTGGTTCGTTTGGGGATCAGTATGTACGGGTACTATCCCTCCGACGAAGTGAACCGTGAAGTAGTGGACTTGCGCCCGGCTCTGACGCTGAAAACCAAAATCGTCCATCTCAAACGGCCGCCTGCGGGTATGGGTGTCAGTTATGGAAAAACGTATGTAACCGACGGAACCCGCTGGATCGCGACGATCCCCGTGGGATATGCAGATGGCTTCAACCGTTTGCTCTCCAATCGAGGCGAAGCGCTGGTCAACGGACGCAGGGTGCCGATCGTCGGCAGGATTTGCATGGATCAGACGATGCTGGACGTGACTGAAGCCATGCCGGTCAAGGTGGGAGACGAGGTGGTTCTCTACGGTAAGCAAGGGAATGAGCGGATCACGGTCGACGAAGTGGCAGAAGCGCTGGGCACCATCTCCTATGAAGTGACATGCATGATAGGTTATCGCGTTCCGCGCGTCTACAAAAAAGGGGGACGCATCATCAGTGTGGTAAATCGACTGGGACAAGCAAATTTTTAACATCTCCGATAGAATCTGCTGGACAGGTACGACGCTATGGTGAAAATCCTCGGTAATACGCAGGGGAACAGCAGGAATTTTGTCGTATGGGTCGAATAAATTTATTAAAGAGCGAGCAGGAAAACCCCAGTGCGAAAGTCTTAAAACTACTGGGTGAGCAAAAAGCTCGTTAAACCAAAACACCCAGGTTTGGACGAATCCATCGGTGGATGGATGTGGGTTGTCACGCCAGATGAAGCGAGAAACCCACGGTGACCAAAGGGAGTCCCCTTGGTGCTCCAGCCGTGTGAAGCAAGTCACAGTGTCTCCCCGGACTGTCTTGGGGGCGGACTCATTTGATCAAAGTATATTTTTGCAACCCTTACGTCATAATGGTAGTATTGTAAGGGAAATCGCCAACGGTGATGATTGGTTGGGGGTGCGAAGTTTTGTCCGAAACCAAGCGAATCATGATCAGCCTACCCAAGCATCTGTTGCAAGAAGTTGACGGTATGGTGGCGAAAGAGAACTCCAATCGAAGCGAATTTATCCGCCAGGCGATGAAGCTGTATCTGCAGGAGAGGAAAAAACGGTTGATCCGTGAGATGATGCAGCGCGGCTACATGGAGATGGCGAAAATCAATTTGAATATTGCTTCCGAGGCCTTCGAAGCCGAAGAAGAAGCGGACGACACTTTGGAACGACTGGTTAGCGGGGTGTAACCATTTGATTGTCAAGCGTGGCGATGTCTACTTTGCCGATCTATCACCAGTGGTTGGATCGGAACAGGGTGGGGTCAGACCTGTTCTGGTCATCCAAAACGATATAGGCAACCGGTTTAGCCCCACCGTGATCGTCGCCGCGATTACCGCTCAAATTCAAAAGGCCAAGTTGCCCACCCATGTGGAGATCGACGCGAAGACCTACGGGTTTGATCGGGACTCGGTGATTTTGTTGGAGCAGATTCGCACGATTGATAAACAGCGTCTGACCGACAAAATCACCCATTTGGATGAGGAAATGATGAATCGGGTCAACGAAGCGCTGATGATCAGCTTGGGTATGATCGATTTTTGACGGAAAGGGATATGGAATGCCACGCGCGTTCCCTATCCCTTTTTTGTTGAAAGAATGCGGGAATCGGGATACAATGCAGTTGAGCTGATAGAGCGGTAACCACTCATGGGTTTAACAGGGCAGCTGGTCCGGGACAGATCATAAGCGTAAGGTAGAGGCGGACGTACAACGGGACGAGGTGACACTATGGATGAGCATTTGAAACGCCAATATGAGGAATTGCTTTGTTCCTATTCGCGGGAGAAGCGAGAGGACCATCTCTACGCTGCCCAACAGTTGAGCAAGTGGATGATGGAGCAGCGCATTCCCCCGGAGGAGATCATCAGTATGCACGCCGCCGCCGTGAAAAAGATGCTTCCCGATGTCCCGCCCGTCGTAGTAGACATGTTCGATCTTTTGATCGAGATCATGATCGGTTACGGCATCGCATATAAAGAGCATGAAACACTGATTGACCGCCAACGGGAACTGGAGTATGAGATCGAAGTGGCCGTCGGCATGCAGCAAACCTTGCTCCCCCGTTCCACTCCCCAGTTGCCGGGTACGGAAATCGGCGCCGTCAGTATGGCGGCCAATAAAATGAGCGGTGACTACTACAACTTCGTCGATCATGGGGAAGGGAAAGTCGGAATTGCCCTTTCCGACATCATCGGTAAAGGGATTCCCGCAGCCTTATGCATGTCGATGATCAAATATGCCATGGATGTGTTGGTCCACAATCCGCCAGGTCCGGCAGAAGTGTTGCGCAATCTGAATGCGGTGGTGGAACGCAACGTCGACCCCAGTATGTTTATTACCATGGTATACGGGGTGTACGATTCAATAAACCACACGTTCCGCTATGCCACAGCAGGTCATGAGCCCGGATTGCTTTATCGGGCGGAAGAAGGAACGTTTCACGATCTGAAATCCCGTGGGCTTGTTCTGGGAGTGTCACGGGAAACCACTTATCAGGAGTTTCAGGTCCAGTTGAAACCCGGCGATGCCATCATACTGTTTTCTGATGGGGTGACGGAATGTCGGGTTGAGGAAGATTTTTTAGGGAGAAAACGATTTAAAGAAATAATTTTAAAATATCTGGACAAGCCGGCTCAAGAAGCAGTGGAATCGATTTTTCAGCATATATACGAATTGGCTAATTACAAGCTGAAGGACGACCAGACCATCCTATTAATCCGCCCGAAACCTTCAGATGGATAAAAGAGGTGTTTCGAGCTTTCGGAAAACGGGTACTCTAGTAGCGGAGGTTGAAGCCAATGAACGTATCCATCAAGGAACGGCAGGATTCTGACAGGATAACGACATTGGAAGTCACAGGCGAGATAGATGCCTTCACGGCTCCCCAATTGAAAGAAAAACTGATGCCGCTTTGTCAGGACAGCCGTGTGGTGTATCTGGACTTATCGCAAGTGGATTACATCGACAGTACGGGATTGGGTGTCCTGATCGGTGCATACAAGTCCTTGCGGGCTGCGTCGGGACGTCTCGTTATCACGGGGGTCAGTCCGCGTTTGGAACGGTTGTTCCGGATCACCGGCTTGAATGAGATCATCGAGATTGAAGGTACGCAGGAGGACGAATGATCATGAAAGATCAACCGAGGGACCTGATCGAGCTGACCATTCCCGCCAAAGCTGATTACGTGGGCGTAGTGCGCTTGGCTATTTCCGGAATCGCCACCCGTATGGGTTTCTCATATGACGACATTGAAGATTTGAAACTGGCGGTGGCGGAAGCGTGCACCAATGCAGTCCATCACGCATATCGAGGAGAAGGCGGAGAAATCTCCATCTGTTGCAATCTGTACGTCGACCGACTGGAAATCGAAATCATCGATCAAGGGTACAGCTTTGACGTATCGGCCGTCGAAGCCAAAACAGGTCCGATCAACGGGCGGATTCCCTATCATGCCTTGCGCGAGCGAGGTTTGGGTCTCTATTTGATGAAGTCGCTGATGGATCGCGTAGAGATCAAAGGCGACAACGGTGTGGTGGTGACGTTGACGAAGTACATCAGGAGGGACGAGGTGGAGGCAGATGTCGACTCGCCCACAGAAACCCGATCTCACTGACGCAGAGGTATTGGAGAAGATTCGTCAGTACCAGGAGAGCGGAGACAGTGCCATTCAGGAAGAACTGATCTCGCATTACACCGAACTGGTGGAAACTTTGGCGTCCAAATTCGCCCGGGGCAGTGAACCTTACGAAGACCTCGTACAAGTGGGGATGATCGGTCTCCTGGCTGCATTGAAGCGGTATGATCCCGCCTATGGCCGGAGTTTCGAGGGATTTGCCGTGCCCACGATCGTCGGAGAAATCAAACGGTACATCCGTGACAAAACGTGGAGCGTACATGTGCCACGTCGCATCAAAGAGCTGGGACCACGCATCAAAAAAGCAGTAGAAGAACTGACTTCGAAACTGCACCGATCTCCGCAGATCGAAGAGATCGCCCAATACCTCAACGTGACGCCCGAGGAAGTGTTGGAAACGATGGAGATGGGTCGCAGTTACAACGCCGTTTCCGTCGACACTCCGATCGAGGCGAGCAGTGATGGTTCACAGGTGACGCTGTTGGACATCGTGGGAGATGAAGATGAAGGTTATGAGCATGTGGACCAGCGGATGCTGCTGGAAAAAGCGTTGCAGGTATTGACTGAGCGTGAACGGGAAATCATCCGTATGACGTTTTATGAAAATATGAGCCAGAAACAGGCTGGAGAACGACTTGGCATTTCCCAGATGCACGTATCCCGTCTTCAGCGGCGAGCCTTGCGAAAACTAAGGGAAACGCTGAGGCTGGAGCCCTCGGAATGCATGTGAGCGAATTTGTGATATCCCGATTTTACCAACGTTGGGCGCCTCGTTGGTTTTTTGTCATGCCCTGCGAAATTCACTCCCCTGATTCTCCATCTGTTGTTCCCTCCTTTGAGACTGTTCCTCCCTTCCAAAAACGCCGAGGGTACTCCGTTTGTCACGATCCGTTCATTTGCGTCCTCAGGTATGGCGGAGTATCATGGTGGAGTCGAAGATTTTTCTGAATACGGGAGGCGATTATGCAGGTTCAAGAGATGTTCCGTCTGATTGCCGAAGAGTTGGGCATTCAGGTCAAACAAGTGCAGGCCGGTGTCGAGTTGATGGAGGAAGGAAACACCATCCCCTTTATCGCCCGTTACCGGAAAGAGCGGACAGGTGAGTTGGACGAGGAACAGTTGCGTGCGATCGCAGATCGTTATCAATATCTCGTCCAGTTGAATCAGCGAAAAGAAGAAGTCATCCGGCTGATCGACGAACAGGGCAAGTTGACGGACGAATTGAAAGAGCGTATTCTGCGGGCGGTTAAATTGCAGGAAGTGGAAGATTTGTATCGACCGTTCCGCCCCAAACGGAAAACTCGTGCCTCTGTGGCAAAAGAGCGCGGTTTGGAACCATTGGCCGAGGCAATGCTGCAGGCGAAAAATGAAGCGGAAGTGACCGCTTTGGCCCCGCAGTTTGTCAATGAGGAAAAAGAGGTGAAAACGCCGGAAGAGGCGCTGGCCGGGGCGATGGACATCATCGCCGAAGCGTTGTCCGATGACGCCGAGGTACGCAAATGGGTGCGGGAGTACACCTGGAAACACGGGGTGCTGGTCTCCTCGGCCAAAGATCCGGACGTGCGCAGCGTCTATGAAATGTATTACGATTATCGTGAACCTGTACATAAAATGCCCTCCCACCGCATTTTGGCAGTGAACCGCGGTGAACGCGAGGAAATCCTACGCGTGCAGGTGGAAGTGGAAGATGGCCCGATTTTGGAACGGTTGTACCGGTGGTTTTCCGTTCCGCCGCACGCCTATCTGCGTCAGGCGGCAGAAGATGCATACAAACGGCTGATCGCCCCGTCGATCGAGCGTGAAATTCGTTCGGCCATGACGGAAAAAGCAGAGGAACAGGCGATTCATATCTTTTCGGAAAACCTGCGACATCTGTTGTTGCAACCGCCGGTACGCGGCAAAACCGTACTGGGTGTTGATCCTGCTTACCGTACGGGTTGTAAGCTGGCCGTGGTGGACGATACAGGAAAATTGCTCCATGTCGGCGTGGTCTACCCCACCCCGCCGCAGAACAAAGTGGCGGAAGCCAAAGCCACCGTCAAGAGAATCGTGGAAGATTACGGCGTTGATTTGATCGCGATCGGAAACGGGACGGCATCGAGGGAAACGGAAGCGTTTGTCGCGGAGCTGATCCGTGAGATGGATCGGGAATTGTACTACGTGATCGTCAATGAAGCGGGAGCCAGCGTCTATTCCGCATCCAAACTGGCTCGAGAGGAATTTCCCGACCTGGACGCGGCACAGCGGAGCGCTGTTTCGATCGCCCGCCGTCTGCAAGACCCGTTGGCGGAATTGGTGAAAATCGAACCCAAAGCCGTCGGTGTGGGGCAGTACCAGCACGATGTATCGCAAAAACGGTTGGCGGAAAGCCTGACTGCCGTAGTGGAATCGGCAGTGAACCACGTGGGGGTGGACGTCAACACCGCATCTGTTTCCCTGTTGCAGTATGTATCAGGCATCAGTGCATCAGTGGCCAAAAACATCGTGAAAAGGCGCGAAGAACAAGGGCGGTACCGCAACCGGGAAGAATTGAAGGAAGTTCCCCGTCTGGGAGCCAAAACATTTGAGCAGTGTATCGGCTTTTTGCGCATTCCCGATGGCGAGAACCCGTTGGACCGAACGCCCATCCACCCCGAATCGTATCCGGTGGTGGAACGTCTGTTGGCGGCGTTGGACAGCCAACCGGAAGAGATCGGAACCGAATCGCTCAACCAAAAGTTGCGACAGGTCGATGTCGAAGCGATGGCCGAACGTCTGGATTGCGGCGTGCCTACCCTGCGGGACATCATCTCCGCATTGCTCCGGCCCGGACGGGACCCGCGTGACGAACTGCCGGCCCCGATTTTCCGCTCCGACGTGTTGAAGCCGGAAGATTTGAAACCGGGGATGCAACTGAAAGGAACCGTACGCAATGTGGTCGATTTCGGCGTTTTCGTGGATATTGGTTTGAAAAATGACGGGTTGGTGCACATCTCCAAAATGAGTGAACGGTATGTACGCCATCCGATGGACCTCGTCTCAGTAGGGGACATTGTGGACGTTTGGGTTCTGAAGGTGGATTTGGAACGGGAACGCGTCGGTCTCAGCATGATCCCCGTATCGGCAGAGGAAACGGAGTAATTTCATCGCGGATTTGATCAACGACGGGGGCTTGCCCCCGTTTTTGCAATAAAAAAAGCCCATTGCGGGCTTTGACTTCGGTTAATCATTATAAGCGAATCGAATGTTACGCTTATATTCGAGGTACAGACGGATGGCACCAACAATAGCCACAATCAAGGAAGAGATAGCTGAGATCAGTGTGGCAATTGCAGCTGCCTGTTGCATGGATCTACACCCCCTGGTTGAAAATCACCTTCACCATAATAGCAAAGGCACCAGAAGGCATCCATAGAAAATATACCCATATCATGAACAGTCATCCATATAGCGAACAGGCATCCCTATATATGCAAACTTATAACCATTTCCGGAGGCGTGTAAAGGAGATCCACCCCAGCAAATTGATCCGGTTCGATTTTCCTTTTTCTTTGATGGTGTGATATACACGGCCCAGAAAATCCTCCCATTGGCGACCGAGCGCTTCTTGGCTTTCCTTTATTCTTTTATATTCCTCAATACTCAGATCCAACGCTTGTTCGATATGGGAAAATGCTTGGGACAGATGTTGTTCGATGTTGTCCCGGTTGTTCACGGCGGTTCCTCCTTTTCAACATTACGGAAGCATATCCAGTTCCCGGTCCAACCGTTTTTTCATACGCTCAAACTGAGCTTCCGCTATAAAATCTTCCATCTCTTCCTTCATCCTGATCCATGCATAGGTTCCCCGTTGCCGTATGGGCTGACACACTTGCTTTGCAATGGGGAGAATCGCCGGAACGGCCAGGATCAAAGCCGTTCCGACAATCCATTTATCCATTGATTTCCATATCATGCGGTTGTCCCTCCAAACCTGGGTGTTGTCCGGTTGATTATAGGATGGTTTTTGCCTGATAACACCGCGATCAGTGGTTCCGAGACTTTCGACACCAGACCTGCCACCAAAACGATAGGCCCCCAATCCATCAAGCGAAGAGGCGCAGTGTGCAGAAAACGAGCCACGGGCGGAATATAGATGGACCCGAGCAAAGTGAGAAGGGACACACTCAGTGCACCTGTAAGAAAACGATCTTTGGTCCACTCAGTGAGACGTTCTTGGGAACCTTCCTGTCGCCAAGACAAAGTCTGGATCAGCTCACCCAACACCAAGGTGGCAAATACGGCCGTTTGTGCGACGAGCAACGAACTGCCGCGACGCAGATGCATCATGAACAGACCGAGTGCTCCTGCACTTAACAGTGCTCCGCGGGTAACCACTTTTGTGTACAATGAGCGGTCCACAATGTCGGTGCGACGGGTTTGTTTGGTTTTATTCCCTGGGTTGACCGCCAAAATCATCGCGGGCAATGCATCCGTCATCAAATTCATCAGCAGGATTTGGATGGGAATCAGCGGCATCGGTAAACCAGCGATGACAGCTGCACCGGTGATGATGATCTCCGCCAAATTGCCCGTCAGCAAGCATCCCACTGCTTTGCGGATATTGCTGATGATGGTTCGACCTTCTTTCACCCCTTCGACGATGGAGGCGAAGTTGTCGGTTTTCAAAACCATGTCCGCTGCTTCCTTGGTTACTTCGGTTCCCGTCAACCCCATGGCGATTCCTACATCAGCCTGTTTGATTGCTGGGGTATCATTGACACCGTCACCAGTCATGGCCACGACTTCGCCCCGCTTTTGATAGGCGGTGACGATCCGGAGTTTGTGTTCAGGTGTTACCCGGGCGAAGATGGAGATCGATGGGATTCTGCGCTCCAATTCCTCATCGTCGATTTGATCCAATTCGCGTCCTGTGATCACACTGGATTCATTGTTGTAGATCCCGATTTGTTTGGCGATGGCGATGGCTGTCATGGGGTGGTCACCGGTGATCATGACTGTTTTGACCCCCAGTTTCCTTGCTTGATCAATACTTTCCGCCACATCGGGTTTCGGTGGATCTATCATTCCCATGATGCCGAGGAAAATGAGGTTGGTTTCTTCCGGGCAATCCTCCTCACTCTCCTGGTGATCCACCTCGCGGTAGGCAAAAGCCAGAACGCGAAGAGCCTGACTCGCCATTTCTTCATTTTTTCGGAGGATGGCCGCTTTTTCATTTTCAGTCAGCGGGATGATTTCTCCCCTGGATTGAATACGATCGCACAGCTTCAAAATGGATTCCAAGCTCCCCTTGGAAAACAGATAGCATGTTTCCTCCCTTTTTTTGCATGCGACCGTCATCCGGCCGTTGGCGGAATCGAAAGGAATTTCATGGATGCGTTTCCACTCGGAAAGATTCTCCTCCATCTGTGCTTTTTGGGCCAAGGCTAATAAGGCTCCCTCCGTGGGGTCACCCTTGACCTTCCATCGCCCATCCTCCTCCATAATTTCGCTGTTGTTGCACAGCAGGCTGATTTGCATCATTCGACTGACTTCTGGATGGTCCCTTTGTAGCGTTTTTCCCGAACCTTCGGCGATGATGTTTCCCTTTGGAGCATAACCGCTTCCTTCCACACGCCAATCTTCGTTCAACGTAGCGATCTTGGTCACAGTCATTTCATTTTGAGTAAGCGTGCCGGTTTTGTCAGAGCAGATCACCGTGACTCGCCCTAAGGTTTCCAGAGTGGACATGCGACGGATCAGTGCGTTTTTCCGGGCCATCCGAAAAATGCCGGCACTCAACGCGATCGTGACCGTTACGGGAAGTCCTTCGGGAATGGCGGAAGCCGCCAAAGCAATGGACGTGCTGACCATTTCGGCAAGGGGAATACCCCGTATAATGCCAGCCAAGCACACTACTGCTGCAACGATCACCGCTCCTTTTACGAAGGTTTTGCTCATGGAAGTAATCCGCTGTTGAAGGGGCGTTGGTTGCTTCTCAGATTCTCCTGAGAGGACACGCCCCATTTCCGTATGGGTTCCGGTGTTGACCACAATTCCGATCCCTTTGCCCCGGATGACATCCGTTCCCATATAGAGCATGTTGTTTCGATCGGAAAGAGGGGAGTCAGGTGCAACGGGTTCCGGACTTTTTCTGACGGCTACAGATTCTCCCGTCAACACCGATTCATTGACCTCCAGATTCCAGGAAAGAAGAAGACGCAGATCAGCAGGAACACGATCTCCTGCTTTCAGGCAGACTACATCCCCCGGAACCAAATCAGCTCCCGATATTTCCACCGTTTGTCCCTTACGGATGACACTGGTCACCGGTGGCTGGTACTGGTTCAACGCTTCTACCACTTTTTCCGCTTTCCGCTCCTGCATGGCCCCGACAGCGGCGTTGGCCAACAATACCGCTCCCATGGCAAGGCCATGAAAAACGTCTCCGGTCAAAAATGACAGTGCGGTTGTTCCTACCAGCAACAGGGTAGTAAACTCTTTAAACTGCTCCAGGAAAGATACCCACCATGACTTTCTCTCACGGGCTTGCAGTCGATTTTCCCCGTATTGCTTTTTCAGCTCCTGCACTCTGAAGGGGTCCAACCCTTGGCTTTGTTCCACACGAAAATGTCTCAGCACTTCGGACGCTGTTTTCTCATGCCAGCGGAGATCGGGTTCGGAAAGCAGCAAACCTTCAGAAGTGGCACAAACCTCCTGCAAGGCCTGTTCATTGGTTCTCCAAACGGTGGGTTCCAATCTCTTTTCATTCATTTTTACCCTGGAGAGGAATAAGAGAGATAGAGCATCAGCCATCAAATTGATGGTGAATGCGCTGACCCGGAACGGAAGAGCCAACAAGGGTCCTAATATATTCCAAAATTTGGATACTCGAACATGCTGTTTGATCAATTGATTGGTCCGTTCCGCGATACGGCGGGCCTCCATCACCGAATGAAGGTGATTTCCTGTGGTACGTGGAAGTTTCTGGCCTAACATCGTCTCCTTTGTGGAAGCTGTACGGGAAGATGCCACCCAAATCACATCTTCTCCGCGATGCCGGAGGTATTCAATCCGTTCTTTGATTTCATCGGGACCGAGGGAGGACCAACTTGAGTCGATCCGATTTCTGCGCAATACATCCGCTTTGGCATCAGAGGTTTCCAATACGGCAACGGTCCAATCAGGTTGGCGATATCGTTGAAATCTCTCAAAGACCGGGGTGATTCCTCCTGTGGAACGGTACAGAATCCCTTGTACTTGGCTGACATCCCCGGTTCGGACAATGGTGAACCATACTTGATATCCTTTTCGCATCAACCGTTTAGCCGGGAGAAGATAGGGTCCACCGTCCAATCCGAGCTGCTGCAGGTATCGGAGCGTACCGAAAAAGACGTCATGGTTTTGGATACGTCCATACACACCTTCATCTTCTTCCCGAACGTGGAAAGCGGTCCGGATGGTCCGTCCCGTTTCACCGGCCTTTTGAAGGATTTCCTCTGTCCAGGGATGTTTCGTTTTTTGCAACAGAGAAGCGGTCCAGCACCACAGTCGTGCTTCGTCTTCTCCATCCGTCATGCAGGACAGTTCCTGGCTGTCCGGGGTGAATAAAAGTGAATCATTTTCAAACAAAAACGTTTTGGTTCGGGCCAATTGAGGAAGCGAACCGTTTTCAGGGATGGCCAATCTTTTCTCCTGGCAGCGGAGTTCTGCGCTTTTCCAAGCCGGCTCTACAGAAATGGTTGCGGTTCGTGGATTGGCCCCCAACAAGACAGCCAACCCCCGAAGCGGATCCTTCGTTACCGCCCAGGTAGCCCCTGCCAACAATCCTCCCCACTTTTCCGCTCGTCGAGTGTAATCTTGGATATCGGATGAGACATAGTCAGGGGTTTCGGGTGATTCTTTTCGGTTCTGGTGATATTTCCAGTTGATGTATTGGATGATGCTAAGGCCAGCTAATACAACCAAATTTTCGCGAACAAGCGCCAGAGCAAAGGCTGCTGTGCCGAGCATGAGATCGGTGTTCCACTTCTTCCGCACGCGTAATTTTTGCAGGCCCCGTTTCAAAAAAGGGTAGCCCGTAGCCACAGAGAAGAAGCTGGACAGGTAAAAAGGAACCGATGCTTTCGCCAGGGCAGATTTTCCCATACACGCCTGTTTTGCTCCGATGGCTCCTAAACTCAACAGAGAAACGGTTAAAGGGAGTGATGTCGTCCGATGGGATTGGACAGCATCGATTCCGAGAGTCGATTGATCATCCAGCAAGGGTGTCCTGGAAGCTGCGACTTCCGCCTTTGCCCGGTGACGGAATTGCGAAGAGCAGACTTTCGCCCGTTTCTCGGCCTCTGATACCGACATATCGGGGGAATTGGGATGAACTGCAGACAGAATCAATTCCAGTACTCCGTCTTTTGTCAACTGGGTTGGATCATAAAAGATCAGCATACTACCGGTGACAAAACATGGATTCACTTTCCGGATTCCGATTTGCCCCGTCAATAACGCAGCTAATTCAGAAGCCTTTTTCTGATTTCCTTTACATGATGATACCAGGACACGGATCCGTCCAGGTAACGCGTGAATGCAGCGAATAGGTTCGTTTTTCACCTTGATTCCCACCAATTTTCGGTTTAACAGGATGTAGTGTTAACCAAAGGATCTATCTATATACCGGAGTATGCAGCTGTTGTTTTGGGCACCCTTTGAATTAGATAAGGAGGTGGATGGCGTGGACCTAAGAAAATGGATGAATATCAGGTCGCCCGTAGGTTGGGCTGCAGCAGTAGCTCTTATCCTTGCCTTTTCGCCAGGAGCAAGAAAAACCGCCCGGCGGATGGCGATAAAGGGGACGGCCACTGCGATGAATATGGCTGAACAGGTCAAAGAAACCGCGATCGGGATGCAACAACAAGTGAAATCATGGATAAAGCGGGATCCCATGGAATTGGAAGATGTTCCTGATTCAACGCGGGAAGAGGTCGACAAACAACCCCCTGTTGGCGGGGAATTGCGTTTGGATGGGTTTGAAGAGCTCCTGCAATCGTTGATGAAGCGTCTGGAAAAGCAACAGCAAGAATTGGAGGCTCTTCGCCATCAAATGGAAAACAATCAGAAACCGGAAGGTTCCGGATCTTGACAAACGGCTAGGAGGTGGTCGCACATGTTACGAAGCGGTTCCGTCTGGGCGGGGGTCATAGCTGGCGGATTGTCACAGTGGAAAGATACGCAGGCGTATAGGCACGGAGAAATCCGGAAAGCGGATTACAAGGTGCATACTGTAGGCAATATCACCGGAGCTGCGGGATTGGCGGCTGGGATCGAGTATGGGGCACTGTTGGGTACCATGGTCATACCCGGAATTGGTACTGTTGTGGGATCGATTGTGGGTGGCCTTGCCGGAGACAAATTCGGACGCTTTTTGGGAGAAGGTGCCGCATCGGCTGTTTTCAAGCCATCGGCCAAGGTGTGGAAGAATGCATTCGATATGGACGATATGTAAATTCGAAGTCGGAAAACCCCTGATCTGTCAGGGGTTTTTTAAACTTTTCTCAAACAACGGGGGCTTGTCCCCCGTTTTTACATATAGAGGAGGAGGGAGAATAAATGGAGAAGGGAATGTCGCTGATTGACACCCATGTTCATCTCGATCAATTCCCTGACGAAGAAGTACCGGAATTCATCGAGCGGGCCCGGCGAGCGGGGGTGAACCATGTAGTGGCCGTGGCGTCGGGGGCAGACTCATGCCTCCGTTTGTTAGAGTGGAAACAACGGTTTCCGGATGGGCTCACCGTTGCTTTCGGCGTCCACCCGGAGCGGGAGACGGATGATGCGGAAGTGGAAACGGTGGTCAGGTTGATCCGAAGACATCGTGAGGAGATCAGTGCCATTGGAGAAGTGGGATTGCCCTATTACACCCTGCCGGAACCGCAGAGAAAACAACCGCCCTCTCCCGATGCGATTGCCCGGTTGTCCCGTTTTCTTTCGTTGGCGGCAGAGCTCGATTTGCCGGTGGTGCTGCATGCCGTCCACGAAGCGGCGGAACCAGTCCGACAGCTATTGCGCCGACATGGGGTAAAACAGGCGGTGTTTCACTGGCTCAAAGCGCCCGCTGATGTGTTGCACCGCATCGTGGATGATGGTTATCTCATCTCGGTGACGCCAGATGTGCTTCGCAGGGAACGGGACCGTGAGTTGGCCCGTCAAGTGCCTTTGTCCCAGCTGTTATTGGAGACGGATGCACCGTGGGAATACGAGGGAAAAAGAGCGGAGCCGGCGTGGGTGAAGGAAGTGGCGGAGGAAGTGGCCAGGGTGAAGGGTGTGACGGTTCGGCAAGTGTGCCAGCAAACGACGGAGAATGCACGTCGTCTGTTCAGCATCGACGGATCAATGACGACGGGGTGGTAAAGAACCCTGTTCCTTTTCTCGGTACGTGAACCAACACGCGTTAAGAAACCGGATCTGCTTGCGGTCTTTCCCGTAAAACGCGCGCATCAGCTGGTTGCGCAACCATTTGGGCATGGTGATCCCTCCCGGTATCAACGTTCTCTCAATACAGGGTATGAAAAAGCCCTGGTCGGCGTGAACAGCGATCGGGACTGTCGGGATCACAAATGTGAAGGCGTTGTTTTCGGTTAACCAGATGAGCTTACCGACAAGGTGGTTGAACTACAGGCCATTTTGTGAGCGGAGCCGAATTTCCCGTCGAGCGACTTTAGCTGTTGCGAATCGCTGGACGGGAAATCGGAGCTCAAGGACTTTGTCATCAACTTGGTCTCGTTCACCGGGTCAAGCGTAATGTTCGGCGATTTGCTGTCTGATCCACTCTTGGGTACAGCAATCATCCAACGGCTCTTGATCTGATGAAATGGGCAATCCGCAGGTCGGGCAGACCGGTTGGGGGGGCGATTCGAGTTTCATAAGGCCACTCCTTGAGAAGGAAGTTTGGTATAGTATATTATAACAGTCAAATAAATGTGATTGTGTACTATAACAAACAGCGATAACAAAAAACGGTTTCCCCAACGGCTGGTTGAGACCTTCGTGGTTTCGTCTCGGAAAAAGCCGTAGGCGAACCGTTTTCCTGTTTTCTGCGGACTTTCCCCCTGATTCGGTCAACTCTGTGCGTGCCGTTCCAAAAAACGGAGCAGATGAGCGTGAAACGAATCCGGTTGTTCCAAAGGCGGGAGATGTCCCGTCCCCGCCATCGTGATCAACTCCGCTTGCGGAATGGCGGATGCAATCCGTTGGGCAAGCGTTTGGATTTCCTCCCAATCCCGATCTCCCCGCATCACCAGCGTGGGTACGCTTATTTCGGACAAGCGGTCGACAGCGGGTGGGAAATGCGGCATCCCTTTGCTTTCGCGTTTCCAGTAATCCAATACGGTTTGTCGCACGTATCGTCGAACTGAAGGAACCACTTTCGACTGCTTGCGAAAGGGACCTTCCACCCAAGTTTGTAAAAACCGTTCCAACGCTTGTTCCAACCGTCCTTCTTTACGAAGCCGCTGGATTTCCCTCTCGTTGGCGAGAAACGCGTCCGACCAACGATAGCCGCTCACCCCCGGGTTGATCAGCACCAGGCTCCGTACCGTATCCGGATATCGCAAGGCGTAATCGATCGCGATTTTGCCGCCGACCGAGATACCGACGATGGATGCGCGATCCACTTCCAATGCCTCGAGAAGTGCGCGTAAGTCGTCGTGATGCTCGAACCGGCCTTCGCCGTCTCCTGAACGCCCTGCGCCGCGCAAGTCGTAACGGATGACGCGATAGCGACGATGCAACACCCTGACGGTTTCATCCCACATGCGATGATCCAACGGCATGCCGTGCAATAACACGACGGTCGGTCCTTCCCCGACCGATTGAACATACAACGAAACACCGTTCAATTCGATTCGGCCGGACATCCCCTTCCTCCTTTCTGAGTGCGGGCCGGGGACCGGTTGATGATCACAATCCCGCCGATTACAGCCCAGCCAGTGTGTAAGGGGAAAACGACTCATGCAACAGTACGCTTGACAACAGTGAGCCGAACAAAGGGATCAAAAACAGAAACAGGGAGACTTTGCCCACTGGATGCACTTTCATTACCGAATTCCACAGCAGGAAACCGGTGGCCGACACAAAGGCGAGATACAGGAGAATCAATAGGGAGCGTGGGTCGAAGTGGAATGGAAACAACCCGATCCGAACCGTGCCGACGGCGATGAGTCCGATCGAACCGATCAGCATTTGCCAAGCCGTCAAATAAAAGACGCCCATGCGGTGTGTTTCGTTTCGCGCCAAAAGATTGCCGAACGATCCGGACATTGCAGATGCCAACACCAACAGAGACCCGATTCCCAACGAGGAAGAAAGCGCACCATGGGAGAGATTGGCCAACCAAACACCGGAAAAACCGGTGATCAAACCGACGGTTTTGCGCCAATCGATTTTGTCGTCGGGATACATCCAGTGGGCAAACAGAATCTGAAAAAAGGAACCCGTACCTGCGAGAATCGACGCATGGATGCCGGTGGTGTAGGTAAGTCCGACATAGAAACAGACGTATTGCAGAAAGGTTTGAAACAGCGCGATCCGCAGACATGGGATCAGCGTTTGTTTTCGATAACGAACCGGATGTCCCAATAGTTTCATCACGACGAAGATCATCAAAGCGGCCAGAAAAAATCGGTAACCCGCGAAGAGAATTTGCCGGTCGGTCTGATGGGGCGCAATCGCCAGCATATGATAGTTCAGTTTGATGAAAGGAAAAGCACTGCCTCACAAAAAGGTGGCCAGCAACGCGGTGATGACCATTCCGGCTGTGCCGGACAGCCATCGGGATGCGTTCATCGAATCATTCTTCTTCCGTTTTGCAATGGACAAAGGGAAAGTCCGATTCCGTGCTTCCCGCCGAAATCGGACTTTTGTAGCGTACAAAGGGTTTTGCACAGTCACTTTTATGGTTATACCACATTACGATATGAACCGTAAACAACGGTTTTCGTCGTGTGAGCTTCCGCTTAACAATGATCGTAAACTTCCCTTTCCCCCTGTGGAGCAGGGGATTTTTGTTTGAGATCCGGGTCAGTACGGGAAAAAAGTGAGCGGGACTGCAGAGGTACGCAACAATATGGATTATAATTTCAAAAATATATTCACTCGAATGGAAAAGGAATATCCGGATGACAATGTGTGGTAAGCGAAAGAGGCGGGTTTTCATCTTTTGGTGCAATCAGCAAAGATTTGGTATATTTTTATATATTAATTGTAACTTTTATATAAAAGCGTTATGATGATGTTGTGGGTTTGTAACCGTTTCTAGCGGTTTGATCGGGAAACAGTTACAATGAAAGCAGAATACGGGAAAAGGAGGACAGGCGCATGAAGCTTCTGGGGGGCTGGTTTGATAAGGGCATGACCTGGGATGAATATGTGAGCGGCATGCAAGTGAACAAAGAAAACCTGCTGTACATATACGAACAATACCGCCTGCCTGCTGAAGATCAGTTGTTCTACCGGCAGTTGCGTGATCGACAATGGCGGGTGATTGCGCTCACGGCGGATTGGTGCGGAGATGCCATGTTGTGCAATGCGGTTTTGAAGCGGATTGCGGAGGCGGCAGGACTTGAGCTTTCCTTCCTGATCCGTGACGAGAATCTGGAGTTGATGGATCAGTATTTGACCAACGGCAAATCCCGCTCCATTCCCATCTATATTTTTATTGACAGGGAAGGGCGGGAACAGGCGGTATGGGGCCCACGCTCTCCGGAAGTGCAGCGGTTGGTGGATGAGATGAGAAGTCAGTTACCGGACAAAGCGGATCCCCGGTTTGAGACAAAGCAGAAAGAAATGTTTCGCGGATTCAAGGAACGCATACTGACCGATCAGTCGTTGTGGGAGACGGTGAACCGCAGCATTCGGGCGCGGTTGGAACAAGCGCTGCGATAAGGAGGAGACCGGGATGCAATCTTTACGTGTCGGTTTTATCGGATTGGGGATTATGGGCAGGTCGATGGCTCGTAACATTCACCGCGCAGGATTTCCGGTTACCGTATGGAACCGGACTGAACGAAAAATGGCGGAAGCAAGGGAATGGGGGGCGGAAACGGCTGCTTCGCCCCGGGCTGTGGCAGAAGTGAGTGACGTGGTCATTACCTGTGTTGGCGACACGCCGGATGTGCGGGAAGTAGCGGAAGGGCCAGAAGGGTTGCTGAAAGGGGCCCGTGAAGGGTTGATCTGGGTGGATATGAGTACGATCGCACCTGAGGCAACCCGGGAATTGGCTGCTCGTGCCGCGGAACAAGGCGTCCGCATGCTCGATGCCCCTGTCAGTGGAGGAGATATCGGCGCACGGCAAGGTACGTTGTCCATCATGGTCGGAGGAGACGCCGAGGTATTGGAAACGGTTCGCCCGGTATTGGAGGCGATGGGAAAAAACATCGTACATTGCGGTCCGCATGGAGCCGGGCAGACGGTCAAAGCGTGCAACCAGATTTTGTGCGGGCTTAATCTGCTGGGCGTGGTGGAGGCCTTGGCATTCGCCAAAAAAGCGGGCGTCGATTTGGAAAAGATGATTGAAGTGACCACGCAGGGAGCGGGAGGTTCCTGGGCGTTGGCCAATCTGGCGCCTCGCATTGTCAAGGGAGATCTGGCCCCTGGATTTTCGGTCCGTTTCCAGCAAAAAGATTTGCGCATCGTGCTTCAGGAGGCGGAACAGATGAACCTGCCGTTGGTGGGTACAGCGGTTGTGCAACAGTTGCTACGGTCGGTGCAGGCTTATGGTGGGGATGATGACGGAACCCATGCGCTGATTCGGGTGATGGAACGGTTGGCCAGACTGGATTTTACCCGATGAGGACGGAACAAGAAATAACCGGTTCAAAACTGGACGATGGAGCCAAAACTGATATGCACTGAAGAGCAGACGGGAGCCGGCTTGTTCTCCGGCTCCCTCAATCACGGTTACGCCCCGATATATTTGGCCACGACAGAGCGTGCCATCGACGGATCTTGCGTTCCTTGGACCAAAATGCGTCCGTCCGGGAAAATGACCAATCGGTAAGGATCAATATCTGCCCGCAAAAGAAAGCGATTTTTTTCCACCCGTCCGAGCGGTGCCAGCCGTTTCGCCAATTGTTCCAGATCCATCGGTTGGGGCGCGGATGGGGAGATCTGGACGGTGTCTCTCCCGCAAAGGGAAACGGCTTGAGGTTCTTTGTCCGCTGGGTCCAGAAACTCCCATATGCCTTGGCCGCATGTCGGACAATCGGGCTTTCTATTTTGGCTTACTTCCATCGCGGTATCGTGATTGTACCAGCATTCAAAATGTCGTAGCCGCGTATCCAAGGCTTGTTCGTCACGAACCAACAATTTGAGCGCTTCCACCGCTTGGTGGGCGGCCACGATGTGGATGATCGGACCGATCACACCGGCCGTATCGCATGTCTCCGTCGTTCCCGGAGCGGGAGGATTCGGAAACAGACAGCGGAGACAAGGAGTGATCCCCGGCCTGATTGTGAACACCATGCCCCGGGAGCTGACCGCGCCGCCGTATATCCACGGGATGCCGTGTTTGACACTGACATCGTTGATCAAAAATCGTACGGAGAAATTGTCCGTACCGTCCAAAATCAGGTCGACGTCGGACAGAAGCGATTCGGCGTTTTGCCATGTTAAGTCGGTGACGTGTGCTTCCAGGCGGACCCCCGAGTTGATGGCACGTAGTTTCCGTTCTGCCGCCACTGCTTTGGGAAGGCCTTCTCTCGCATCCGATTCGTCATACAGCATTTGGCGTTGCAGGTTGCTGGGTTCGACGAAGTCGCGGTCAATCAATCGGACGAATCCGACTCCTGCACGAACCATATGATTGGCCAGCGCGGAGCCGAGAGCACCCATGCCGACAATGGCGATGCGGGCTTGTTGGAGTTTCCTTTGGCCTTTTTCTCCAATGGGAGCGAACAGGATTTGTCTGGAATATCGTACATGATCTGTCACCGTGATTACTCCTTCCCTGAGGATGGGTCGGCATCCGTTTCCGGCGGGTCCATCGGATTCCAAGGGCCTTGTTGGTGACCGATCCATTCCGACCCATCTTCCCATTTTTCTTTTTTCCAGATGGGAACGATGGCCTTCAACCGTTCAATGGCATAGCGTCCGGCGGCGAAAGCTTCGTCCCTGTGCGGGGTGGCCACGGCGATGATCACACTGATCTCTTCAATGTCCAGACGGCCCACTCGATGCGCCATTGCGACACGGGCGGAGGGCCATCGCGTACTGATTTCTTCGGTGATTTGCTTCATTTTCTTGAGGGCCATCGGCGCGTACGCTTCGTATTCCAAATGGACGGTGCGGCGACCGCGCGTAAACTCGCGTACCGTTCCCACAAAGGTTAACACCGCCCCGGCGTGTGGGTTGGAGACTTTTTGTATCAGTAAGTCGGCAGACAAAGGCTCTTCCGTAATAATCAGATGATCATCTACCTCTTCCCCGCCACTGACAGGCGGGATGATCGCAATTTCTGCCTCCGGAGGGATGGGTCGTTCCGGAGCGGCGTACTCATGGTTGATGGATACAAACGATTGACGAAGCAATGATGCGGCATTCGGATATTGGTTCGCCAGATGTGCCAGCAAGTCACTGACAGTGGTATCATCAGGCAATTCCATATCCAGCTGACGGGTACCGATCTCCTCAGCGATTCCGGCGAACAAAAGGATGGATATTTTCATCGTACTGGCGTACGCCTTCCCTCCCCGTTTAAAGGTGATTATGCGGACGTGTTGATCTCGTCTCAGCACGCCATTCAGCTGCTTTGTCTTTAGCTTACTACGAGAAGTTCCCAGAATGAAACCTTCAGGTACAAGAAATGCAACCCTCGTGATGGATAAGGGTGAAAAGGATGGTCAAAGAGCAAGAGATCGCCTATTGGCTATTTCAATTGTTGGTCGAGGATTTAGAGAAGATGGACGAGGAAGAGCGTGTCGTGAAACGACTGGAAGTGTTGGATGAAACACTGGACATATTGATGAAAAGCGGAGAAGGATTCAAGGTCCGCGTCGAACGTGCCGATTTGGATTGGAGAGCGAAAGGAGAGTCTGAGATGGAAAACGCGTCATCCGCTGAGAACAATACCATCCAAATTTCCGTGGAGGACTGGGAGAATCTGTTGGAGGCATGTGAAGCCGTTCTGAACTTTTTGGAGTACGACCAGCGCAAGATGCGGGACGTGCAGCAGGCTACGCCGGATTTCCCATGGGACAAGCGCGCCTACATGATCAACAAGTTGGCTGACCATCTACGCGAGGCATTGATTCGCATTGATGAGGATTTGGGATAATTTCGGATAAAGAAATTTATCAATCCCAGTGAAAATGGCCGTAGCAGCCAATACCATTGATTCGGTAAAGGGATGATCTGGTTCATGTAAACTGTCACCATCGGGCCATTTTTTGTGGTCCGATGGTGACAGGAATGGGAGAGTTTATTGCGAGTGGGATTGAGGAGTACAGGTAAACAAGAGGGGAGACATATGAAAACTCCGTGGGGGGTACGTGTTCTAGCTGTTATACAGATCATTTACGGATCGGTTGTTGCTCTGGCGCAAGGATGGAGCACACATATCGGTATGCAGGAATCCATTTGTACACCGATTTGAGGCTGCGGGGGAATTACAGTTACTCATCAGTACCTTTTGTTTGTGGTTATGGTGATCGGGTTGGTTCCGGTAATGGGCGGATTCGGCATGTTGTTGAAAAAAACTTGGGGCTGGTGGATGAGTACAGGATATCTATCCTATCTTTTATTATCTGAGGCAGGGAATGGGATTGACGCGTTGTTTCGTCCATCCACCAGTGTCGATATGAGTCTGTTTTATATATTGATTGTGGGATTCCTTCTGCTGTATTTGTGTAAGGAACGTGTTATACAATCATACGAGGTAACTATTTCCAGAAGCGAAGTGATTGCGTGGTTATCCGGTGCGGCCGTTTTCGTATCCGTTCTGTACGAAGTCATTTTATTCAGTTCTTCCGTCTGATCCAAATCGGTATGATTGTAAACACAATTTTGAATTGGAAGTCGGGATGCGGTTGATCACACATGATTGATCGAATATACTGGGAAGTAGTAGTCCAAAAATTGGAGGGGACACTATTGCATCCATACCACTACAATACCGGGACCAATGTGGCGGTTGCGCAACAGCGGTTTGTGATGAAGGTCTTCGGTTGGATGTTCGCCGGATTGTCGTTGACGGGAATCATCGGTCTCCTTTTGGTGGCCAATCCGGACGTATACTTATATTTTAATCAGAATCCGCTGGTCTTTTATGGCATCCTGGGGGCGGAAATTCTCCTGTTGTTCTTATTACCTTCGATCCTGCACCGAATTTCCGCTTTCACAGCCACGTTCTTCTTCTTTTTGTACGCTGCGCTCAATGGTATCAACTTTTCGTTGATCATCGCCCCGTACACTGGTGTGACGATTGTCTACACCTTCTTTGTCACGGCCGGTATTTTCGGGATTTTCGCCTTGTACGGTTACCTGACCAAACGGGATTTGTCCAGTTTGGGCAATCTGTTGTTTTTCGCACTGTTAGGATTGATCTTGGCGACGATCGTCAATATTTTTATGGATAACAGCATCCTGGACACCGTCATTTTGTACGCGGGTATCCTGATCTTCGTCGGTCTGACGGCGTACGACATTCAGCGTATCAAGCAAATGTATGTGGCCGGCGGTGACGAGGAAGTGACCAAAGCGGCCATTATCGGTGCGCTGGCTTTGTACCTCGACTTTATCAACCTGTTTTATTATTTCTTGCGTTTGATCGGTGATCGGGACTAAGAAATTCTTGCCCCATTTTTTTGTACCATCTGATCAACTGTTTTCGGCCCCGTTGCGGGCCTTTTTTCATGAAACAAACCAGCTCGACGCTAATGATGGGCAATGGTATAGTTATGTTAAGTTTTTTATCAAGAGGTGAAGCGCCCTTGCGTCAAACGGAGTGGAAACTGGCCCCGTTGGACGAGGCGCGGGAACGTTTTTTGCGGGAGGTTCGCTTTTCCCCTTCCGTCGAGTCGGTGCCCGTCCTTAAGGCGCATGATCGTATTACAGCCAAGCCAGTGGTGGCCCGGCGGTCTGTTCCGGAATATCCCTTGGCTGCGATGGACGGCGTTGCCGTTCGAGCGGAAATGACGGTGCAAGCGGCACCGGACAACCCGGTGCAATTGTCCTTGGGGCGGGAAGCGATATGGATCGATACGGGCGATCCGTTGCCCGATTTCGCTGATGCGATCATCCCTGTCGAACAGATCGGGGTCGTGGATGAACAAAAGGTGCAGATTTTTAATCCAGTTCCATCGTGGAAGCATATACGAATGGTTGGGGAAGACGTATGCGCGGGAGAAACGATCCTTCCGGCTAACCATCGGATTCGTCCGATCGACTTGGGCGTGATGTTGGCCTCTGGTGTGGAGGAAGTTTCGGTATGGAAGCCCCCGCGCGTGGCCGTGATACCGACGGGTAGTGAGTTGGTTTTGCCCGGGCAGGCTCCCGAGCGTGGGCAGATCGTGGAAAGCAATGGAACCATGATATCGGGTTATCTGCGGGAGTGGGGGGCCGTTCCGGATTACTGTGGTATCGTGCCCGATGAGCCGGATCACTTGCTTCAATCCGTACAGTCGGCAGTCAAAAAATGTGACATGGTTGTTCTCAATGCCGGATCTTCTGCCGGTTCGGAAGATTTTACCGTTTCCGTCATACGTAAGTTAGGCCGCGTTGTTCAGCACGGTGTGGCGACACGCCCGGGAAAACCGGTCATTCTCGGCATCGTGGAAGGGAAGCCGGTGGTGGGTCTTCCGGGTTATCCCATCTCCGCCTATCTTGGTCTCCAATGGTTCGTCAGACCGTTGATCGAAAAGTGGTTCGGTGTAAAAATGGGCGAAGCAAATGAAATCCGTGTCCGATTGGGAACAGACGTGGTGGTCAAAACAGGAGCGGAAGATTTTGTGCGTGTCGCTGTCGGAGAGGTTCGAGGCGAAATGGTGGCTTATCCCTTGGCCAAAGGGGCGGGAGTGGCTTCCTCGCTGTCCCGTGCGGACGGTTGGCTTCGCGTACCGACCGATCACAATGGGTGGAAGGCCGGAGAAAGCGTAACGGTGGAGCTGATCCGTCCCCGTGGATCATGGAAAAGCCGTTTGTTGGTAGCAGGTGAGCCTGACGCCGGATTGGATGTGCTGGCAGATCAGCTATCGTCTCGCGGGTTCACCCTTTTTCCTTTGCCGATGGGGCAGGAGGAAGGTTGGCATACGCTGTGGGAAGGACGCTGCCATCTCGTGTTGTCGGCTGGCGACATATCCGAAACGAAGAAAGTGGAAATGAAAGACCCATCATGGGTGCGAATCCATGGATGGCGCCGGGTGCGCGGGTGGATGATGCGATCCGTTTCCGGCCCAGGGTCTATTTCCAAATGGCTGAGGCAGGGAGCTCAATTGATGATCCATCCCAGTGGTACCCGTTCCCGGCAATGGTTGGAGGCACAGTGGGCCGATTGGGGGATCAATCCTGAAGACATGCAATATCGAGTGGCGGCGAATGACCGGCAGATTGGCGCTGCCATCGCTGCGGGGGCTGCGGATATCGGCATCGGATGTCCGGCAGTGGCGCGCGAATTCGGTTTGCTCTTTGTCCCTGCGTGGGAAGAGGATGTCCAATTTGTCGCGCCGAAGGATTGGCTCCGGTCATCGATGGGGCGTTTGTTGATGGAGGAGTTGCAGTCCCCTTCTTTCCGTACGCGTTTGGAAATGATGGGTGGTTATCGGTGCGGGAAGAGTGGGGAAATGATCGGTAGCTTCTGATCGAAAGGGTGTGAGGCAAATGCCCGGCCAATTGGGCCGTCCGCTGGACCGGTATCAGCGGCCGCTTCATGATTTGCGCGTGTCGGTGACCGATCGGTGCAATTTCCGTTGTACGTATTGCATGCCGAAAGAAGTGTTTGGACCGGATTATCCGTTTCTTGCGAGAGAGGCATTGTTGACGTTTGAAGAAATTGTCCGCTTGGTTCGGCTGTTCGCGTCCCTCGGAGTGAGAAAGGTTCGGATCACGGGAGGCGAACCGCTACTGCGTCGTGACTTGCCCGATTTGATCCGGATGCTGAATGAAGTGGATGGCATTGAAGACATCGCGTTGACTACCAACGGGGTGTTGCTCCCCCGATACGCGGCAGCCCTGAAACAGTCGGGATTGCAGCGGATCAACGTCAGCCTCGACGCCATCCATGATGAGGTGTTTCACCGGATGAACGGCGGGGCTGCCAGCGTCCGGCAGGTACTGGACGGCATCCGTGCTGCAGCGGATGCAGGGCTGGGCGTCAAAGTGAATATGGTGGTGCAAAGAGGCGTCAACGACAGCGAAATCGTGCCGATGGCCCGCCATTTTCGCGGAACCGGTCACATCGTGCGCTTTATCGAATACATGGATGTGGGAAATACCAACGGGTGGCGCTGGGATCAAGTGGTATCCAAACAGGAAATATTGGAACGAATCAACCGTGAGATGCCGTTGGAGCCCCTTCCGTCCCGCTATTACGGGGAAGTGGCCGACCGATACCGATATGTGGGGACGGATGAGGAGATCGGCGTGATTTCTTCCGTGACGGACGCGTTTTGCGGCACATGCACGCGGGCGAGACTATCGGCTGACGGCCAGCTGTTCACGTGCCTGTTCGCCGAAAAGGGGCACGACTTGCGCTCCTTGTTGAGAGGGGGCGCTCCGGATGAAGAGATACGCCGATGGATCGCGGGAATTTGGCAAAACCGTAATGACCGCTATTCGGAAGAACGGGGCCAATCAACGAAACAGAAAAAGAAAGTGGAGATGTCTTATATCGGTGGTTAAGGAGTGATGATGGCGTGGAAAAGTTGACGCACATCAACGAACAAGGACGGGCCAAAATGGTGGATGTTTCCGGAAAACCGGTGACGCGGCGTGTCGCTGTGGCACGGGCGCGCGTGTGCATGAAGCCGGAAACATTGAGTCGTATTCGTCAGGGGAACATGGAAAAAGGAGACGTGTTGGCTGTGGCCCAGGTGGCCGGGATCATGGCGGCCAAAAAAACTTCGGAACTGATTCCCATGTGTCATCCCATCCCTCTTCGCGGTGTCGACCTCCGTTTTTCCGAGGAAGGGGATTCTACGCTTGTTATTGAAGCAGAAGTGAAAACTGACAGCGTCACCGGAGTGGAGATGGAGGCGCTCACGGCGGTCAGTGTAGCTGCTTTAACCGTCTACGACATGTGCAAAGCCATTGATAAAGAAATCACCGTGGAACAGACTTGCCTGATTCGTAAAACGGGGGGCAAAAGTGGTGACTTCATCCGAAAGGGAGAGTGAACGCATGAGGCGCGTAGGGATCCTGACCATCAGTGACAAAGGAGCGCGCGGTGAGCGCGAGGACCGGAGTGGGCAAGTGCTCCGTGAGCTGGTGCAGCGCATCGACGGAGAAGTGGAAGCATATGAAATCATTCCGGATGACATGGATGCCATCCGTGAGATGTTGATCCATTTGACAGATGAGAAAAAACTGGATTTGGTGTTGACCACGGGCGGAACGGGGCTCGGTCCCAGAGACGTGACGCCTGAGGCGACGTTGTCCGTCATTCGACGTCAGGTACCCGGGTTGGCGGAGGCCATGCGCGCCGCCACGATTGGCAAAACACGGTTTGCGATGTTGTCCAGGGCTGTGGCAGGAACACGGGGACAAACCCTGATTCTCAATTTGCCCGGCAGTCCCAAAGGTGCCGCAGAATGTTTGGAGGCAGTGTTGGACGTATTGCCGCATGCTCTGGATCTCTTGAAAGGTCAGACGGAGCACTAGAGTGGGTCTGATCCATCATGTTGATTGGAGTGTGCCTTTTCCCTCTCACTTCTGTAACGCACACGCTTGAAGGTCGCTCGCAGGATTTTGGCCACCCTTCTCTCAAGTTCGTGAATGACCACACCCACCCTGAGTGATTCAGGTGAAACCCGTCATGCGACAATACTGTCCAGGCGGGGCAATTTCTTATCCCCTACCGGGGATAAACAGAGAGAGGAGCGGGATGGATGCATTCATCGTGGACGATCGAAGTGTATGGTACGGTTCTCAAGCCGGCAGCGTTTACTTACGAGGAATTCCGGCGGATGGACGATGAAACAGTTGAACCGGAGAAATGGGTATCGGGTGTGCAGGGAAACGCATTACGGTTGTGGGTTTTGCTCAGGCGTGTGGGATTGCGGGTTGAAACCACCCACCTGCGCTTTTTGGGTGCCGATGATTTTCAGGCTGAAATTCCCGTAACTGACCTGCAGGATGCGTTTTTGCTGTACCGGCAAAACGGTCGCCCGTTGAAAAAAGGGTATCCTGTGAGGTTGTATGTGCCACAAGGGGACAGCAACTGTCTGAACGTCAAATCGATTGTCCGAGTGGAAGCAGTGGCGTATGACGGAGCAGATGCGAAAAAACCTGCCTCCTTTGGATTTCGCAACATCATCCGACCGGAAGAGCTGTTGCGGCGGGACTTGTCCGGTATGGCCCCCAAACAGCGCTGATGGTGTCTACGGAAATCTCCTGTCGGGGATTGTGAGTCCAATTCGTAGTTCTAAGCAAGAAGTGGCCGAATTCCTGCGAGCAAAATCTAGCTGTCGCTACGGAGAATAAGATGGGAAACCAAGCAGGAAGCCCGAATTCAGCCGATCTGTTTTGGATATGGGAGTTAGGTATAATCTCCTTATGATGGCGTATTTTTCAAGTTAAAAAAATGTATTTTCCCTATTGACAGCGATTCGATGTCTGTGCTAATTTATATATCGTCTCCGCGACGCCAGTCCAATGGAGACAGCCAAAAAGAAAATAAAAAAACCACTTGCAAATGTGATCTCAATCCAGTATAATAATTGATGTCGCTTCGAAACGATCCTCAGTAGCTCAATGGTAGAGCGCCCGGCTGTTAACCGGTAGGTTGCAGGTTCGAGTCCTGCCTGAGGAGCCATCTTTTCCTGGAGAGATACTCAAGTGGCCGAAGAGGACGGTTTGCTAAACCGTTAGGGGGTCAAATGACCCCGCGCGGGTTCGAATCCCGCTCTCTCCGCCAGAAGGCCTTTAAAGTGGTCGAGCCCATAAAATGTTACGTGGCCCGTTGGTGAAGTGGTTTAACACACCAGCCTTTCACGCTGGCATGCAGGGGTTCGAATCCCCTACGGGTCACCAATATGGACGGTTAGCTCAGCGGGAGAGCACCTGCTTCACACGCAGGGGGTCGGCGGTTCGATCCCGTCACCGTCCACCAAATACGGGGAATACTCCCCTTCCTACGCGGAGCTGTGGTGAAGTTGGAGTTCACGCCGGCCTGTCACGCCGGAGGTCGCGGGTTCGAGTCCCGTCAGCTCCGCCATTATTATGGCGGCCATGGCGAAGTGGTTAACGCACCGGATTGTGGCTCCGGCATTCGTGGGTTCGATTCCCACTGGTCGCCCCATGATACTGGGGAGTAGCCAAGTGGTAAGGCAACGGACTTTGACTCCGTGATGCGTAGGTTCGATCCCTACCTCCCCAGCCATTGCGAGCCATTAGCTCAGTTGGTAGAGCACCTGACTTTTAATCAGGGTGTCCCAGGTTCGAGTCCTGGATGGCTCACCACATCATCATAGCAATATTAATCAGCGGCGGTTTTTCCCACATAGGCCGGTTGGTGCCGGTTGGGTGACGGCCGGTCGCCTCCGGATCTCTATGCGGGTGTGGCGGAATTGGCAGACGCACTAGACTTAGGATCTAGCGCCTCTGGCGTGGGGGTTCGAGTCCCTCCACCCGCACCAAGCGGATGAAAACATGCGGTCGTGGTGGAACTGGCAGACACGCTATCTTGAGGGGGTAGTGGCCGTAAGGCCGTGCGAGTTCGAGTCTCGCCGACCGCACCAGTTTTGAAAAATCGCCAATTGATACAGCCAATTGATACAATAGATACTACTGTTCCGGGGTGTGGCTCAGCTTGGTAGAGCGCCTCGTTCGGGACGAGGAGGTCGCAGGTTCAAATCCTGTCACCCCGACCATTCCCTTACTCAGGACAAGTTGATGAAATGCGGGTGTAGTTCAGTGGTAGAACACCGGCCTTCCAAGCCGGATGCGTGGGTTCGATTCCCATCACCCGCTCCAAAACAACGACCGTGGCGATGGGCTGCGGTCGTGTTTCTTTTATTTGCAGGAAGATCGGGGGGCTCTCCATTGCGGGACGAATTTGCCTTGATCCACTTGTTGACACAATATCGACCGTCCCCTCCGCCGTCCGTTGAGGTGGATGTGGGTGACGATGCCGCTGTTGTCCATCCCTTGAATCGTTCCCTTGTCATCACGTCCGATACCATGATCGAAACCGTTCATTTCCTGCCGGAGACCATGAACCCCGCGGATATCGGTTGGAAACTGGCGGCGGCCAACATCAGTGATATCGCGGCGATGGGCGGATTGCCACGTTACGGTGTCGTCTCGTTATCTGTTCCCCGTCATTGGGAGATGAATGCGCTGGTCGATCTGTACCGGGGGATGTATGATTTGGCAGATCGGTTTGGTTTGGTGATTGTCGGCGGAGATACGGTGAAGGCGCCTCATGATCTGACTGTCACTTTGACGGTGATTGGAGAAGTGGAGGGCGGACAAGCCCTGAAACGATCTGCAGCTCGTGAGGGCGATGTGGTGTTTCTGACGGGTACTGTGGGGGATTCGAGCGCGGGTTTGCATGTGCTGTTGAACGGAAACGATGGGACAAAGAAGCGGTTTTCCGACTTGATCCGTGCCCACCGCCGTCCCATTCCCCAGGTGGCGGCCGGTCGTTTGTTGTTGTCATTGAACGCAGGGGCAGCGGCCAATGACATCAGTGATGGTTTGGCACAAGAATGTTGGGAGATCGCCGAAGCGAGTGGCGTTCGCATCGTATTGGAAAAAGATCGAATCCCCTTATCCGATGCGTTGGTCGACTATGCCAGCCAAACAGGTTATGATCCGTACGAGTGGGCTCTGTACGGAGGGGAAGACTTTCAATTGGTGGGGTGCGTGCCGGAAGCAGAGTTTGCGCGCTTGGAACAAACGGCGCATAATGAAGGTGTGACCCTATATCGGATTGGTTGGACGGAACAGGGCAAACCTGCGGTGGAATGGGTGACAGATCAAGGCAGGACCTTGCTGGAACGACGGGGATATAACCACTTCACGGACGGGTGATGGAGATGCAAGTACCATGTCGCTGGATCGTCAAATCGGAACAGGAGACGAGAGAGCTGGGCCGAAGCTTGGCTCCGCTGCTTCAACCCGGTGACGTGCTGGCGCTGGAGGGGGACCTGGGTGCGGGAAAAACGACATTTACCCAAGGGGTGGCCCAAGGTTTGGGAATCGAAACGTACATCGACAGTCCCACCTTCACCCTGATCAAGGAATATCACGGGCGTCTTCCACTGTATCACATGGATGTTTATCGGCTAGAGGGAGCGGATGAGGATCTGGGATGGGACGAGTATTTTTATGGTGACGGTGTCACGCTGGTGGAATGGGCGAGCCGTATCCGACCGCTGTTGCCGGAGGAGACCGTCTGGTTCACGTTTCATGTGCTGTCCACTGGTGAACGGGAAATCCGCCTTCATTTGCGCAACGCCCGTTCCAAGCGGATGTGTGAGGAGCTGAGCGGTATATGAAAATCCTGGCGATGGATACGTCCACATTGGTGATGGGCGTAGCAGTCTTGGAGGAAGATCGCGTACTCGGGGAATGGACAACCAATTTGCATCGAAATCACTCTGTCCGTTTGATGCCCGCGATTGACCGTTTGTTACGGGAGTTGGCACTTTCGGTGGATGATTTGGATGCGGTGGCGGTGGCGCAAGGGCCGGGTTCGTACACCGGGGTGAGAATCGGTGTCACGACGGCCAAAACGATTGCCTGGAGCCGGAAATTGCCGTTGATCGGGGTTTCCAGTTTGGCTGTATTGGCGATGAACGGTCGCCATTTTGACGGCGGGATCGTCCCGTTGTTTGATGCCAGGCGTAATCGAGCCTATACGGGACTGTATCAACGAACCGACGACGGGTTGGTGCAGACAGCCCGGGAGGAGCGAGTCGTACCGGTGGATCAGTGGTTGAGCGAACTGTCGGGCTTGGGGCCGATGCTGTTTCTCGGTGACGATGTGAACCGTTTTCGTGATCAAATTGAGGCTGCTCTCGGCAACCAGGCGGTGTTCGGCTACCCGCCGGAAAACGTGCCGCGGGCATCGATGCTGGGGCAATTGGCATATGCCCGATGGCAAAGAGGTGAGGTGGCCGATGAGGCGTTTGCACCCAATTATCTGCAGAAGACCGAAGCGGAAGTCAAATGGTCGGCTCGACAACAAACGGAGTGAACAGTCATGGAACGGTCGCGGATTGCATTTCGCCCGATGAAAATGGCTGATCTGCCGATGATCATGGAAGTGGAACGCGCCTCGTTTCCCACACCCTGGCCGAAAGAGGCGTTTGTCAACGAATTGTTGCACAGCCCGTTTGCGCATTACACCGTGGTCACCGTCGACGGGGAAATCGCCGGATATTGCGGTATGTGGATTGTAGTGGACGAAGCGCACATCACCAATATCGCGATCCATCCAAAATACCGCGGGAAAAAGCTGGGGCAGGCTACGTTGGCCTATATGAAAAGATTGGCCCGGTTGTTGGGCGCCGACAAAATGACATTGGAAGTGCGGGTATCCAATCATGTGGCCCAGCACGTGTACCGCAAATTGGGATTTGAAGCCAAAGGCATTCGTCCCCGTTATTATTCGGACAATCAGGAGGATGCCTTGATCATGTGGGTGACATTGGATGAAGATGACGGAGAACATACAGTTGAATCAAACAAGAACACTGGTACTGGGGATTGAAACGAGCTGTGACGAGACGGCTGCCGCCGTAGTTGAAAACGGACAACGGGTGTTGTCCAACGTCATTTCTTCCCAGGTGGATGTGCACCGCAAATTTGGAGGCGTCGTACCGGAGGTGGCTTCGCGCCGCCACGTGGAGCGGATCACGCAGATCATTCAAGAAGCGTTGGATCGTGCCGGCGTCACATTGGACGACTTGTCCGCCGTGGCCGTCACCCAGGGTCCCGGTTTGGTGGGAGCGCTCTTGATCGGGGTTTCTGCTGCCAAGGCGCTGTCGTTTGCACGTGGGCTTCCATTGGTACCGGTGCATCACATCGCCGGTCACATTTATGCCAGCCACCTGGTGGAGCCGCTTGCGTTCCCGTTGGTGGCGCTGGTTGTATCCGGCGGCCATACCGAGCTGATTCTGATGCGGGAACACAACCGGTTTGAACGACTGGGCCGGACAAGGGACGATGCAGCCGGGGAAGCCTACGACAAAGTGGCCCGGCTGCTCCATTTGCCATATCCCGGCGGACCGGAGATTGACCGACTGGCCAAAGATGGCAGTGATGTGCTGGATTTTCCGCGGGCATGGTTGGAGCCGGACTCCTTCGATTTCAGTTTCAGCGGGTTGAAATCCGCGGTGATCAACTACCTGCACAACGCGCGTCAACGGGGAGAGACGGTCAATCCGGCGGATGTGGCCGCCAGTTTTCAGGAGTCGGTCGTCGAGGTGCTGGTGGAAAAAGCGATGAGAGCAGTCGCCCACACCGGTGTGAAGCAGTTGGTATTGGCGGGCGGCGTATCAGCCAACAGCCGCTTGCGCGAAGCGTTGGGCGCACGGTGCCGGGAAGCCGGGATCACCCTGCGTGTACCGCCACTGTCGCTGTGCACTGACAACGCGGCGATGATCGCCGCGGCGGGAACCTACCGCTTCTTTGACGGGCAAGTGGGTGATTTGTCGCTCAACGCGGAACCCAATCTGCCGTTGGTGTGAATGCAGCGTGTAGGCGAGTGGCAAGGATAGTCCGTGGGCTCTCGGCCCCGCCCTCCTAAAAAAGGGTGAGCGTTTTCCCACGAGCGACCTTTGAGCGCAGCGATTCAGGAGCAAGAGGGATCACAGCGCACACGAAATCACGAGTGGTTTGACCACTTTGTCAGCAGTTTCTTTCAGAAACTGCCGCCTAAAAGCCCACAGTTTTAATCGTGGGATGAAAGGCGGCGTTGTTCGGAATCCCCCTTGTGGGGATGGCAAGAGCAACTTGTGTACGTATGAGCGGTGCTCATCCCACTGGTAGTGGGTTCCGTTCCTTGAAAACGTTATGGTATGGGGTTCCAGCGGCGAACCAGTCTCTCCCGCTGGGTAAAACCATAAGAGTGAAAAAAGGAACTAGGACACTGGTAATACCACGGGCACTTCCGTTGGTCGCTGGTGTCCCGCCCATGCGGGTACATACAGCCCAGCTGTAGAACGGCATGGGATGGGCTGATGAGACAGCCCTGAACTTGGGAGTTGTCCGAAACAGAAATGGACTGAGGACGTGAACTCCCCAAGAATCCTACGGCGACCATAGGGAGTGCCTGTGGTACTTCAGCCGTGTGGAGTCTCAACCCTGTTATCTGATAACAGGGTTTTTGGGTCCATCACAACATCCCCGTTTTATCCGATGAAGCGTATAAGCTCGCGATGAAATTTCTCCAACTCTTCGTAGAACAATCCATGACCACTGTATTGAAAGGGGATGAGTTCCGATTCCCTGATACCGGCGTGCATCAATTTGGCAAATGAGAATGGGCAGACTTTGTCCTGTACACCATGGAAAATTGCGGTTGGTACATTGATTTTAGAAAAATCTCTCCCTAAATCCTCATCTCGAAGGGAAACTGCACACATCGCCGATGCATGGCCAGACGCCTCTATTCCCAATCCGTGGAACCAGTTTTTGAAACTCTCCGTTACATAACGTGCGAAAAATATGTCCCCAACGCCATCCAGCATTTTGGGGCGATCGGTATAGGTAGCGACCATTAGCTTACTCCATGACCGTTCCCAACGTTTCATTTCCTCTTTTGTTAGTCCATACGGTATTCCGGGGCGTCTGGTGAAGCCCGCAGCTCCTATGAGGGCTAGTTTAGAGACTTTATGCCCTGCATGCCGAGCCATGTACCGGATGGCAATAGCTCCTCCCATCGAATGTGCAGCAAAGGTGACATCCTCTAACTGTAGAGTATCAATCACGATACGGACATCATCTGCCAATCGGTTGTACGAATATCCTTCCCAGGGACGATCCGACTTCCCGAATCCGCGCAAATCAATCCCAATACAACGATAGCCCATTTTGGGGAGTTGGTTGAATTGATATTCAAACATTTTATGGTTAAGCGGCCATCCGTGTATAAAAAGGATTGGTTTTCCATGCCCAGGATCGCAATCCTCGACGAAGATATTTACGTTTCGTTCAACTGGAATGTAGTAACCCATCTGTACCCCTCCTAAACTCGAGAGAAGGGTGGCCAAAATCCGGGCGACTTTGAGCGTGAGCATTACAAATCTTGTCGATATCTCTGTAATCCTTATCGCCCCGCACATCTTCCATCATATGCTCGAAGTTTACCGAAAAGAATCCAAGGTAATACCGGAATCACGGTAGATCATTCTCCAGGACACAGTTCCTGAAAACGAAAAACCACCCACAATGAGGGTGGTTTTTCCGTTGGGATTATGACGTCTTCTGCCCCGTCACCGCCACGGTAGGCACGCCCTGTAAGGTGTCCTTCACTGGGCAGACCCGCTCTACGTGTTCGATCAATGCTTGGACTTTTTCCGGGTCGGACGGGGAGTCAATTTGAATATGGTAGCGGACTTCCAGGAAGCCAGGGCGGACATCGGCTTTTTCCATGAAACCGTCGGGATCCAAATCGCCCTCCACATGCACTTGGCTTCCTTTCAGTTCTACTCCGTGCTGTTTGGCAAACAGAGAGACCAGCACATTAATGCATCCGCCCAGGGCAGCCAGGATGAGTTCCACCGGATTGGGCCCTTGATCCGTTCCGCCTAAAGCCGGGGGCTCGTCGATGATCACCTGTTTGCCGTTGATCTCAGCCACCGAGCGCACTCCCTCACCGGACCATTTTACATCAGACACAAAAGTAATCTTAGGCATGAAATCAAACCTCCCAACGGATAAATTAGTATAAGAATAATCCATTAATTCCGATTTGACAAGTATGAATTATGATAAAAAGTGTGATTGAAAAAATACACCCTGACAAAGCCGAAGGGTGGTAGATTGTGGGAGGGTTATTCCTGATGACAAAAACTCCGAGTTGCGATTCTCTTTTTCATTCGATACAATAAATAGAGATTTTGATCGAGATTTTGACAATTGCATATTGAAAGGGAAAAGGTGGAGTGGTTCGTCCACTCCCGAAGAGGGAAGCCGGTGAAAATCCGGCGCGGTCCCGCCACTGTGAATGGGGAGCGATGCCGCGGTCACTGTCGCCAGTGTGCGATGGGAAGGCCCGGTATGGTTTCGCGATGATCCATGAGCCAGGAGACCTGCCTTTTCCAACAACACCGTTGACCTACGAGGATAGGGAGGTGTTTGATGACGCCGCATGCCGTCAAATTGGTGTCGATTGGCCTGGCATAGGCCGTGAGTCTTCTTGTGTACTTGTATGTGGATACGTGATCATCAAACACTTCTCATAACGGGAAGTGTTTTTATTTTTTCAGTATTTGGGGATGGAAGGGTTAAGGTCACAATTTTGAATGAATATTCTGTAAGGAGAGAAAAGATGGAAAACGTATCTCTTCTCATACTGGTATTTACTTTAGGTCTTCGTCACGGTTTGGATGCTGATCATTTAGCTTGTATTGATGGTTTGGCTCGCTACAATTGGCGTAAAGGAAGTTCGATTGCGCGTTGGGTCGGTACCTTATTCTCCTTTGGACACGGTTTAGTAGTAGCCAGTATTGGGATTATTCTAGGAAACATCAGTCAGAACTTTCGGTTACCGGATTACGTCGACCTGTTTGTGACATGGTTTTCTATTTTGTCCCTATTCCTGATTGGAACATTAAACATCAATAATCTGTTAAAGACGCGATTAGGGAATCAGGACGAATATCGACCTCAAGGTATCAAAGGAAAACTCATTCCGAAAAAATTACAGGAAACAAGCAACCCACTTCTCATTATATTGATTGGAGGACTGTTTGCTTTAGCATCAGAGACCGTTAGTCAAGCGTCCGTCTGGGTGTTGGCAGCGAACAACAACGCGAACTATATGCCTTACATCTTGGGAATCACATTTATGATGGGGATGATGATCACAGATACCATTGATTCTTTGATTACCAATAAAATACTTCGCCAATCCAGTAAACTTGGGCAATCTGCCTCCAGAGTGATGGGTTGGATCATTGTGTTTTTAGCATATGGAGTCTCTTTCTACGAAGCCTTTACATTCTTTAACCCTTGGGCAGAATTGGATTTTGAAGTGGTGGGGATCATCATTTTTTTGCTCTTCCTTTTCATTTTTGCATGGGTATCCTATCGAACAAGAGTTGATCGTCCTTTTGTAGGGTTACATGTATCAGGTGAAGAAAACAGCAACTCATGGAGAAAGTGATGGCCTAGACGAAAAACGTATATGTGGAGGTTGCACGTTGATAACTACAGAAGCCAACACCAAAAACTCCGAGTTGCTATTCTCTTTTTCATTCGATACAATAAAGAGAGATTTTGATCGAGATTTTGACAATTGCATATTGAAAGGGAAAAGGTGGAGTGGTTCGCCCACTCCCGAAGAGGGAAGCCGGTGAAAATCCGGCGCGGTCCCGCCACTGTGAATGGGGAGCGATACTGCGGTCACTGTCGCCAGTGTGCGATGGGAAGGCCCTGTATGGTTTCGCGATGATCCATGAGCCAGGAGACCTGCCTTTTCCAACAACACCGTTGACCTACGAGGATAGGGAGGTGTTTAGATCGGGCTGGACGACTGTCCGCTGAATGAAAGCAGCCCGCCTGGGGAATCGTGTACCTTTTTCAGGCCCTCGGACGGGAGTCGCTGCATTTAGCTAGGTTAAGGGATAACAACTGCGCGATTTAAGCACTTCCATTTTGGAAGTGCTTTTATTTTTTTTGGTATAGTAGGCAGTTTATGATTCGTGTCGTGGCGGAGCATTTTTCTGGGGCACTCTTATGGGATGCGAGGCAATTGAGATGGGGGTTGTAGGTTGGAAGCGGACAGGTTTTCCAAATGGGTGACATCTCACGTTCCAAATCACTCATGGATCAGATGATGAGGGCGATTTGGCAGCAGATGCTGGAGCCGATCTGTCATGCCGTCCCATGTGGAAAAAGCGGTGGCGTGGATTCGTCCGTTTTACGAACGACATGGATCGTCGGTGCCGATGTGTTCCGGCAAACGCAACACGGAGAGGGAACAACCATCCATCACGGCAAGATAGGAGGAAGCGGAAATGAGTGAGAAAGGCCGCGGCAAGTTGTACGTGGTGGGCTTCGGTCCGGGTCATTTCGACCACATGACGCACCGGGCGCGGGAAGCACTCAGCGACAGCGATGTGATCGTCGGGTACAACACCTATGTCGACATCATCCGGGATTTGTTGGACAATCAGGAGATCGTGCAAACCGGCATGACGGAAGAAGTCAGTCGGGCACAGACGGCGGTCGAGCTGGCCGAGAGCGGAAAAAAGGTGGCCGTGATTTCCAGCGGAGATGCAGGCGTGTACGGCATGGCCGGACTGGTGTACGAGGTGTTGGTGGAAAAAGGAAGGCATCGGGGCGAAGGTGTGGAAGTGGAGGTGATCCCCGGGGTATCAGCAATCAATTCCTGCGCGGCACTTTTGGGGTCGCCCGTGATGCACGATGCTTGCATGATCAGTCTGAGTGACCATCTCACCCCCTGGGAAACGATCGCCCGCCGGATTGAAGCGGCCGCAGCAGCCGATTTTGTCATCGCTTTGTACAACCCCAAAAGTGGACGGCGTACCCGCCAGATCGTGGAGACTCAACGCATCCTGCTCCAGTATCGGTCACCGGACACACCTGTCGGATTGGTGAAAAGCGCCTATCGGGAACGGCAACACGTGGTGATCACGAAGCTGGGTGAGATGCTGGGACATGAGATTGGCATGTTGACTACGGTGTTGATCGGCAATTCCACCACTTTTGTTCATCACGGTTTGATGATCACACCGCGCGGCTATCAGCGAAAATATACGCTTACCCAAAAGGAACAGGCCTTGAAGCCACATGAACGCCTGCGGACGGACACCGAGCCGTGGTCTCTCAACGCGCAAACAGAGCAATTGGACAAACCCCGAACCAAAGAGGCGAAACATCCGGTTGCATGGGCCGAGGAAGCGTTGGCACTTCTTCAGGTCGCAGGCAAGGTTCCTGTCACCGGTACTCCTCCCACTGCGGTGCCCAATGTCACCCCGGTTTTGGAAGTGGCCGTCTCTTCCGGCGTCGCCGAAAAAAAGTGGACGCCGAACCAAATGGCTGCACTGGCATCGCTGGCGGGAGACAAAGGGGAGATCACGTATACACCCGATCATCAAATGATCCTGCGGATCCCGACCGATGATCCCGACTCAGTGGTTCGTCGCCTGACGGATGCGGGATGGTCGGTTCACCCCGTCGGCGATGTGGTGCAGGTAAAAGCATGCGATTTTTGCGATGGCGATAAAGGTGAGTCGATTCCCCACGCCGAGGAGTTGACTCGCCGGTTGGGCGGGATGAACATCCCCAAGGAATTGAAAATCGGCTTCAACGGCTGTGCGATGGCCTGCTATGGTGCGGTGACGGAAGATATCGGGATTGTCTACCGACGCGGCACGTACGATTTGTTTCTGGGCGGTAAAAGGATCGGCCGCAATGCCCATCCCGCCCAGCGGGTGGCGGAAGGACTCTCACCGGAAGAGATGTTGGTGGCGGTGGAAAACGTCGTGCGGGAATATGCGGAAAAAGGGCACCCCAACGAGCGTTTCCACAAATTTTTCAAACGTGTCCAAGAGGTGAACGGGTTCCGGTACCGGGAACAACCTCAACCGGTAGCGGTGGATACCGTCTGCGGGGACTGAAACGAGGAGGAAAAACCGATGGAAGCTTGTTTGTTTGTGGGTCACGGCAGTCGAGACCCGGAAGGGAACGCCCAGTTGCTGGACTTTACGTCGCGAGTGGGACGGTTCCTCTCTTTTCCCATCGTGGAGACGTGTTTTCTGGAACTCACCGAACCGGACATTCCCGAAGGCATCCGCCGCTGTGTGGAAAAAGGGGCCAAACGGATTACAGTGGTCCCCATCATGCTCCTGTTTGCGGGGCATGCCAAGGTACATATCCCGTTCCCGATCCGGGAAGCCGCCCGACGGTATCCCGATGTCACGTTCACATACGGGCGGCCGGTTGGGGTGGATCAATCGGTGGTGTCCATATTGGAACGGCGTGTCCGATCTGTCACCGATCTGCCGCAAGACCGAAACGAAAGCGACACGGCTGTGCTGGTCGTGGGCCGGGGATCAAGCGATGCGGAGGCCAACAGCGATTTGTTCAAAATCGCGCGGCTGTTGTGGGAGCGCTTGCCAGTGCGGTGGGTGGAAACGGCATTTGTCGGGGTCACGGATCCCGGATGGGAAGAGGGAGTGGAGCGATGTGTCCGGCTGGGGGCCAAAAACATCATCATTCTGCCCTATCTGCTGTTTACCGGAGTGCTCATCAAACGGATGAACGGCCGCTTGGACGACCTTCGTAAACGGTATGCAGGTGTTCATTTGAGTATGACTGACTATCTCGGGCTGGATGACGGATTGGTCGGCGTGATGATGAACCGGCTGTTGGAAGCCGCCGGAGGTCAGGGATTGGATTGGGAGCAGTTGGTGTCGGTCGCTGAGGCTAACGGTCATCATTTGCATCACCATAATCATGACCATCACCATCACCCTCATGAGTCGGCTGTTGACCAACCATCGTGAAGGTGGTCTTTCAGCCTAACGATCCAGTGCTTGGATGAGAGAAGGATTGTCGTTTTCCGGCGAGCGACCGTTGAGCTTTGCGAAAGAGGAGAGAGGGACTCACCCGAAGCAACTGGACGAAACAGAGAAGAGCATAATGCACCTGGTATCGTAGACGCTACACGGAATCCACTTACAGGACGGGAGGGGAGAGGATGATCCTGTTTTTGGCCGGTACCAGTGATGCGCGGGCGTTGGCTGTTCGCATCCGGCAAGCGGGACATCCACTGCTGGCGACGGTGGTTACCGAAAATGCCGCCAAAAGTTTGCGGGATGCTGATTTACAGGTGCGGGTAGGAAGACTGACAGCAGAGGAGATGGCCGCACTGATCCGGGAAAAACATGCATACGGCGTCGTGGATGCCAGTCATCCCTTTGCCGAAGAAGCCTCCCGCAACGCGATGGAGGCGGCCCAAACCGCGGGTGTGCCCTATGTTCGCTACGAACGGCCGTCGTGGGTATATGACGATCATCCACGCCTGACAGTTGTCGATTCGTATGAGGCGGCGGCGGAAGAGGCCGCTCGGTTGAAAGGGGTCGTCATGTTGACGACCGGAAGTAAGACACTGGACGTGTTTGCCAAACGGCTGCTGCATGAACCCGGTGTACATCTGGTGGCGCGGATGTTGCCACGCAAGGAAAACATGGAGAAATGTGCCGCACTCGGGATCGAGCAAAAACAGATCGTGGCCATGCAAGGGCCGTTCGGACCCGAGTTGAACAGGGCGTTGTACCGCCATTTCGGTGTTGATGTGGTTGTGACCAAGGAGAGCGGAAAAGTGGGGGCGGTGGACGAAAAGGTGACGACGGCGTTGGAGATGGGATTGCATGTGATTCTCATCTCCCGCCCTCGTCTGGATTACGGTACCGTTTATGCCGAACCGGACAAGATCATCCGACACATACAGCAATGGAAGGGAGAGGACAACCGTGACACCACGGGAGTTTCAGCCGGTCACCACACGTCCTGAGGAGATCGAACAACTCAGTTTTCGCATGATCACCGAGGAGTTGGGCAAACACCCGTTTACGGACGAACAATTTCCCGTCGTCCAGCGGGTGATTCACGCTTCGGCAGATTTCGAGTTGGGACGGAGCCTGATGTTTCACCCCGATGCCATCCGAGCCGGGATCGAGGCAATTCGTGCAGGCAAGCCGGTGGTGGCAGACGTTCAGATGGTGCAGGTGGGGATCAGTAAACCAAGGATCCAGCGGTTCGGCGGTGACGTACGGGTGTACATCTCTGACCCGGATGTGGCGGCGGAAGCGAAACGATTGGGAACGACGCGGGCGATCGTGTCGATGAGAAAAGCCGTGCGTGAAGCGGAAGGCGGCATTTTCGCGATCGGCAATGCCCCGACAGCCCTCTTGGAGCTGATCCGGCTGGTTCGGACGGGAGAGGCGAAGCCCGGCCTGATCGTCGGCGTTCCCGTCGGTTTCGTGTCAGCCGCCGAATCCAAAGAAGAGCTGACCAAACTGGACGTACCGTTCATCACCAACCGGGGCAGAAAAGGAGGAAGTCCGACAGCCGTCGCGATTGTCAACGCATTGTCGTTGATGGCGGAACGGCAGAAGTGAGGGAGCGGTCATGAAACAGGCGTCGGAAGCGACCGATCAACGGGAGATGCGGTACGGATATACGACCGGATCGTGTGCGACCGCCGCGGCAAAAGCCGCACTGACGGCGCTCATCACCGGACGGGTTCCGGATCAAGTGACCATCACATTGCCGGTCGGACAAACGGCCGTTTTTATCGTGGAAAACGGCACGGTTACGGCAAAGGAAGCCCGGTGCAGTGTGATCAAGGATGCAGGAGATGATCCCGACGCTACTCACGGTGCCGAAATCGTTGCTACCGTCTCGTGGAGGGAGCAGCCCGGTGTGTACATCGACGGCGGTCCTGGAGTGGGCCGCGTCACCAAACCGGGTTTGCCCGTCCCGGTGGGAGAGGCGGCGATCAATCCCGTGCCGCGAAAAATGTTGCGCCAAACGGTGGATGAAGTGTTGACCCGCTATGGAATTGCGCGGGGGGTCCAAGTGGTGATCTCCGTCCCGGGCGGTGAGGAGATCGCCAAAAAAACGCTGAACGAACGTCTCGGGATCGTCGGCGGCATCTCCATCTTGGGAACGCGTGGCATTGTGGTTCCGTTTTCGACGGCGGCCTATCGAGCCAGCGTGGCCCAAGCGATCCGAGTAGCACTGGCGGGCGGGTGTCGTCACCTTGTGTTGACGACGGGGGGAAGCAGTGAGAAACACGCCATGAAACTGTTTCCCGATCTCCCGGAGGAGGCGTTCATCCAGATGGGCGATTTTGTCGGATTTGCTTTGCAGCAAGCCAAACGGGCGGGGGCGGAAAGAGCCACACTGGTGGGGATGATGGGCAAATTCTCCAAAGTGGCCCAAGGTGTGATGATGGTTCATTCCAAAAGCGCTCCCGTCGATTTCGGCTTCTTGGCTGATGTGGCCCGGGAGGTGGGCGCGCCGCCCGAGACGGTGGAGGCGGTCCGACAGGCCAATACGGCGACGCATGCCGGGCAATTGATGGAACAGGCGGGGTATCCGGCCTTTTTTGAACGGTTGAGCCAATTGGTTTGTCGCCGGGGATGGGAGCACGCCGGCGGCGGTATCACTGTGGAAACGGTGCTGGTTACGATGAAAGGCGCATTGTTGGGGAGGTCGGTATGGTCATGATGCATCCCGTGAAAATCATCGGTGTGGGGGATGACGGAGCCAATGGGTTGTTCCCAACCTACCGCCAGTGGATCGAGGAGGCGGACACCCTGGTCGGAGGAGAACGGCATTTGGCTTTTTTTCCTGAGAGTTCCGCCGATCGAATTCCGATCAAAAACGGGCTCCATAAAGTGTTGGAACGGATCGACCGGGCGAGACATCACGGACGGGTCGTCGTGCTGGCGTCCGGCGATCCGTTGTTTTACGGGATTGCCGGGCTGATCGCTCGGAAACTGGGACAGGAGCATGTGGAGGTTCACCCGCATTTGAGCTCGTTGCAACTGGCGTTTGCCCGCATGAAAGAGAGCTGGCAGGACGCAGTGGTCGAAAGCGTACACGGCCGCAAGTTGGAGGGATTGGCACAGCGGATCGACGGCAAGGAGAAAGTGGCTTTACTGACCGATGCCGCCAACGCCCCTTCCGCCATCGCCCGTTATCTCATTCGGTTCGGCATGACCGAATACCGGGCGTTCGTCGCCGAAAATCTGGGCGGCGAAAGGGAGCGGTGCGGTTGGTGGGAGCTGGAGGAGATGGCCGAAGCATCATTCTCTCCTCTCAATATTGTCATTCTCAAGCGGAAGTCGGACGCCGATCCGCCGCGATGGGGGTTGGGCATCGATGACCATGAGTTTGCTCAGCGCAAACCGGACAAAGGGCTGATCACCAAAAAAGAGGTGCGCGTACTCAGTCTGTCCGAAATGCGGTTGGCCCCCGACAGCGTGGTGTGGGACATCGGTGCCGGTTCCGGTTCGGTTTCGGTGGAGGCTGCACGGATGGCTCCTTATGGACAGGTGTTTGCGATTGAGAAAAATGAAGCGGATTTATCCAATATCGAAGCCAACAAAATGAAATTTCGTGCCGACTTTTCCGTCATTCACGCCAAGGCGCCGGACGGACTGGATCAAATACCCAATCCGGATGCAGTATTCATCGGCGGCAGCGGCGGTGAACTGCGGGAATTGCTGCAGGTTTGTTGTGACAGGTTGAAACCGGGCGGTCGGATCGTGGTAAATGCGGCGACACTAGAAACGCTGCATCAGACACGGGAAGGCTTGCATGAATCCGGATTCAACACACGCGTCACCATGGTGCAAACCGCCCGCAGCAAGCCGATATTGAATCTGACTCGACTGGAGGGTTTCAACCCTGTTTTCATCATTGTCGGATGGCGATGAACGGAGTCTGCGGGGTTCGACAAACCCTGGAGTGTGTCTGGTCATTCCGTAAGGAAGCGAGCAGGAAAATGTTTTATCCGGGCAAAGGCGAATGAGCAGACGCGCCTTGGCGATTGGAGGAGAGATTCGGATGAGTAAAATCGGGACTTTGTACGGATTGGGCGTCGGACCGGGTGATCCGGAACTGATCACAGTCAAGGCGTTCCGCATTATGCGTGAATCTCCCGTGATCGCCTATCCCAAAAAGCGGATGGGGGAAAAGAGCTACGCGTTGACTATCGCGGAAACCTACGTCAATCCGGCGGAAAAAGAGATGCTGGGTTTGGTGTTTCCGATGACGCGGGATCGGGAGATATTGCGTCGGGAGTGGGAAAAAACGGTGGCGACAGTGTGGGAGCGACTCTCTCAGGGGAAAGACGTGGCGTTTGTCACCGAAGGCGATCCGATGCTGTACAGCACGTTTATTCACATGAGCCGGTGCATGCGGGAGGCACACCCGGAGGTGAACATCGTCTCCGTCCCCGGCGTCTCCTCTGTCAACGCCGCCGCTTCCCGCCTCGACATCCCATTGGCGGACGGAGACGAGCAGATCGCGATCGTGCCGGCGACTGAAGACCGGGCGGCCATGGAAAAAGCCCTGTTGGAGCATGATGCGGTGGTGTTTCTCAAAGTGGCCAAGGTGCTCGACCAGATGATCGACTTGTTGCGAGAATTGGGGTTGACCGACAAAGCGATGGTGGTGAGCAAGGCCACCTCGGAACAGGAAATGATCTGGCGCCGTGTGGAGGAATTGGCCGGTGCACGTCTGGGATATTTATCACTGATGGTGGTGAGAAAATGAGCTTGGAACCGAAAGTATACATCGTCGGCGCCGGCCCGGGCGATCCCGATCTGATTACAGTGAAAGGGCTGCGGATTTTGCAAGAGACGGACGTCGTCGTCTACACCGATTCGTTGGTGAGCCAAGACTTGGTTACCCGCGCCAAAGCGGATGCACGGATTGTTCCCAGTGCGGGAATGACGCTGGAGGAAATCATCCAAACCATGGTTACCCACGTCCGACGTGGCGAGAGCGTGGTACGCCTGCACACCGGAGACCCGGCCGTATTTGGAGCGACGTTTGAGCAGATGGCCTTGCTGCGCAAAAAAGGGGTTCCGTTTGAAGTGGTACCGGGGGTGAGCTCGGTGTTTGCCTCAGCCGCCGTGTTGGGAGTGGAGCTGACCATCCCCGAACTTACCCAAACCGTCATCTTCACCCGGGCGGAAGGGCGTACCCCTGTACCCGAGAAGGAGCGGCTGGCGGAGCTGGCCCGGCACCATACCACCATCGCCTTGTTTTTGAGTGCGACATTGGCCAAAAAGGTGACCCACGAGCTGATCACTGCCGGTTGGTCAGAAGAGACACCTGTGGCCGTGGTTCAGCGGGCGACGTGGCCCGATCAGAAGGTGGTGCGCACCACGCTGGGCCGATTGGATCAGGACATGCGGGAAGCGGGCATACGCAATCACGCAATGATTTTGGCCGGATGGGCACTGGACACAGATTTGGAGGAGAAGGGAACATTCCGGTCCAAACTGTACGACAAAACCTTTACGCACAGTTACAGGAAAGGAGTGAAGCAGCCGTGAGCCGTGATCCTGCCCAGACATCGGAGCGCGTGGCGATCGTCGCCATCACCAAGCATGGAACGGCGCTGGCCCGCACACTGAGAGACAAGATACCGGGAGCGGATCTTTACTATATGGAGAAATTCGCCACAGGGGATGAGGCAGACGAGGGGATCCACCTGTTCACCGGTTCGGTCCGGCTGATTTTGCCCGATCTGTTTCAACGCTATGATGGACTGATCATCTTCATTTCCCTCGGGGCGGTTGTGCGGATGATCGCCCCTTTACTCAAGGACAAAAAGACGGACCCGGCGGTTGTTGTTGTGGACGACCGGGCGGAACATGCCATCAGTGTACTGTCCGGCCACCTCGGTGGGGCCAATGCGTTGACCCGGCGCGTCGCTTCTCTGCTTGGGGCGCGACCCGTTATCACCACCGCTTCTGACGTTCAGCAAACGATCGCGGTGGATTTGTTCGGTCGCGATTTCGGTTGGGAGATCGAAAACTTTGACAAGGTGACGCCCGTCAGTGCCGCTGTGGTGAATGAGGAACGGATCGCCATCGTGCAGGAATCGGGAGAGCGGAATTGGTGGACGTATGACAAACTGTTGCCTGCCCACATCCGGGTGTTCCGTACGGCCGCGGAAGCGATCGAGAATGGATTTGACGCCGCACTGGTGGTGACCCACCGGTTGTTGACAGAGGAGGAAGAGCGGGTCCTTTTGACCAACGGTGTGCTGTACCGTCCCAAAGTGATCGTGCTGGGGATTGGGTGCAACCGGGGTACGTCGATGGAGGAAATCGAGCAAGTGGTGTTGGAGACGCTCGCTGAATTGCGACTTTCGGTCAACAGCGTCCGCAATCTCGCTTCGATCGATCTGAAAAGGGACGAACCGGGGCTGAAGGCGCTGTCGGAGAAATACGGCTGGCCGTTCATCGTGTACACGCCGGAGGAACTGAACACGGTTCCACTCCCTCAACCGTCGGAAGTCGTGTACCGGTACACGGGAGCGTACGGTGTTAGCGAGCCGGCGGCACTGCTGTCGGCCGGAGCGGAAACGTGGCTGATGGAGAAGAAAAAGAGCGGCAATGTCACGATTTCCGTTGCTGTGGTACCCCATGAGCGAATGGAGGCGGGCGTCCGGTGAAAGAACATCGACCGAGAATCGTCATCGCCGGGACAGGTAGCGGTGTGGGTAAAACCACGATTACACTGGGGTTGATGGCGGCGCTTCGCAGAAGAAACATGACAGTCCAGGGGTTCAAAGCAGGACCGGACTACATTGATCCCACTTATCATACTGCGTTGACAGGCAGACTATCACGCAACCTGGATGTGTGGATGATGCCCCGCAACCGCGTTCGGGAAATTTTTTTACGCGGGAGTGAAGGAGCGGACCTGTCGGTCGTGGAGGGTGTGATGGGCCTTTATGACGGGAAAGATCCGCTGAGCGACACCGGCAGTACGGCCGACATCGCCATCCTTCTGCAAAGTCCGGTTGTTCTGGTCGTCGACATCCACAGCATGGCACGAAGCGTCGCGGCGATCGTGATGGGGTTCCAACAACTCAATCCCGAGGTGGCCATCCGTGGTGTCATCGTCAATAAAGCCGGCAGTGAAGGACACTACCGGTTGGCCAAAGCGGCCATCGAGCAGGAATGCGGCATTCCCGTCCTCGGATGGATTCCCCGCCATGCCGAACTGGACATTCCGGAGCGTCACCTTGGCTTGATTCCCGCCGTCGAACGTGGGGAGCTGCAACCCTTGTTTGAACGGTTGGCCGATGTGATTGAGCAAGGAGTGGATCTGGATACCTTGCTCTCTCTCGCCGATGAGGCTCCAGCGATGGCGTGGCCGGAGGAGCGCCTTTTCGTTCCTGTCGCCGTGGTCGAGGGTGAGCGCCCGGTGATCGCAGTCGCCCGCGACGCCGCCTTCCATTTTTACTACCCGGAAAATCTGGAGCTGTTGACACTCGCCGGTGCCGATCTGCTGTTTTTCAGCCCATTGGCGGGAGAGACCGTCCCGGAGGAGGCGGATGGATTGATGATCGGCGGCGGGTTTCCCGAGGAGTTTGTGACGGAGCTGGCACAGGCCGAGGACGTGAAAGACTCCATCCGCCGTAAAATCGCCGCGGGTTTGCCCACGTTTGCCGAATGCGGCGGTTACATGTATCTTTGCGAATCGATCATCGACCGTCAGGGACGTGAACATCCCATGATCGGGGTAATCCCTGCCAAGGTAACGATGCGGGATCGGTTGACGGCGTTGGGATACCGGGAAGTGACAGCATTGTCCGATTCCGTCTTGTTGAAAAAAGGGGAGAAGGCGAGAGGACACGAATTCCATTATTCTGCCCTGACGCCAGAAACGGAAGACTACCCCCGCGCATACGCTTGCGAAGGTCGGTTTGGCACCCGATTGGAGGGTTACGTCAGGGGAAACGTGTTGGCCGGGTATGTCCATCTCCATTTCGCTTCCCGTCCGGAGATGGTCCGGCGATGGTTGTCGATCTGCAGGGAATACGGCAAGCGGAGGGGCGGTGTATGACACAGGTGAACGAACAACGTCTGGATATGGACCCGGGGACGGGAACATTGGTACCGAAGACGCGAAAAGGTTTGACGCTGGTCTATACCGGTGAAGGAAAAGGCAAAACCACGGCCGCGCTGGGACTGGTGCTGCGGGCAGTGGGCCGGGGCATGAAAACGACGGTGTTGCAGTTTATCAAATCCCCGCAACGAACCTATGGTGAGCAAATCGCCTTGGAGCGGTTGGGGGTGCCAATCCGTCAACTGGGCGTAGGCTTTACCTGGACCCGTACGCCGGAAGAGCACCGGGCCGCCTTGGAAACCGCCTGGCAGACCGCCAAACAAACTGTCATGAGCGGCAAGTACGACTTGGTGATTCTCGATGAGATCAACAACGCACTGGCCATTCAGAAGTTTCCCATTGAGGATGTATTGCCGCTACACGAGGTGTTGGAGGTGATCGAGCATCGTCCGTCCCACGTTCATCTGGTCTTGACCGGTCGGCATGCGCACCCGGAAGTAATCTGTCGGGCCGACCTCGTGTCGGAGATTCACGCCGTCAAGCATTACTACGATGAAGGTATTCCCGCCGTCAAAGGGATTGAGTTTTAGAGGGAAAGGAGATCAGGATGGCCAAGGCGATCATGTTGCAGGGTACGGGTTCCGATGTGGGCAAGAGCGTGTTGTGCACTGCCTTTTGCCGCTATTTTTTTGAGGAAGGATATCGGGTGGCGCCGTTCAAATCGCAAAATATGGCGCTCAACTCCGCCATCACTGCCGATGGAGGCGAAATCGGGCGTGCCCAAGGTGTCCAGGCAGAAGCAGCGGGGATCGAACCGACCGTCCATATGAATCCCATTCTCCTCAAACCAAAAGGGGATATGGTCTCCGAAGTGATCGTGCACGGGCGCCATTATGCCGACATGGAGGCGGACGCCTATCGCGGAAGCGTATTGGAAAAAGCGTTGCCCGCAGTACGCCGGTCCCTGTCGATTCTGTCCGAAGCATACGAGGTGCTGGTGATCGAGGGAGCGGGAAGTCCGGCGGAGATCAACCTGAAAGATCGGGACATCGCCAACATGCGGGTGGCTGAACTGGCCGATGCCCCCGTTATTCTCGTCGGGGACATCGAACGGGGTGGCGTGTTCGCTTCGTTGGTGGGCACATTGGAGCTTCTGGACCCGGATGAGCGGGCAAGGGTAAAAGGCTTTATCATCAACAAATTTCGCGGCAAACGGGAACTGCTTGATCCCGGAATTGAATGGTTGGAACGGCGGACCGGCATCCCCGTACTGGGTGTGGTACCCTATCTGGAAACCGGAATTGACCCGGAAGATTCGCTTTCACTGGAGTCGCTCCGGTTGAAAATGCCCGCATCCCGAGAGTTTGTGGACATCACCGTGATTGGCCTGCCCCGGATTTCCAATTTCACTGACTTTCTTCCGTTGGCTGACGCCCCCGACGTCCGTCTCCGTTATGTCCGATCGGCCAAAGAACTGGGCGAACCCGACGCGGTGATTCTTCCCGGCACCAAAAACACCGTTGAGGATTTGGCGTGGTTGCGTGCATCGGGGTTGGCCGAGTCCATCCAACTCCTGCGAAACCAAGAAGTGGAAATTGTCGGCATCTGTGGAGGGTATCAAATGTTGGGGCACTCCCTGCACGATCCCGATGGAGTGGAATCCCATCCCGGCATCCACCCGGGGTTGGGCATGTTGGACATCCGGACGCACTTTATTTCGGACAAACGGACGGTTCGGGCATCCGGAGAAATCCTGATCGAATGGGCCGGTGGGGTAAGCGTCTCCGGATATGAAATCCACATGGGCAGAACCGAGCGGGGAACGGATGCGAGCCCGGTGTTACAATGGTCGGACGGGCGCATGGATGGCGCGGTGTCGGCTGACGGAAGCGTATGGGGCACCTATCTGCACGGGTTGTTCGATAACGTGCCATTTACCCACGCCTGGATCAATCGTTTACGCAGGAAAAAGGGTTTGCCGCCCCGTTCCAAGGAGCATCTTGGTCGGCGCGCGGACAGGGACGCAATGTATGCCCGACTGTCCCGTTGGATTCGCGAGTATGTGGACATGGAACGGGTGAAGCAGATCATAGGGCTGTAGGAAGCCATGCTCCATTGATTTACGTGTCTAATCAAATTTTTCTCACAATGTTTGACTGGAACCTAACATTTTAATTTGAATAAATCAGACCCCGTCCCCAAACGACGTGGGGATTCGTTTCCAAGACGGTAAATAAGAAACAATCACATTGCCCATGATCAGTCTTTCTTTAAATACGGACGGCATGACGAATCCTATACGCATGCACGTTCAGTCCTTTTCACTGGTATTAGTTGTATTTGTTTATCTAGGATAGAGGATGTTGGAATATGCGGCTACCCTTTCGATAAAGGTTTTCAAAACATCTGTTCATTCCTGCTGCATGCGGATGATTTCTGATTAAACGGGGTCGATTTGAAATTGAAGTCTTTATCATGGGTGGTATGTTAAAACCGATTCGAATTTGGGCGTATATACGCGGAATTGCAGATGTCAGGCTTTAGCCGTGGTAGACGTCACAAGAGGGTTTTGAGCTCCATGTTCCCTGTAGTACAAGTTTCATGTAATGTAGTCGAAGCCGGTTAAAGTCTCGTTCTGTAAGCTCAAAACGCCCCACACTATTTATTTTAGGAGCAATATCAAGATATTTAGATAGCAACAAGCGGACAGTCCGATAATTAAGGTTCAGACGGCGGGCAGCTTCGTGTAAAGACATGGTTACTTCTTGTCCCTTTTCCAATTAAGGAAACCTCCCGTCAATTTTTTACACAATCTTTCGTCAGCCACCCACTCCATTTCCTTCCATTCGACCAAAAATCCCATTTTAAGACAAAAAAGAAGCCACATTTTAATCCCTTTACTGGCAAGTTTTTTGCCATCGATCAGTGGGATAGCAAGGATTCGCCGCGACGCCACAAGAAGTGGCGTTTTTTATTGCCATATTTCACTGTTTGTTTGACAGTATGCCTGACCACAGTAGACCTTAGTAGTATCAAAAACGATCGTTTTTCATACTTTACCGACGAAACCCCCTGTGTTGCCGACAAACAGGCTTTATTTCGGTCTCAAAACTCAGTATCAAAATCAAAGTCTCAATAGCGACCGTTTCAACGAGTTATGAGACAATGAAGGAGAATCCGCTAGGTTGCAAGCCCTAGACGGGTTTTGCGAAGGCCTCTCTCGGTTCCAGATCGGAAACAAAACTCATCATGGGGTTTGTTCGGATATCCGTGCTAATGATGTTAAATAGTTATAATATTTGGTATAACCATTTATTTGATTCTTTGGAGAGGAAGATCATTTGATGAACCGCACTGTGAAGTACACGCTGTGGGCGCTTGTGACGGTCTTGGTGGAGGCTGGGCTGACCTGGGCGGTGGCCAGGGCGCTGTCCATGCCTTTTGAAGAAATCGCATTTTTCATCGCCGTGATCGGTGCAGTCGTGGTGTATTTATTCAGCAGCCAGGGTGGTTTCGGTTCGTCCGCGGTGAATCTGGATGTTCAAGCGTCCACCGGGATAAAGATGGAGCATGAAGAGCATAAGGTATTCAGGAATCCGCTCTTGGTCGGCTCCATCCAGTACTTGTTGGTGGTGATCGGTTTGACCGTGGTGGCGTACAGGGAGCATTTTTGATTCGATGCACATAGGCTGATCCATGATGGGGCGGGTCTTTCACCCTCCAATTTTGCCGGTTCAGTCGAAAATGCCCGAGTGGAAATGACATGGAGAAGTTGGCCTCCAACAATGTTTTTCCATCGCCCTAACTTTCGATACGCGATTTATTATCGCTATTGGGAAACAGGAACAAAAAACAGAAGGAACGAATAGGGTACTCAATTTACTTAAGAGTAGGGGGTTACCTATGAAACCGCTAGTAGGGATCGCGGTTCTTTTTCCGGAAAAAACGATAAATGGAGATTCCTTGGACACGGGCCTGCGGGTTCAAGTCTCGGAATAAAGGGACCTGCTGCAATGCATTCCATTTTCCATAAAAATATTCCTTTCTCTGAGTTGATTTTATTTATTATAATAAATGCAGTGCTAACCGATTTACCACATGCTGAATAGAGAAAACGAAGCCGATGATAAATTTAAAGACGGATAAATCTATTTTGAGAAGGGGAAACGATTTTGGTAAAGATCATTTTATTTTTTCACGTCCTAGGGGCGATTGGAATGGGATTCTACCTCTTATTGCCCTTTTTATTGCAAAAAATGTTTATTCAAAAAAGATCCGTTCTCCGAGTATTGTACCGGATGAACTTTATCACTCAATGGATTCTCGTCGTTCAATTGTTTACGGGCGGTTTCTTATATACGCAAGGAGAATATTCCACCCGGTGGACGATGCTTGTGGCATTCACTTATGTGGCGATCGGTGCTTTCGGTGGGTTGTTTGGCTATCACATCCGTCATTTTCTTAAGTCCCCCGGTCAATATGAACTTGAACCATGGATGCGAAAAGTTCGCTTTCTCGCTATCCTTACGACTGTCTCCATGTTCATGATAATCGTATTGATGTTATTTCCCTAGGGGGTTATCTAAAAGGTGATGAAGCCTATAGAGGAGATCGATTCCAGTGAGTCTACATGAGGAGAAAACGGATAAAAAAAACCGAACCGTTCCTTTTTCTCTGTCCACCGTACCTTTTCTTGTTTCCATCGTGGGATTGATCGCTGCATTAAAATTTATAAAAATCCCTTTGTATTCTGGACTTATGGCGGGATGGCTGACAGCCGTAGTGATATCCCTCTTCCATGGAGGGACATTTAGGTCAGTGGTTCGCGCGACATCTCAAGGGATGAAGAGCACTTTTTTCGTTGTCGCCATTCTCTTGCTGATTGCTGGAATCATCTCAGTATGGCTTGCTTCTGGGACGGTCCCGGCCATGATTTGCTATGGGATACAATTGATTCACCCCAAGTTTCTTGTTGTGACCGCTTTTTTACTCGCAACGGTCTCGTCGATGGCACTAGGCTCTTCTGTAGCGACCCTATCCACCATGGGAATTGCTATTGCAGGGATAGCACAAGTTTTTAATCTATCCCCCGCACTCATCGGAGGTGCACTCATCTCCGGTGCGATGGTTGGAGATCGCACATCACCCGTTTCAGGAACATTTCACTTGGTTGCCCATATGACAGAAACCAAAGCGGAAGATAATTACAAACCAATGTGGCAGACGGGAATACCGATGATCGTCCTATGTATCCTTCTCTTCTTTTACCTTGGGTATGGCAAAGCTTCCGGGAGTCTTCATCCCATGAGCCATCCCTTACTGAAAGAATTAATCCTACATTTTCAAATGCCCTGGTACGTGTTGATCCCTCCTATTCTAGTGCTCATACTGGCCATGTTTCGTGTTTCTATTCTGCTGAACCTCGGGATCGGCATCGTATTGGGGACCCTCTTCGCCGTCACGCTGCAAGGAGATTCATGGCTCTCGGTTTTACGTTCTCTGTGGCTCGGTTATGATTTTCAAGTGAATGGACAAGTATTGCTCCACGGCGGAGGTATCTGGCCGATGTTCAACGAGGTTTTACTGATTGTCGCGGCGGGGGCTTTAAACGGGGTCATGGAGGAAAGTGGTATGTTACATACGATCCTTGATTCGTTACTGCAGCGCATCCGCTCGAAAAGCGGATTGATCGGCGTGACTGTCTTACTAAGTATCTCTATGTCATTACTGGCATGCAATCAGTCATTATCCGTGATTGTGCCGGGACGAACTCTTCGTTCCACATTTGAGAAGCTGGGAGTTCCTCTTCGTTATTTGGTGAGAAGTTTAGCAGACTCGGGTGTCGTCGTTTCGCCGCTGATCCCTTGGAATTTACATGGCATCCTCTGTTCTACGGCTATGGGTATACCAACACTCGTTTACTTCCCGTATGCTTTCTTTTTGTGGGGATTGCCCATCATAACCCTTCTGCTCGCCTTTCGGCCAAGAAGGTGTCCTTCAAATGATGTCGGAATGAGCAATTGATATGAGGTGTGATTCCCCATTTCAAGAGTACTCAGTACTTCCCAAGCGGCCATCGAGGTTTCCCATCTTCGTAAAGGTACGGCAAGCAAGTCGCGGTTAGGGATGTCAGTTTTACTGTAGAGGAAGGGGATCGATGGGGGGAAATAAACTTTGCGATCGTCTCCGATTAAAGGTCGAAATCCGTGAACAGATGGCGGAACACCTCGACGTGTGCGAGGATTGCAGGAAAGAATAAGAAGAAATTCGGTTTCTTGACAACATCCTATTCTCGGCATTGTCAATGGAATTATTGCCTCCGGGTTTGACAGAGGAAATTCTACGGCGTACGGACCTGATACGGGAAAACCTCCCCGAAAGGGATTTGGTCCGGAGGGATCTTCTGCCGGGAATTTTGGGAAGCGGTATGGTTTCGGTGTTGACCCTGCTTTTGGTGGGGATCTTCTGATTCGGTTTTTTTGGAACTATCCGGGATGCTTGATCCCTTGGGGGATGCGACCATTCCATAGTTTCTGCAACCAGTGGCCGGTTTGTGGGAGGTCTCCCTCCCCGTTTGGGAAAGCATGGGTGCGAAAAAGTCTCTGGATGCTTTGGGACCATGGATTCAATGGAGGGCTTCTTTGACACCGATCGGTGAGTTGGGATTTGCGATCATTTGTTTGATGGTTACAGTCCCTTTCTGGTGAAGGACGGTCAAGGCAACCTATCACGCAAATAAGGAGGGAATATTGTGAATCGATGGATTTCAGGGTTGTTGATCCTTGTTTTGGCGGCCGGTTTATTGTTGGGGTTCAGTTTCTTGGAGCGGGGCTCGTTGGCTCATCATGTGTTTGGAACAGTAGCCCCGCATGGGGACGGTTCCTTCGGTTGGCACGGTTGGACGGGAAAGCACGGCATGCCGGGTGAAGGCATGAAGAATTCGTATTTCCATGGACACGCGGCCGGGGATTGGAATCACGGAAGAAGGGGAGGAATGGGCTCCGTGGCCGCGTGGATTCCCACATTGATCGGAATTATCTCCCTGGTGGTACTCGCTGATACGTTTTTGCGGCGGGAAATGGACCAGACACAGGAACAAGTGACGACGGCTCCATGGAAATCGCTTTGGATGGGTTTTTTGACGGTGTTGATTACCGCGGCAGTGTCGTTTTTGCTTGGCATATCCATCGTGGGGATTCCGGTCGTCTTGGCTCTCATGGTGGTCCTGATGATTGCGACCGGCATCGGATTCACCACCTTGGCGGTCCATGTCGGAACCCTCGTTTCGGATCGCTTGAACTGGTTGACTGATGCACGCTGGAAAACACTGATTCTGGGGGCTGTTTTGTTGGCCCACCTGGCTTGGGTTCCGGCGGTGGGGTGGTTGGTACTTACGGGTATCTTTCTGACCGGCTTGGGTGGAGTAATGATGCATTGGGTTCCGCGCTTGAGGGAACGATGGAGAACATGGCGTGAAAAACGGAGGAACCACTGAAAAAAGGGGCAGTTGGTTCCTGAGAACCACCATAGGTTTTATTTCTGACACAATGGCCTTTTGATACATTGGTAAATAGGATTGGACGCCATTTTGTGGATTTTACAGAAACTGCTGCCTAAAAGCCCACGGCGCCCATCGGAAGTGCCCTTGGGGTATTTTAATCGTGGATGAAAGGCGGCGTTGCTCGGAATCCCCCTTGTGGGGATAGCAAGAGCAACTTGTCTATAGTATAATCGAACGTATGAGCGGTGCTCATCCCACTGGTTATGGGTTCCGTTCCTTGAAAACGTTATGGTATGGGGTTCCAGCGGCGAACCAGTCTCTCCCGCTGGGTAAAACCATAAGAGTGAAAAAAGGAACTAGGACACTGGTAACAGGTGTCCATTCCTTTTTCGTTAGATTTGTTTTAAATAAATGAAAAAGTTGAACAAAGCGTGCGACAATTGTGGGGCAAGTCACTAAAATATACTCTAGTCGAAAAAAATAGACGATAGCTATATACAACGGTCAAAATGGTGAAATATATTGTTACAAAAAACCGGCTCCTGCACGTACAGGGAGCCGGTTCATTCGTGTTTATATTATTTTAAAATTTTTCAAGTTCACGATGCGTCCACTCCTACCGCATCGGAAGGAGAGGAGCCATCATGCTTGCCGACTTGCGGATGATTAGGATGGAATTCGTTTTCACTTTTGGCCACGACGATCGTGGCGATGCCGTTTCCGATCATGTTGACGATTGCCCGCGCTTCAGACATGAAGCGGTCTACACCGAGCAACAGGGCCAATCCCTCCAAGGGAATCGCATGTGTGGCACTCAGCGTGGAGGCCAGCACGATAAACCCGCCGCCCGTTACTGTCGCCGCTCCTTTTGAAGTCAGCATCAGGATGGCGAGAATCGTCAGCTCCTGCGTCAAGCTCAGATCTACGCCGCTCACCTGGGCCAGGAACACGACGGCCATGGTCAGATAGATCGATGTACCGTCCAAGTTGAAGGCATATCCTGTCGGCAGAACCAAGCCGACCACCGATTTGGAACAACCGTATTCTTCCATCCGCTTCATCATGCGGGGCAAAACGGATTCGGACGAGGAGGTCCCCAGCACGATGAGCAATTCTTCTTTGATAAATTTGAGGTAGTTCCACAGACTGAACCCGTACATCCGGCAAATCAGATTCAAGACAACGAACACGAACAGGAACATGGTGATGTAGACGGCCAGCATCAGTTTTCCAAGCGGAATGAGGGAGGACAGGCCGTATTTTCCGATCGTGTAGGACATCGCTCCAAAGGCGCCAAGCGGAGCTACTCGCATGATGATGTTGACGATTTTGAAAAACACTTTGGAGATCTGGTCCAACAGATCGATCAGCGGTTTCCCGAAATTGCCGAGCGTAGCCAAAGCAAACCCGAACAGTACGGAGAAGAAGACTACCTGCAAGGTGTCGCCTTTGGCAAAGGCATCCACGATGTTGGAGGGAACGATATGAACCAGGAAGTCAACCAGATTCATTTTCTTCCCTTCACTGACATATTGAGAAACTTGATCCTGACCTTGACTCGGGTCCAGATGAACTCCCATGCCCGGTTTCACCACATTGGCAACAATGAGGCCGATGACCAAAGCGATGGTGGTTACGATCTCAAAGTAGAGGAGCGCTTTTCCGCCGACTCTCCCCACCTTTTTCATATCGCCCATTTTGGCAATCCCGACAACGATGGTCAGGAAGACGATCGGGGCGATCACCATCTTTACCATGTTGATGAAAACGTCTCCAATTGGTTTCATGGCTTTGGCCGTATCAGGAGCCAAAGTACCCAAAATGATTCCGAGCGTAATGGCGGTCAGCACTTGAAAGGTCAGATTGGTGACCAATCTTTTCATCCAGGTTAACCTCCTTTGCTGTATCGGGCATCCTATTACTGGAAAATATCTTACTATCATACAGGTCTGAAAATGGTAATCGCTTTCATCATTGAATATACCAATGTTTCTTGTATTGTGTCTATCATGTTACGTGAAAATGGATATTTCGTGAATCATGCGAAAGTAAGAAAATTATTTTGTAACTAAAATAAGTAAAAAAGCACCCGATTTCTTAACGGGTGCGATATCACGTTTTCAAGTATGGAGCGATCCGAGCGGTATGGTCTTTATTCACATCGTACCGATAGACTGGACGACCGCCCGTTCCATAAACCGGTTCAACCGACAAGAAGCCGATTTCCGTCAAGAACCTCAGGTATTTCCGGGCGGACACGCGAGAAATGCCGATGACTTGGGCCAGTTCTTCCGTCGTAAATCCTTTTTTCAAGGTATCAATCGACTCCACCACGCGTTGCAGTGTCTCCTGTGTCAAACCTTTCGGGAGCTTGGCGGGGGCTGAGTGTGTTTGATCTGGATAAAGCAACAGTTTGTCCAGCTCCTCTTGGCTCCACTCGTTCTGTTCTTGAATCAGTTCCTGTTCTTTTTGATAGGTTTGTAATGCGGTTTTCAACCGTTCGAACGTAAAGGGCTTGATCAAGTAATCGACCGCTCCGAGCCGGAGAGCCCGTTTGATGTTTTGAATGTCATTGGCTGCGGAAATGACGATTACATCAACACTTTTTCCTTCCTTGCGGATCTCTGTCAACAACTGCAACCCATTTTTTCCCGGCATGAAAATATCCAATAATACCAGATCCACGGATTCGTTTCGCAGAAACTCCCAGGCTTCCGTGACATTGGATGCAATTCCGATGCAATGGAATCCCGGTATGGATGTCAGATAACGACGGTTGATTTCTGCCACCATCGGATCGTCTTCCACGATTAACACCTGACATGCCATTCACTCCTTGTCTTCATACGGCAAGTGAACCGTCACGATTGTACCTTCGGGGTCGGATGTCATGGACAAACGCCCTCCCAACCTGTCAATGCTTTGTCGCACCAAATACAATCCGTATCCACGATCTCTCCCTTTGGTCGAAAAGCCTTTCTCAAAAACTTTCTCATGCAGCTCTTTCGGGATGCCTTGTCCGCTGTCTCTTACGGTCAGGGAAAGTACGCCGCTGTCAAATGAGAGAGAAACAGCAATCTCTTTCTTTTGACTTTCTTCCACTGCATCGATCGCGTTATCAATCAAATTCCCGAAAATCGTAATCAACTCTTCCGTCAGTTCCGGTCTCAGTGACGGCCACACAGGCCCTCCCTGAATGTGCAGATTGACACCGCGTTCCCTGGCGTAGCTGAGTTTGCTCAACAAAAATCCCGCGAGGACGGGATCTTTGACCAGCCGGGCTACGGATCCGATCTCCATTTGATAATGGTTGGTAATTTGCTGGATGTACGACGATAATTTCTCAAATTCCCCGATCTGAACCATACCCAGTACGACATGCAGCTGGTTCATAAATTCGTGAGTTTTCACGCGAAGTGCTTCTGCGTACAGTTTTACGCCTGTCAGTTGTTCAGCCAAATGCTTCAATTCGGTTTTGTCCCGGAAAGTGGCGATGGCTCCGACCACTTCTTGACCGACTTTGACCGGGATTCGGTTGACCACCATAGTCATGCCGTTTAAAGAATGTTCCTGATCGTACTCCGGGTTCCCACTTTCCAACACGTGCATCAGACGGGAAGTGGGCAGGTAGTCTTCAATGCTCTTTCCTATGGGTTTTTCATCGATCCCTGCGCGTTGGAATATGCGAATCGCCTCTGAATTGGCCACGACGATTCGTCCTTCCCGGTTCACTGCCAGGATCCCATCGCGGTGAACTGGCTTCTGGCAAAGCCAGCTGTAGCCACAGTCATTACTGGTGCAAAAAACAAAGAGCAAGTGATTCAAAATGTAGCCGCTGCAGAATGGAAACTTGAATCTGAAGATGTCATCGCGTTGGATAAAATGACTGATATCTAATGGGGGATAGAAAAAAGTCAGGGATAAAATAAACTCCAAGGAACAAAAGTGCCTGTCAATACAGTGATAGCTGGATCAACGCAAACCAAACAGTCGGGGATATCTTACGAAATGGCTTCTGTGCATCACAGGAGTCATTTTGTTTTTACCATCCCATCGTTTTGTTAGGATGCAGTCGAATCGCGGGAAATATGTTGTAATGGATCTCACTACTTTTTCGGGGGTGAACGAGGGACGAACGGTGAGGAATGAGTGACCGCCAAAATTATGTTAAAATTTCGGTGAAAAGTGGAGATGTCGGATATGGGCATATTCTCCCTGGATTAAGGAGGATTTTACCTAAGGGAAGAAAAGCCACCCGTGTCAACACGATGGCATGACATGGGAGCCAATGTGGTACGGTAGCGAGTGGGGAATATATGTGTTTCATGAGGAGGATCGGAATGCTCTCCTTTCAACCGATCGGAGATCAGGCGGTGTGCATTCGGCTGGGGGATCGCATCGAACCATCTGTTCACGACAGGGTCCGTCGATGGTGCAGAGCGCTGGAGAGGCAATTCATACCGGGTGTGATCGAGTGGGTCCCTTCGTATACGGCTGTGACAGTGCTGTACCGCCCTGCCGAAGTTAGCTATCAGCAGTTGATTCAATTGCTTGAAAGACTGGCGGAGCAGCTGGATGAAGAACCACTGCCGCAGCCTCGGATCATTTCCTTGCCTGTTTGCTACGGTGGCGAATACGGGCCCGATCTGGAAGCGTTAGCCGAGCTGTGTGGCAAAACACCGGAAGAAGTCGTCCGTATTCACTCCTCGGCGGAATATGTGGTCTACATGATGGGGTTCGCCCCCGGATTTCCCTATCTCGGTGGCCTGCCCAAAGAGATTGCTGCCCCCCGACTGGCAACGCCGCGATCATCGGTACCGGCCGGATCGGTGGGAATTGCCGGTGAACAGACAGGTGTTTATCCGATTTCCACACCGGGCGGTTGGCGGCTCATCGGACGAACGCCGATTCCACTCTACGATCCGACCCGCAATCCGCCGGTCCTTCTAAAGGCAGGGGATCGTTTGCGATTCCGCCCCGTCGGTCGGACGGAGTATCTCAGAATCGCGGATGCGGTGGAAAAAGGTGAAGATGTGTGGAATATGGGAGAGTGGCTGAAGGAGAAGACGTGATTGGGGAATATTACGAAGGATCACCGGAGAAAGAGGGTGGAAGCATGGCTGACCGGATCGATCTCAACTGTGATCTGGGTGAAAGCTTCGGAATCTATCGGATTGGGCGTGATACCGATGTAATGGACTGGATTACGTCAGCCAACATCGCATGCGGTTTTCATGCAGGTGATCCCCATGTGATGCATCGTACCGTGCAGTTGGCACTGGAAAAAGGGGTGGCGATCGGGGCTCACCCCGGTTTGCCCGATCGTCAGTGGTTTGGCAGAAGGTGGATGGAGCTGACACCGGAGGAAGTGTTCGATCTGGTGGTGTATCAGGTGGGGGCCTTATCGGCTTTTGTTCGGGTTTGCGGGGGAGAGCTCCAACATGTGAAGCCGCATGGAGCGTTGTTTAACGTTGCCGCCGTCAACGGTGAAATCGCCCGGGCCGTGGCGGAAGCAGTAGCCCGTGTGGATGATCACCTGATCCTGTTCGGTTTGGCCGGAAGCGAGTTGGTTCGGGCGGGGCGTCAAGTGGGACTTCGCGTGGCAGAAGAAGTGTTTGCCGATCGTCAATATGAGCCGGATGGCACACTGACGCCGCGAACACGACCGGATGCGGTTATCCACGATCCGGACCGTGCTGTGGCCCGAGTGATCCGCATGATTCGCGAAGGAAAAGTAACAGCTGCTGATGGCTCCGAACTGGACATCCGGGCGGACACGGTGTGCGTCCATGGCGATCAGCCCGAGGCGGTGGCGTTTGTTCGCCAGTTGCGGCAAGCATTTGAAGCGAACCGCATTCAAGTAAAAAGGGTGGGAGAGCTGTGAAGCCGTCACTGGAAGTGCTGGAACCGGGCCTGTTGACCACGGTTCAGGACGGTGGTCGCTGGGGGTATCAACAGTATGGTATGGTTGTCTCCGGACCGATGGACCCCTTCGCTTTACAGGCTGCCAATGTTTTGGTTGGAAACGACCGGAGCGATGCGGGTCTGGAAATTACCATGGGACGTGCGGTATTCGGATTTCACCGGGATTGCCTCATCGCGATTACCGGTGCGGATTTGGGGGCGACGGTGGACGGAGAGCCTGTTCCCATGTGGTGCGGGTTTACTGTGAAAAAAGGACAGGTGTTGCGCTTCCAAGGACCGGTGTGTGGCGTTCGTGCTTATCTGGCTGTTGCAGGCGGGATCGATGTGCCCGAGGTGATGGGAAGCAAATCGACGTATCTCCGCGGACAGATCGGTGGTTTGGGCGGGCGAGCGCTTCAAAAGGGAGATACGTTGGTCGTCGGAACGGCATCGGGAAACGTTTCGAAAGAGAGAAAAATATGTTTGTCGCGTCGCCACCTTCCCCGCTACGCACGTAATCCGACGGTTCGAGTGGTGTTGGGACCGGATCATGAGTCATTCACCCAAGAGGGTGTCCACACATTTTTGCACAACCGGTTTACCGTGACGACACAAGCCGATCGGATGGGATATCGCTTGCAGGGTCCGCCCATCACGCACCGTCGCGGGGCTGATATTCTCTCTGATGCAACGGTGATGGGTACGGTACAGGTACCTGCCGACGGTCAACCGATCATTTTGATGGCAGACAGGCAAACGACCGGCGGATATGCCCGGATCGCCACCGTCATCTCCGTGGATTTACCGTTAGTGGCCCAAACACTTCCCGGTGGCACCATTGCCTTTCAAGCGGTCAGTGTGGAAGAGGCACAGCGGTTGGCAGTCGAACGAGAGCAACTGTTGCGTTTGCTGATGGCCGGCGTGAGGAGTTGACCGGATTCCTGAAAAGGCATCCTTATTTTTCCGATGGTTTTCAAACCGGAATGTGTTATGCAATTCCTGAGCATTTCCCGTAAAATAGAGCAGAGCGATATATTCCATTTACAATCAAATAATGCTGAGGGTGGTAGAGTTGAGTTTTAGCAGAGATGAGTTTGAGAAACGAGAGGATATTCTCAAGCGAGAGTTGTCTGAGCGACAGTTGATCATGATCGGCTTGGGGAGTGCAATCGGAACCGGATTATTTATGGGTTCCAGTTTAACGATCCATTATGCCGGACCGGGTGTTTTGTTCAGTTATCTTCTCAGCTCCATGATTGTGCTGGCAATGGTTTTTTGCTTATCCAAATTGTCGGTTGCTCATCCGACAGCGGGTTCATTCGGTATCCATGCAGAAAAATACTTGGGACCTTGGTTTGGCTTTGTCGTGCGTTTTACCTATTGGGCTGCCAACGCGATTACGATCGGCGGAGAAGCGACGGCGATTGGGGTTTATATGAAGTATTGGTTTCCAGACCTCCCTTCTTGGATCTGGATCATTGGATGCTCCTTGTTGATTATTGGGATTAACGCAATTTCGGTGCGGAGTTTCGGCTGGTTTGAGTACTGGTTCTCCACCTTAAAGGTAGTCTCCATCGTTGGATTTATCCTGCTGGGTACCGCTCTCATCTTTGGTCATTTTCCGCAAAGCACTCACAATTTGCTTGACCATGGCGGCATGCTTCCTCATGGATGGTCGGGTGTGTGGATGGGCAGTGCCATGGCGATGTTTAGTTTTATGGGAGCCGAGATTATCGCGATCACGGCAGGCGAAGCAAAAAAACCAAAGCAGGCGCTTTCCAAAGCGATGAAATGGATGATGATCCGCCTCGTTGTTTTTTATCTTTTATCCATGCTGGTCATGGTATGTATCGTCCCATGGAATCAAATCGGGGGGGATCGGATTGAGGAAAGCCCATTTGTAAAAGTGCTGCAATTACTAAATATCCCCTACGCAGCGGGAGTGATGAATTTTATCATACTCACCGCTGCGCTCTCGACGATGAACGCCAATTTGTATGCATGCACGCGCATGATTTTTTCCCTGTCCAGAAGCGGCTATGCTCCCGCCGTTTTAGGAAAGGTGAATCGTCAAGGGGTTCCGCTTGTTGCCTTGCTCGCATCTTCCTTTGGATTGGGTATCGCGATTCTCCTCAATCTATCCGATCCAAAAGCTTACAATACGCTGTTTGGCATTTCGATTTTCGGCGGGATTTTCACTTGGATCATTATCTTTCTCACCTACTCTCGTTACCAGAAGAAAGGCTTTTCTCTCGCGTGGATCGGTGCGGTTGTGTTAGTGTTGGTGTTGTTCAGCATGCTGCTTGATCCGGCATGGAGCTTTGCTGTTTATACCGGGATCGGCTGGTTGGTACTGCTGACCTTTGCCTACTCGGTGTATAAGGGGTTTCACCGTCGCAATCCATCCATCTAAGATGAAAGTAGATAGAAGAACGGCCGAATCTTTGGGGTTTGGCCGTTTTTTATTATCATCGTGGGTCATTTTCTCTAAGCGAAGCGTTCTTTGATCTCGTCCCGGGACTCCTAGGGCTGCCATGATCTCCTTTCTTTCAGGGCTCAGTTGGAGCGAGCTGGGAAAGCGATGCGGACGATATGGATCAGGTATGCCCTAAAGCCGCGTCGGCAGATGGTATTGATACATCTCAAGCGCGTTGGTGTGCTTCTTCAACACATGGGATGTTTGCGGTCTGGCGTAGATGATGGGATAGTTGATTTCATCCATTTCCGGTCGGACAGGGAAAGCCAGTTTTTCTTCGTCGATTGAAAATTCGGCCTGCACACCCGGTTTGTTGCCCCTGGCATCGAGACGTACCCATTTGCCTACGGTATCCAGGTAAAAGGCGTTTAACGCATGAACGGCATACCCGGTATCCGGAGTGTCACCCAACGTCAACCGCTGATAGCAAAATCCCGTTGGATGTCCCAAGAATGATCAATTTTGTCGCGTACAAACTCAAATGCGATTCTCACGCGTTCCAGCGGTGAATGGTGGGCCGCTTGAATTTCCCGCACTTTTTCCTGGATCAGGGGATGGGAAAAATCCACTCTTCCAACTCACACAAATAGTCTTTCAGATCTGCGGATTCGCAGAAGAGTTTCATCCGATCTCCTCCTTTCTCTTTTTCGCAAGCAACAGTCCGTTTCCGATCAGCAACAGGATCAACAGCGACCAGGCAAAGGAGTAGGATTGCAGATCAGCGATCCACCCGAAAACTGCAGGTGCCAGGATGATGGCAACCTGATTCAGCGTCAATGCGTAGCTGACCATCAGTCCTTCCGAATGCGGAGGAGCCTGTTCCGCGACAGCCAGAAGAAATGAACTGAACCAACCGATGCCGAAAAAGCCCAGCCACGCAGACAGCACAAAGAGCGACCAAATGGGCGGAGCGGCGGGCAGGAAAATCAGTGCGGTTATACCGAATACGGATGCCCATATCGACAGTTGAAGCGCAGACTCCCTGTTACCTTTCCACCACCGATCGCTGATGTGAGCGAGGACAATTCTCCCCACCATACCGGAAATCAACGTGGTGGACAATAGCTGTCCTGCAAGCACTAGTCCCGTTTTCTTTTCATTTCCAAAAAAGAGCATCAAATGACCTACCAACACCATCTGAAGTGTCACCATGATCACACCGGTGCATAAAATGGGCACCGCTTTTCGATTGCTGGTGATCTCTTTCAATTTTTTCCGTAAACGGCTGTTTGTCTGATGTTGATGTTCATGGAAAACCTGCGGTTCCCGATATAACGCCAGAAACAGCAGTCCTCCGGCAACAGCAAGAACAGATTGAGCATACACGGCGGAGGGCCAACCGAAGTGGAGGGATAAGTATGGCAGCAATGTGCCGCCGATGGCTCCCCCGATTGGGATGCCCGCTTGTCGCACACCTATCGCCAGTCCCCTTTCCTTTTTCGGGAACCAACGCAGTATCACTTTGCTTCCCCCAGGTTGGGCTGTACCGTACCAGATCCCGACGATGCCAAGCAACAACAATAGCAGGAGGTAGTGAGTCGTAAAGGAGACAAGGAAAAACGTCATCCCCAGCATACAAGCCCCAAGGCTGACCAGCCACCGTTCCCCATAACGGTCCAATGCGTGGCCAATCAATAGCATCGAAAACAGTGGACCGACTTGAACGGCAGACACTAGCAGTCCGGCTTGTGCAGCGGTCAATCCCCATTGTTTTTGCCAAATCGCCGCAAGGGGACCTACTCCGTAGGTGACCAAGGTAGACGTCGCTTGTGCCCAAGTGGCAACCGCTAAAATCAGCCAGCGATACGAAGAGGATGGTTGGGCTACGGAGCGTTCTTTTCGCAGGGGTGAATGGAGCTGCATTTTTTGATGATCCTCCTACTGGATTTTTAAGATCTCTGTACCTGATGATCAGTTGAGGAGAAACCAACCCTGATATAGATGATAATATATTTTTCATATTTTTTAAAATGAATGATATTGATTGGATCGATCACAAACCTGATCAATGGCCGTGAGGGTACGATCATCGGATAAATAGAAAGGTTGCTGTCTGTTGAAAACAGATCGGCAACCTTTCGTACATTTCACTCCGCCATTTCTGCCCACTCTTCCGTTTTCTCATTCAATGCGGTTTCTACCCGTGCCAACTCCTCCTGTAAGCGTCGGCTCTCTTCCGGATCGGTATAGACATCGGGTTGACACAACTGTTCGTGGATCTTTGCCCGTTGTTGTTCCAGCTCCTCGATTTCTTGTTCCAACCGGGCGATGATCTGTTGACGGCGGCGTTCCTCCTGCCGCTTTTTGCGGTTTTCTTCCCGATGCGCTTCCGCAGGTTTGACATCGTTTTGCACCGATTTAGGCGTTTCTTCGTTCCGTTTCACCAGGTAATCGTCATAGTTACCGGGATAGGATCGCACCCCGTCCGGCGACAGTTCCAAAATGCGGGTGGCCAACCGGTTGATAAAATACCGGTCATGGGAGACGAACAGCAAAGTCCCGGTATATCCCGATAACGCCTCTTCCAATCGTTCTTTGCTCCTCATGTCCAAATGGTTGGTCGGTTCGTCCATTAGAAGGAAGTTGGCGCGGTTGAGCATTCGTTTGGCCAGGGACAATCGGGCCTTTTCCCCGCCGCTCAATTCTTTGACCTGTTTGTACACGTCATCTCCCTGAAAGAGGAATTGTCCCAACACTGTGCGTATCTGGGTCAGGTTCAGCTCAGGGTGGGCATTCCACAGTTCATCCAGCACGGTGGATGCCGGATCGAGCTCTTCTTGTTCCTGGTCGTAAAAGTCCATCATGACACCGGTACCCGTGCGTACATTTCCATCCAACAGTGCAATCTTGCCCGCGATGGTTTTGAGCAGGGTAGTTTTCCCCACCCCGTTCGGACCGATCAATGCCACGCGTTCGCCTCGCTCCAGTTGAAAGGTGAGATTTCGGGCTAATGGAGCTGCAGCGTCATAGCCGATGCACAGGTTTTCCACCTGCAACACTTGTCGACCGCTAGTGACGGACGTTTCAAACCGGATAGCGGCTGCAGCGTCCGACCGGAACGGTTTCTCGATTCGCTCCATTTTCTCCAAAGCCTTTTGCCGGCTTTGCGCCCGTTTGCTCGTGGAAGCGCGGGCGATGTTGCGCCGAATGAATTCCTCCATCTTTCGAATCTCTTCTTGTTGCTGTTCATAGACCTTTTCCAACTGAGCCAACATCACTTCTTTTTGACGTACATAATCGGTATAATTGCCCGCATATTTCGTAGTCCGGCCTTGTTCAATCTCGTAGATGGTCTGGGCGAACCGGTCGAGAAAATACCGGTCGTGGGAAATCACCAACAAGGCTCCGGGGTAATTGGCCAGCGTTTGCTCCAACCAGGCCAAGGCGTTCATATCGAGATAGTTGGTCGGCTCATCCAGGATGAGTAGATCCGGCTCTTCCAAAAGCAGTTTCGCCAGTGCCAAACGAGTTTTTTGGCCGCCGCTCAAAGCGGAGCAACGCGTTTCCGTCCAGGGCAAATCCGCCAACCCCAAACCGTGAAGTGCGCCGCGAATCCGCGCTTCGTAGCCGTAACCCCCCGCTTCTTCGAAACGGGTCTGCAGGGCGGCGTATTGGTCCATGATCTGTTGGTACCGCGCCGGGTCGGACAACACCTCGGCACTTCCCATCTCCTGCTCCATTCGGCGCAATTCCCGCTCCATGTCCCTCACGTGTTCAAACACGGAGAGCATCTCATCCCACATGGTCCGTTCACTTACAAGTCCAGCGTCTTGGGCGAGATACCCGATCCGGGCATTTTTGGCCACATGTAATTCGCCTGAATCCGGCGGGATTTGGCCGATAAGGATCTTCACCAAAGTGGATTTGCCGGCGCCGTTGACGCCGATCAGGCCGATCCGTTCTTTTTCTCGAATCATCATGTCGGCTTGTCTGAGAACGGGCGTGGCACCGAACGACTTTTCGATTCCTTTGGCTTGCAATAACACCATGACTGAATCCCAACCTTTCCCACGTATCACCAGTGTAGCCGAGCGATGGACAAAGGGCAATCCGTCGGGTGTGGGGGCTGTTCAAGATAGAGGAAGCCAGAGATGTTTGTCAGCATTCCATATAATAATATGTCAATTAATCTAACATAATAAGTTGATAAAAGTGACATGATGATTTATACTTTCAATTAAGCAAATATGTGAATCGGGGGAAATGGAGAGTATGACTGCGGGACTGAACACGGTATGAGTGATTATTGCGACCGCCATGGTGATTTTCATGGAGGGCGGCTTCAGTTTGCTGGAAGCAGGGTTTGTTCGCAGTAAAAACGCAGTCAATGCTACGATGAAGATTATTGTAGATCTGACGTTTGGCGCACTGGCCTTTTATCTGATCGGTATTCATCTGATGTTCGGAAAAGATGCCTTCGGTTTTGTGGGTTTCGGTCGTGCGACCGGTCCCGAAGGACTGCCAATGGAAGCTTACGTGTTGTTCCAAATCGGATTCGCCATTGCTGTTGCATCTATCATTTCCGGTGCGGTGGCGGAACGGGTGAAGTTTTCCTCCTACATTGTGATCGTACTTGCCGTTTGTGGTTTGATGTATCCCATTTCCGGTCACTGGATTTGGTCGGCTAACGGGTGGTTGGCCAAAATAGGGATGAAAGATTTTGCCGGATCGGCCGCCATTCATGCGATGGGAGGGTTTGCTGCCCTTGCGTTGGCCATGATCTTGGGGCCACGGGCCAACCGTTATGACCGGAAAGGCGGTTTCACCCCAAGCAACATCCCGTTGGCGGCTGCCGGAGGTTTTATTCTGTGGTTCGGATGGTTCGGGTTTAATGCAGGCAGCACCTTGAACGCGATGGATGGACGGCTGGCGGACATTGCGTTGAATACGTTCCTCGCTGCGGCCGCCGGTGGAGCGTCGGCAATCATGTTCAGCGTCATACGCCTGAAGACGGCCGATCCGGGAATGGCCATCAACGGGTTTCTGTCCGGTTTGGTGGCGATTACTGCAGGATGCGCCTTCGTCTCCGCGACGGCTGCCATAGTGATCGGGTTGGTAGCCGGTGTGCTCGTGTTGTTGGCCGCCGAATGGGTGGATAAGCTGAGGGCGGACGATCCCGTGGGTGCCGTGGCTGTTCATGGATTTAACGGAGCGTTTGGTACCATCGCCGTCGGCTTGTTTGACCTGAAGGATGGTCTCCTGACCAATGGTCAGACCCACCTGTTGACCGTGCAACTGACGGGGGCAGTAGCGGCTTCGGTATGGGGGTTTGTATCAGCATTTGTTGTGGGCTTGTTGGTCAAAAAACTGATGGGGATCAGAGTGGCCGTCGAGGAAGAAGAGCAGGGTCTCGATCCAGTGTATCACGGCATTGCTTCTGATAAGTCAGATCAGGAGTCACAACCTGCACTGAGCGCGGTGCCTGCTCGGGCGGTGACTTCATCGGGAAGCTTGGCGTCAAGAGGCTGAGCGGATAGAGATGTTTTGTTAACCACTCAGGCAGATTTATACTGTATCTGCCTGAGCGTTTTTTCATCATTTTCCTTAAAACGAAGCGTATTTTGCCCTCGGTCCATCATCAACCACATAGGGGCGAAGAGAGTTGTTCCAACGCCATCGATCGGATGGCTTTTTTGTTTTGAAGGCATGAAGTGCCCTCTTTCAGTTACAATGATGAAGAGTGGATCATGGAAAAATGCTGTTTGAAGGAAGGGGAAGCAACGCCGTGGATCAAAAAGAAGAAAAAAAACGGCTGCGAACGCGACTGCTCCGATTGCGGGAGACGATGGACGCTGAGACAGTGCGGCGTTGGTCGCGTGCTGTCACGGAAACATTGGTGGATTTGGAATCGTTTCGACGTGCCGGTACGGTCTTTTTTTATCTCCCCTTTCGAAACGAGGTGGATACATGGGATGCGATCCGGTTCGCATGGCAAGCGGGCAAGCGCGTGGTGGTGCCAAAGACGGACCCGAAAACAAAAACGATGGAATTGTATGCGATCCACCCTGATACACCGTTGATCGAGGGAGCATACGGGATCCTGGAACCTCCCGAAGAACCCGGCCGGTGCGTGATACCCGCAGCAGTGGACTTGGCTGTGGTTCCGGGGGTTGGATTTGATGAAAAGGGATACCGCCTCGGTTATGGGGGCGGCTATTATGACCGGTTTTTCTCAGGAGCGGGAGCTGGCATGATCCGGGTTGGTGTGGCTTATCCGTTTCAAATGGTGGAAACTGTTTTCCCTGAAGTACACGATCAACGGATGCATGTCGTCATCACGCCGGAGCGGGTCTGGCATTGTGCCGATGTAAGTGATCTGTGACTTCCCGGACGGATCTACCGTTAAAATAGATAGGAGGGGAAGGAAGATGAAGAGCAAGTTAAAAGAAGTGCGAACCCAAGAAGCGGTTGGAATGGTGTTGGCGCATGATTTGACGGCGGTCGTTCCCGGTAAATTTAAAGGACCGTTGTTTCGCAAGGGACATACCATTCGTGAAGAGGATATCGAAAAACTGCTGAATATCGGTAAAGAGCATATATACGTATTGGAACTGGCCGAAGGGGAACTGCACGAAGATGATGCGGCGCATCGGATTGCCCGCGCTGCGATGCGCTCGGATGAGGCGTTGGAGCTGACTCGTCCGAAAGAGGGGAAAGTAGATATCGTATCACGGATTGACGGTTTGCTTCGGGTGGATGTACCGACGTTAACAGCGATCAACCGTGTGGAACATGTCGTTCTATCCACGTTGAAAACGCACACGCCTGTCCGGAAGGGACAACAGGTGGCCGCAGCCCGCGTGATCCCATTGGTGGTGCCGGAAAGCCGTATCAAGCAAGTGGAGACGATTGCCGGTCGGCAGGAACATCCCGTGCTGGAGGTGTTGCCCTTCCGTCCGCACCGGGTCGGTGTGGTGACGACCGGAAGCGAGGTGTATCATGGTCGGATTCAGGATGGCTTCGGTCCGGTCGTACGAGAAAAGGTGGAACAGTACGGTTCCAAAGTGATCGGGCAGACATTTGCCGATGATGACAAGGAGATGATCGCCCAACAAATCCGCGCATTTGCCGATCAGGGGGCCGACTTGATTCTCGTCACCGGCGGTATGTCGGTCGACCCGGACGACCGTACACCGGGTGCCATTGCGGACCTGGGAGCTGATATTGTCAGTTACGGTACCCCGATGTTGCCCGGGTCGATGTTGTTGATTGCTTACTACCGCGGGATTCCGCTGATGGGGCTTCCCGGATGCGTGTTGCACGATCCGTTCACTTCGTTTGACGTCTTTTTGCCTCGTATCCTGGCGGGTGAGAAAATTACGCGGGAGGATATCATCACATTGGGCCACGGTGGCTTACATGCGTGTTAATCTTGCAGGTGAAATGGCTCCGTTGTATGATGTTGATAGCAACACTTTGTGAAATTTGACACGATCGGCAAATGAGAACACACGGTCTCAGCGGACCGTTCGGGTATGGAGGCGAAAATGGCTGATCAGAAGATTCCCCAAGTAACCGCGAAACGGTTACCCTTGTATTACCGGTATTTGGAGAAGTTGCACGCCATTGGGAAGCAACGTGTGTCTTCTGCCCAGCTGAGCGAAGCCTTGCAGATCGACCCGGCAACCATTCGACGTGATTTTTCGTATTTGGGAGAGTTGGGAAAGAAGGGATACGGGTACAACGTCAATTATCTGCTTCAGTTTTTGCGGGATTTCCTCAAGCAGGACGAAGTAACCAACGTGGTTCTGGTCGGTGTCGGTAATCTGGGCACGGCGCTGTTGCGTTACAATTTCTACCGCAGTCACAATACCAAGATCGTAGCGGGATTTGATATCGATTCCAACAAAGTGGGTAAGGAGATTGACGGCATCCCCATTTTTTCGATCGATCGTTTTGCGGAAGTGAAGGATTTGCACAATGTCGAGGTAGCGATCCTGACGGTGCCGGCCAATGTCGCCCAGCAAGTCACGGACCGCATGGTAGCAGCGGGGATTCGGGGGATCTTGAACTTTACGCCTGCTCGGTTGACGGCGCCACCCAGTGTACGGATCCACCACATCGATTTGACCACAGAATTGCAGACCCTGATCTACTTCCTGAAAAAATTTCCGCCTGAAGAAGATCGCGAAACCCCATCCGAAGACCACCTGTGAAAACAATACGGATGAAATCAGTGAGGGAAGGTTTGACCAATGATGGATGATCAGACTCAGCCGTTGACGGAGCACTTGGCCGAATTGCGCAAACGGATCATATGGGTATTGATATTCTTTTTCATCTTTTTGGTTGTGGGGTTTCTATATGCCGGGTCGATAATCGAGTGGGTGAAAAAGGATGTTCCCGACAACATCTCGTTTCATATCTTTTCACCTGGTGAGGCGTTTCGCATCTACATGGGATCGGCCTTTCTCATCGCGGTGATCTTTACGCTGCCCGTTGCGCTCTGGCACATTTGGAGATTTGTCGAACCTGGTTTGCGTCCGCGCGAACGCCAAGTGACACTCAGCTACATTCCACTGGCGATCCTATTGTTTTTCGGTGGTTTGCTGTTTGCCTATAAGGTGATTTTTCCGTATGTGATCGGGTTTTCGGCCAATTTGACGCGAGAGTTGGGGGCACAGGAGACATACGGGCTGTATGATTATTTCCGGTTCATGTTCAACATCGTCTTTCCGATCGCGTTTTTGTTTGAGCTGCCGATTTTGGTTATGTTTTTGACGCGGCTCTCCATCATCACGCCTGCATTTTTGCAGAAAGCCCGCCGGTTTGCCTATTTGGCGTTGGTAGTGTTCTCCACTTTGATTTCGCCGCCGGATATTGTCACCAACATCTTGATCGCCTTACCGATGATTGTGCTGTATGAGATCAGTGTGGTCATCTGCATGTGGGTGTACCGGCGGATGCAACGGGAGGCGGAAGTGGAGATGGAAAAGAACGATGACAGTGAGCCGACGGCATAACCATCATGGGGGAACGACCGATTGATTACGTTAACCCGATCACTCGAGGATATGCTGGGGAGGCGGGAAAGGACTTTTCACGCTTCTCGTCTGCATCATTGGATCAGGTCTGCCCTCAGCGGGTGCGTGGCGAAAGTACACGCCGGCGACCCGCTTTTTTTGTGCCCGGAATCGGGATATTTACAGTGGTTTTCCACTCCCGTTCAAAATCAATTTTTTTACAATTGAGGTCTTGCAAAATGGGTATCATATGCATATCATTATAATTGGTGTTAGCACTCATTTTGGTTGAGTGCTAACAAACCCCGACAAAATGCGCTCGTGAAGGAGGGTGTTTCCCATGATCAAACCCTTGGGCGATCGCGTGGTAATTGAGGCGATCGAAAAAGAAGAAAAAACGGCCAGCGGTATCGTGTTGCCGGAAACGGCGAAAGAGAAACCGCAAGAAGGAAAAGTTATCGCTGTGGGTACCGGTCGTTATGAAAACGGCGAAAAAATCGCGCTGGAAGTGAAAGAAGGCGACCGCGTGATCTTCTCCAAATACGCGGGAACTGAAGTAAAAGTGGGAGATAAAGAATATCTCATCTTGCGTGAAAACGATATCCTGGCGATTGTGGAAGAGTAAACCGGCTTGACAACATCTTACTGAAATAAAACCACCCTACATATAGGAGGGGGAAGCGATCATGGCGAAAGAAATCAAATTTAGTGAAGATGCGCGTCGTGCGATGTTGCGCGGTGTGGACGCGCTGGCGAACGCTGTGAAAGTAACCTTGGGTCCGAAAGGACGTAACGTGGTACTGGAGAAAAAATTCGGTTCTCCGCTCATCACCAACGATGGTGTGACCATCGCGAAAGAAATCGAACTCGAAGATCCGTTTGAAAACATGGGCGCCCAACTGGTGAAAGAAGTGGCGACCAAAACCAACGATGTGGCTGGTGACGGTACGACCACCGCTACCGTGTTGGCTCAAGCCATCATTCGTGAAGGTCTGAAAAACGTGGCGGCCGGCGCCAACCCGATGATCCTGCGCAAAGGGATCGAAAAAGCCGTGGCCGCTGCCGTGGAAGAAATCAAAAAGATCGCGAAACCGATCGAAGGTAAAGAATCTATCGCTCAAGTGGCCGCGATCTCCGCGAACGACGATGAAGTGGGCCAACTGATCGCGGAAGCGATGGAAAAAGTGGGCAAAGACGGCGTGATCACGGTCGAAGAATCCAAAGGCTTCACCACCGAGCTGGAAGTGGTGGAAGGGATGCAATTCGACCGCGGCTACATCTCCCCGTACATGATTACGGACACGGACAAGATGGAAGCCGTGCTGGAAGAGCCGTACATCCTGATCACCGACAAGAAAATCTCCAACATCCAAGACATTCTGCCGCTGCTTGAAAAAGTGGTGCAACAAGGCAAGCAGCTCCTCATCATCGCCGAAGATGTGGAAGGTGAAGCCTTGGCGACCCTGGTGGTCAACAAACTGCGCGGAACCTTCACCGCTGTGGCTGTGAAAGCACCTGGCTTCGGCGATCGCCGCAAAGCGATGTTGGGAGACATCGCCACGCTCACCGGTGGTCAAGTCATCACCGAAGAGCTGGGTCTGGATCTCAAAACGGCCAACATCAGCTATCTGGGTCGCGCGCGTCAAGTCCGCGTCTCCAAAGAAGAAACCATCATCGTGGATGGTTATGGTGACAAAGCGGAAATCGAATCCCGCATCAAACAAATCCGTCAACAAATCGAAGAAACCACGTCTGAATTTGACAAAGAAAAACTGCAAGAGCGTCTGGCCAAACTGGCTGGCGGCGTAGCGGTCATCAAAGTGGGTGCCGCGACCGAAACCGAAATGAAAGAGAAAAAACTGCGCATCGAAGACGCGCTCAACGCTACTCGCGCCGCGGTGGAAGAAGGTATCGTGGCTGGTGGCGGTACCGCGTTGGTCAACGCCATCCGCGCGGTGGAAGCGGTGGAAGCGTCCGGCGACGAAAAAACCGGTGTCAACATCATCAAACGTGCGTTGGAAGAGCCGGTACGTCAAATCGCTTTCAACGCTGGTTTGGAAGGTTCCATCATCGTGGAGCGCCTGAAAAAAGAAGATGTGGGCATCGGATTCAACGCCCTGACCGGCGAGTGGGTCGACATGATCAAAGCTGGTGTTGTGGATCCGGCCAAAGTGACCCGCTCCGCGCTGCAAAATGCCGCTTCCGTGGCCATGATGGTGCTCACCACCGAAGCTGTTGTGGCCGACAAACCGGAAGAGGAAAAAGGCAACAACAACAACTCGGGCATGGGCGGCATGGACGGGATGATGTAATCGTCTCCCGCAGATTAAAAGCCGTCGACCGTTTGAGGTCGGCGGCTCTTATTTTTTGTCTCGAACATCGATTTCCCGTTTCCGCTCCATAGCAACAGCTGGAATCGCTCGACGGGACTTCGACCTGCTCCCCGAAAACGAATGGCGGAACCTCAGTCAGTTTTTTCGGAAGAGTTACAACCATTGTCTGAGGCAAATAGGGAATCCGCCGGATGGGCGGCCGCCGACACCGGAGATATAATGGGGACAACTCCCATCTAAAACAAAATCTCCAAAGGTGGTGGGGCGATGCGGCGCCGGATGGTGGTTGTGGCTTTGGTTTTTTTGCTGTTGACGACCTGGATGATGCCTGCCGGAGGGACTCAAGCGGCTTCTTTACCAAAAGTGGATCCGATTTTACAAAACGTGAGTCAATTGGGCAAGTTAACGGATTTGTCACGGGTGCGTGCTGTCGTTACCTATTATGATCAACCGACGGCAGCCGATGTGTCGCTGCTTCAGGCGTTGGGTCTGAAGACGCGGACATTCCGGCATTTACCGATGGTAGCGGTGGAAGGCCCTTACGTACAACTGCAACAGTTGTTCCAACATGGAGAGATCCGTTCTATCTACTACGACAAGCCCCTTCGGTACCTGTTAAAGGACAGCGTACCATTCATCGGGGCGGATCGTGTATGGAATGAGCTGGGTTACACCGGAAAAGGCGTTGGTGTGGCGGTCATCGATTCAGGTATTGATGCAACACATCCCGATCTGAAATTCGGAGAGACAACCATTCAAAATGTGAAGATGCTGTTGGGGAATTCGCTGTTCGGCGGGGAGACGGTTTATCTCGAAAATGTGGAGAACACCGATACCACCAGCGGTCACGGGACGCACGTTTCCGGGATCATCGCGGGCAATGGCACCGCAGGCGACGGGACGTACAAAGGGGTGGCCCCAGGAGCGAAGCTGGTCGGGATCGGCACGGGAGAAGCCATCTCCATCATATGGGCTTTGGAAGCGTTTGACTACGTATTGGAGAAAAGGGATACGTATCACATCCGGGTGATCAGCAACAGCTGGGGTACGACCGGGGACTATGATCCAAACGACCCCATCAACGTGGCCAGCAAAAAAGCGCACGATGCCGGTATGGTCGTCGTATTTGCGGCGGGGAATGAAGGACCGGACAATAACACGCTGAACCCCTATTCGGTGGCACCATGGGTGATCGGGGTGGCAGCCGGGACAAAAGACGGCAAGCTGGCCGATTTCTCTTCGCGCGGCGTACCGGGGGATCCGTTGCTCCATCCGACCATCACCGCCCCGGGTGTGGATATCGTATCCACCAAATCCACCACCGGATTGGTGTTAAATTTGTTGGGTACGCAGAAAGACGTGCAGTACATCCCACCCCAGTATTTGCCGTACTACACCACGGCGAGCGGCACCAGCATGGCCACGCCGCATATCTCTGGCGTCGTGGCGTTGATGCTGGAGGCGAATCCGCGTTTGACACCCGATCAGGTGAAGAATCTGTTGGTACAGACGGCCCGACCGATGAGCGGATATCAGAAGTATCAGGTGGGTGCCGGATATGTGGATGCGTATCAAGCTGTTGTAGCAGCGAAAAACGCACCGTAAAGAGGCGGGAAGAAAAAGAGACGCTAATCGCTGATGTCAAATAACCCAGGTTGCAAGTAGAGCTCCTGGGTTTACCCCGTTTTGGATCAAGGGAGAAAACGATTGCTTGAATAATGGAACGTCAGGGACGGATCATCACCGATGTACCGATACCGACTCTTCGACCAAGATCTTCTACGTGTTGGTTGAACATGCGGATACAACCTCTGGATACCATCTTGCCAATGGAGGATGGACGATTGGTGCCGTGGATACCGTATCCAGGTCGGGACAGCCCCATCCACAGTGTGCCGTAGGGACTGAGAGGGCCGCCCGGTCGACTGTACGGATACGGAACCTTGTTGATGATCACGTAATTGCCGATAGGGGTTCGCGTGAGGATTTTACCAATTCCGATCGGATAGCTTCTGATCAGCAAATTTCCCTCATATAGATACAGACGTCTTTTTGACAGAGAGACGTAAATTCTGGGCAAATCCAATACCTCCTTTCACATCAGTTTATGGGCGAAAAAGTGTCGGTGTGAGGATATGCCGGGTCGAACTTTTCTGCCTCGGGGTCTGGTAAATCCGTGAGGGAGCAAATGCTTTCCTGGGTGAGAGACATACTAAGCCAGCCGAGCATTGCAGGTGATTTTAACGAATATAAAAACAGGCAACCCATTTACACGGGTTGCCTGTTCAACTTTCTGCCGGTATATTGGCGGATGGTTTCTTTTCTTCGGCCAGCCCCCGCAATGGCAGCTGCCAGCCAAAATAAAACGACATGGTGCGCAACACAACGATGGCGACGAACAGGGCATACAGTTCCCAACCTTGCTGTACCACTTTCAATCCGATCAGCAGGCCGATCACCATCGCCCAGATGGCGTAAATCTCGCCGCGAAACACGAGCGGTTTGCGGCCGGCCAGTACGTCGCGGATAATGCCGCCGCCGATCCCGGTCAGCACAGCGGCCGAGACGACCGCGACGAGCGGGTGGTGAGCCTGCACGGCATAAAAAGCGCCTTGGATCGAAAAAGCGGACAAACCGACGGCATCAAAGAAATCAATCCACTTTTTATAGTTATTGATCCAACGGTCCGGTGACACATAGGCCAACACAATGGCGATCAGGGCCGTTGTGATCAGAGCTTCCTGTTTCCACAACATATGGACGGGAAGGCCGATCAGCAGGTTGCGGATAATCCCCCCGCCGAAGGCGGTGACGAATCCGAGGACGAGTGCGCCCAAGATATCGTATTTCTCTTCCATTGCCACAATGGCGCCACTGATAGCGAATGCTGCGATACCCATGATATTGAACACGTCCCACGTCATCTTCATCACCCCCATTCAAAAACGATCAGCATACCAATCTCCCATTATATTGACCGTAATGAAAGAATCAATAGGATTTTTTCGGGCAATGAAAATGAACCGAAATGAATACGTTTATAGCGAACCACCCGGTCCATCATTCGGTTTGAAGGAGGGATGTGGTTGCTACGGCGTCTTTGGTGGGTGTTGTATGGATTTTTTTTCTTTTTGTATCTGGATCGGTGGATGGAATACGTTGATGACAAACAAGAAGAAATGTTGTCCGTTTTTGGTCCGTTTTACCCGTATTGGATTCCGGTGATCGTTTTTTCCTTATGGACAGGGGTGTTGATGGGGATTCCGCTTTTGCTTCAGCGTGTGGGTCAACCTGGTGTGTGGAAATGGAACGGGGAAAAATTCGTATTGGTGATCCCTGCACTTTTTTTCACAGTTTCTCCCTTGTTGCTGTACTATCCGTTATGGAGCGACAAAGTGATGAAGGTGTTTCCCTTTCTCGCTCGGGTGGATGTCTCTTTTTTCATCTTGTGTGGTGTGGTGAGTGGCTATTTTTTGACAGAAGGATGGGAGAAACGGGAGAGCGGGAAAACAAAATGACCCCGGATGGGTGAATAAAACCGGGGAGATGAACGGGTCTGAAATCTCGTTGAGCGGCAGGGGTACTCTGGGGGATCCATTGTTCATGATCCAATCCCCTGCGCTGCTGGCTGAATCAGATCCGTTTTGTTGTTGATGAGGGAGGCGCAATTCTTCCGTTTCTGCCTGCCAATGACTGCTGTTTCTCTTCAGTCATGATGGATTGGCATCATGGTTTCTCTCGTTTTTTTCTTCCGCCCATTTTTTGCGATCCCACAAACGGAAAAACGGATAATAAATCAGTCCGGCCACTGTCATGTTGACCAGCTGAAGTATCGCTCCCTTCCAACTTCCTGTCGCCAACCAGCCGCCGAATCCGATCGGTGTTGTCCAGGGCACCAGTGCATAGGGACGCGGTACCCATCCCAACTCCATCGTCGTATAGGTGAGGGTGGTAGTCGCGATGGGAACCAGTATGAAGGGAATGATCAACAGCGGGTTCATCACGATGGGCAGGCCGAAGATGATGGGTTCGTTGATATTGAACAGCCCTGGCGCAATGGCGATGCGCCCCAAACTTTTCAACTGGCGGGACCGGGCAAAAAACAGGAGCAGTAAGGTGAGTGACAAAGTGGACCCCGTTCCGCCGATGTTCAAGAACAAATCAAAAAATTGGTTACACACCGTATTAGGTATGGCTGTGTCCGCCAACTTTGCATCTTGATTTTGTAAGGTAAGACTGAGGAAAATGGGTGCCATCACACTGCCGACGACGGCATCACCGTGAATGCCGATCGACCAGAGCAACCCCATCAACAGAGCGGAGATCAGTGCACCGCTGAACGTACCGCCCAGGTAGTGCAGGGGATCGCTCAACACTTGTTGCACCACTTGATGGATGGAGATGCCCCATGTGTGTTCCAACAGCAGACGGACACCCCATACCAGGATCATCACCAGCAACCCCGGAAGTAACGCCGCAAACGAACGGGCCACAGCCGGAGGGACACTGGCAGGCATACGAATGACCCAATCGCGGCGGACGAACCAGCGGAGGATTTCCACTGAAAAAACGGCCAGTACGATACCGACGAACAACCCTTTGGAGCCGAGATACAGCACCGGCAACTGTTCGTTCTGCAACGGGGTCGCCAATAAAAATGCGATCAAACTGATGGTGGCCCCCGCCAGGGCATCCAATTTGTATCGTTCGGCCAGACGATATCCGATCGCCAGTGTGGCGATCAGGGCCATCATGTGAATGCCTGCTTGAACCGGCATGAGCAGAGACGGTCGATACGGGTTCACCCATCGATCCAGTGCCATGATTGGGGGAAATGCGAGAATCAGGAAGAAGGAGCCGATGATTACAAAGGGCATGACCGCGATCAAACCATCACGAATCGCTTGGAGATGGCGTTGTTCCGCGATTTTACCGGCGATGGGCAGAAGGGTCCGCTCCAACCATTGGATTAAGCGGTTCATCCATTTCCCTCCTCAGGATGTGGACAAGCAGGCCAACGCTTGTTTGAGGGCTTGCTGTCCGTCAATCATGCCGTAGGCGACCGGGTCGAGAAGCGCGATCGGAACGCCGTTGGCGTCGGCGATGGACTTGAGATGGGCCCATCTGTGCCGGATTTGCGGCCCTAACAGGACCACGTCGAATTTCCGCACCACTGCTGCAAACTCATGAACGCCAACCGATTGGATGTCGACAGTCAGCCCCTGGTCCCTAGCGGCCTGTTCCATCCGTTCCGCCAACAAGCTGGTGGACATCCCACCCGAGCAACAGAGCAAAATACGCAATGAAATCGACCTCCGTGTAGGAAGTGGTATTGGGCTTGGCTTAGTTTAATATATGGACGGAATCTGCCTTTATTTCCAAATAGTCATATAATTGCTTGCAATCTCGTTGATAGATAATTAAAATTATTAATTAACGGAAGGTATCAAACACAATGCCTTGAAAGCGGTATCAAGAAACCAGACGGAGGTGGCAATAATTGAATCAGGATGTATTGCTGAATGCCGGTTGGATTGATTACGTGTTTGTCTTGATCTATTTCGTATTCGTAATTGGGATCGGATGGTTGTTGAAAAGCAAAGCGAAAACGGGAGAGGACTTTTTTCTGTCCGGACGCTCGATTCCGAGCTGGATCACCAGTTTGGCATTTCTGTCAGCCAATCTGGGAGCGTTGGAAGTATTGGGGATGGCGGCCAACGGTGCGGAATACGGTTGGATGACAACGCACTTTTACTGGATCGGAGCCGTACCGGCGATGTTGTTTTTGGGTTTGTACATGATGCCGTTTTATTATGTGTCCCGTGTGCGGTAGGTTCCGGAATATCTGAAATACCGTTTCAATGAGGCGACCCGTGGTTTGAATGCTGTTTCCTTCGCCGTCATGACGGTATTGGTCTCCGGGATCAGCCTGTATTCGATGGCATTGATTTTTCAGGTTTTGGTGGGCTGGTCCATGAACATCAGCATACTTGTATCGGCATTGGTTGTGTTGATTTATGTGGGACTGGGGGGTTAACCTCTTCCATTTACAATGAGGTCGTTCAGTTTTTCCTGATTTGGCTCGGGTTATTGCTGATTCCCGTCCTCGGTCTCCATGAACTGGGCGGCTGGGAGGCCATGATCCAGCGCTTGCCGGAATCCTTCGGCCATCTGTGGGCGGGTTTGGACCATCCTGAACATAATGCGATGGGGATCCATTGGTTGGGTGTCGTACTGGGCTTGGGTTTTGTGTTGTCGTTCGGTTATTGGACGACCGATTTCCTGGTGGTGCAACGTGCATTTGCCGCACGAGATTTGCGTTCGGCTCAATTGACGCCGATCTACGCGTCACTGTGGAAAATGATCGTCCCTTTTCTGGTAATCATCCCCGGTTTAATCGCGGCGGTGTTATTCCACGATCTCGGAAAGCCCGGAGGACCCAGTTATAATTTGGCGTTACCGTTGCTGATGGAACGGTATTACCCGCCGGGTATGCTGGGGCTCGGCTTGACGGCGATGTTGGCCAGTTTCATGAGCGGTATGGCAGGAAATGTGACCGCTTTCACGACAGTGTGGACGTATGACATCTACCAAGCGTACATCAAAAAGGACGCCAGTGACGAGCATTATGTCAAAATGGGCCGTTGGGCGGTCGTGGTCGGGGTCCTGATCAGTATCGGCGCTGCCTATCTCGCCGCCGGTTTCCCCAGTGTGATGGATTATATGCAGTTGTTGTTCTCCATCTTTAACGCGCCGCTGTTTGCCACGTTCCTGTTGGGGATGTTTTGGAAGCGGGCCACGCCGTGGGGAGGTTTCTGGGGGTTGGTTGCTGGTACAGCGGGAGCGATATTGCTCATGGTTGCCATACCGGAAAACTTTTTCACCAGTCCGCAAGAGGGTAACTTTTGGCGCGCTTGGTGGGCATGGGTGATCACGGTGGTGGTGACAGTGATCGTCTCGCTGTTCACCAAGCCCAAAACGGATGAGGAGCTGAAAGGGCTGGTTTACGGGACCACTTCCTTGCCGTCGTATCGGGGATGGAAATGGTATCTGCACCCGGGTTGGATGGCGGTGGTGGCCGCGTTGTTGCTGGTGGGACTCAATTGGTACTTCTGGTGAGGAGGGATCAGAAATGAAGCGATCTTCCATTTGGCTGGATCTTCGTTTTTTGACGGGAGTGTTGTTTGTGATCTACGGGGTCTTGCTGATGGTGTACGGGTTGTTGTTTCATCCGCAAACGAAGACATTGAACGGTTGGAACATCGATTGGTGGTGGGGGATTGCTACCTTCGCCTTCGGAGTCGTGTTTCTCGCCATACCGTTGTGGCGATGGCGCTCAGGGAAAAATCAGAGATCGAGTTGACCGAAAGGGATGTGTATGGTCAAGATAGCGGAAAAGGAGAGCTGATTAGGGCGTTTCTGGTCAGTCACAAACCTAGCATGTGAGATTCATTTTTGGCGGATACGGGGAATATTTTGTGTCACCAACTTCTCCCTGCACGACAGCCCGTGGTTGTCCGTTATAATGTAAGAGAAGAAAAATCAATGGGAGCGGTCGTATGATCAGAAACGCTTTTCGGCGCATCCGTCTCGAATACCTCAAACTTCTCCGTACCAAGGGCGCACCGTCGATTGTGGCCAAAGGGTTCGCCCTTGGCGTCTTTTTGGAATTTATCACGTTGCCCACCTTGGGAATCGCCTTTTTCCTGTTGTACCCGCTCAACTTATTGTTCCGGGGCAGTCTGCCCGCAGCACTGATCGGGTACCTGATGGGCAAAGTGATTTTGCCCATTTTCTTGTATATCAATTATACGTTGGGTAACCGATTGATCGGCGGGGGCAAACAAGCCGTTGGTTCACCCCATTGGCATGATTTGACTACCTGGCACACGTGGAAGGAGAAAGGACTGGCATTCTTCGTGGGCAGCGCCATCGTGGGAGCGGTGGTGGCAGTAGTTGGATACGTGCTGGTCTATTGGGCCTTGATTTCCTACCGTCGCCGCAAGGAGCGGCGGAATCGGATCTAGGGTGACGTATCCCGGGAAAAAATCCCTGTCACGGTTGCGCCCTTGACCGTATTATGGGCGATTGGTATGATGATCCCATATAAGGACAGCATAAAGTTATCATCATGATATCTTGCTAACGACTGATGTCGGTTTCCTCATAAGCGATCGGTCGACCGAGTCCCGTATCGCCAGGTCGAGCGGTACAGACCCGGTCTTTTTGTATGGAATCTTGCCTGTGGAAGGAGTATGCGGGGATGGACAAGCCGATGGAACGTGTGGTGGTACTGGATTTTGGCGGACAATACAACCAGCTGATCGCCCGTCGGATTCGCGATCTGGGTGTGTTCAGCGAATTGCTTCCGTTTGATATCAAGGCGGATCAGCTGAGGGAGATGCAACCGAAAGGCATCGTGTTTTCCGGCGGTCCGGCGAGCGTCTATGCTGAAGGGGCGCCCAAGTGTGACCCGGCCATTTTCGAGTTGGGTGTACCCATTTTGGGGATCTGCTACGGAATGCAGTTGATCTCGGCCCATTTCGGTGCCCGGGTGGAACGGGCCCACAAGCGTGAATACGGAAAAGCGGAAGCCGAAGTGGTATCCGATTCTCCTTTGTTCCGCGACATGGACCGTCGACAATTGGTGTGGATGAGCCACAGCGATGTGGTGGTGGAACCGCCGTCCGGCTTCCAAGTGGATTGTCGGACCGAATCGGCACCCGTGGCTGCGATGAGCGATCCCAATCGGCGCATCTACGCCGTCCAATTTCATCCGGAAGTGCGTCATACCGTCAACGGCGACGAAATGATCCGTCATTTCCTGTATGATGTTTGCGGCTGCGAAGGAAACTGGAGCATGGAGACCTTTATTGACGACACGGTCCGGGAAATCCGCGAGCGTGTAGGGGACAAAAAGGTGTTGTGTGCACTGAGCGGCGGTGTAGATTCTTCCGTCGCGGCCGTTTTGATTCACAAGGCGGTGGGAGAACAGCTCACCTGTGTGTTTGTGGATCACGGATTGTTGCGCAAAGGGGAAGCGGAGAGCGTGATGCGCACGTTCGCCGACCATTTCCATATGAATGTGGTCAAAGTGGACGCACGGGAGCGGTTCCTGCAAAAGCTGAAAGGGGTAACCGATCCCGAACAAAAACGGAAAATCATCGGCAACGAATTCATCCGTGTGTTTGAGGAAGAATCCGACAAGCTGGGGGAACATCATTTCCTCGGGCAGGGTACGCTGTATACCGATATCATCGAGTCCGGTACGGCCACGGCGCAAACGATCAAATCCCACCACAACGTGGGCGGTCTGCCGGAGGACATGCGGATGGAGTTGATCGAGCCTCTGAACACCCTGTTCAAGGATGAAGTGCGGAAAGTGGGTGAAGAGCTGGGACTGCCCAAAGAGATCGTGTGGCGGCAACCCTTCCCGGGTCCGGGGTTGGGCATTCGTGTGATCGGTGAAGTGACGGAGGAGAAGCTGACGATCGTGCGGGAGTCGGACGCCATATTGCGCGAGGAAATCCAGCGTGCCGGTCTGGATCGGGAGATTTGGCAGTACTTCACCACCCTTCCTGATTTCCGCAGTGTAGGTGTCATGGGGGATGCCCGTACTTATGCGTACACGGTCGGCATCCGGGCCGTCACCTCTGTTGACGGGATGACGGCGGACTGGGCACGGATTCCGTACGACGTGTTGGAACGCATCGCCAATCGGATCGTCAATGAAGTGGACGGTGTCAACCGTGTCGTCTACGATATCACCTCCAAACCCCCGGCGACAATTGAGTGGGAGTGACGGTATAACAACGGAGCCATACGTGTTCGTCGCGACTGCTTACAAAGTGGTGTACTATCGTTATCTCGGATGAGCCGTTTTCCCTCTCGCTCCTGTTTCGCCAAGCTCAGAGATCGCTCGTGGGAAAACGCCCACCCTCTGTTAGAGAGACGGGCTCGAATTTCCCGCCGAGCGACTCTAGCTGTCGCTATGGAGCGGAGACGGGAAATCGGAGCCCGTAAACTTTGTCAACAACCTGGATGGAGCCCATTTGGGCTCCGTTTTTTGTTGCATCTCTTTTCTTCTCGTATGATGTCCGTTCATTTGCTTCACATTATAAGATGAAGAAACCGGAGAGGGTGGATGATGGGTGAAACGATGGTTGACCATGCGGAGATGTAGGTTGATCGCTACAGGATGGTTGGCAGGGTGGTTGCTGTGTCAAGGGACGGTGTCAGCTGCACCTTGTCCCCCGGTTGCCCAACAGATCGTTCAACTGGTACATGAGAAAGCACAGGCGGTCAACCGACGGGATTGGGTTTCTTTTCAACGTGTACTTCACCCGGATCGTCCGGTCTACATGCAAGAACAAAAACGTTGGTTCCAAGACGCTATCCGTTATGTCGATCGTGGTTCATACCGACTGGATGTGCTTTCGGTCATTCCGTACCGTCCGTATCAAGTATTGGCCTGGGTGGAACAGTCTTATCGAAGAAAAGGTACCCGATATGCAGTGAAATTCCCTCTCTTGTTTCAGCGAACAGATCAAGGATGGCGGGATTCAGATTACCCGTTTCGGCATATGACGGGAACAGGTGTGATCGTGCGTTACACCGACCAACGTCTGCACGATCAAGCTACAGTGGCATTGGGAACAGTGAAGCGGTCACTGATACAGTTTCGTTCCAAATATGGGTGGACACCCGGACGCGATGTGGAGGTGAAATTGTACCACCATCCGGAAGTATTCAGGCAATCGGTCAAATTGTCACTCCCAATGTGGGCAGCCGGTTGGCATGAAGCGGGACAGGCGATCAAGTTCGTCGGTCTGTCGAATGTGGACGATTGGGAACCCTCGTTTGCCATGGGGATTGTGCACGAGATGACGCATCACATGATCAGTGAATTGACAGGAGACAATGCGGCATATTGGTTGCAGGAGGGAGCAGCCGGATATTATCAGTCCCATTTGCTGCCCGGATTGAAGGAGCATGAAGATCCTACGGTTTCGGTGACACCAATGTGGACGGTCCGTGATTTGGAACAGCGCAATCTGGAACGGTTGTCGGATGTGGAAGCTACCCAGTTCTATGCCCAATCCCGTGATTTTTTTCAGTTTTTGGTTGAGCGTTACGGAGAAAAGAAATTGCAGCGGCTCTTTGCCGTCTTGGCGATGTTTCCCGTGATCGACCAGGACAGTTCGGATAAACTGGCGATCTGCAATGCACGCACAAGAAAAGCGGTGCAAAAGGCTTTGGGACAATCACTGGATCAGATCGGTGCGGAATGGGTGATTCACAAAAGGAAGGCGGTGGGGGAAAAGGGGATTGAGAATGGGAATGGAACGTAGAATACGTATGAAATTCCCGCCAGGCCGGCCGCGGTAATTCTTTTGAAAAAAAGTGTTGACGAAACATGTCGACCGTGATATATTAATTGCTGTCGCCGATACGGACAGGATGTCCGGAAGGCAAACAAAAAAACCTCGAAAAAAAGCGTTGACAAGATCGGGTGAAAGTGATAAGATTGATCTTGTCGCCGCGCGAGAGCGCGGGAGGATGAAAAACGAGATTGCGAGAAGCAATCGAGTGGCGTTCCTTGAAAACTGAAGAGTGGAGGAAGGACTCGTCAGTTCTTCTTGAGTGATATTTTTAGGAGAGTTTGATCCTGGCTCAGGA